>CAMVHB010000015.1 GCA_947167155.1 uncultured Lachnospiraceae bacterium | reverse complement strand
TATAATGGAGGTCATACCGCTTTCTTTCAGCTTACTGATCGCCTCCCTGAAGGATTTTGCCGTGCCGGAATTGAATTCCGATATCCTAAGATAGCCGACGCCCTTGTCAAGCATTGTGGCAAAGACGCTTGGAGTAGTGACCTTCCGCCTCGTAACGTCAAAGGATTTTTCCTCGCCGTTTCGGAGGACCTTTATTGTAACGGAAGTCCCGCTCTCGCCCTGGATCAGATCCGTCGTATCGGATAAAGTCAAACCTGTAACATCGGTATTTCCTACCCCGATCATGATATCGCCGCGCAAAAGCCCCGCCTCCTGTGCGGGAGAGTCCTCATAGACGGTCTTTATCTTCTTTTCGCCGGGATCACCAATGGTTGAGATCACAACCCCTATCCCGACAAAATTCCCGGTCGTCTCCTCCTCAGCCTTCGCAGCCTCTTCCTTCGTGAAGTAGATGCTGTATTTGTCCCCGAGCCCCTGAACCAGCCCCTTGTACATTCCCTCAATGAGGGCGTTTTGATCAACCGGCTCGTAAAAGTTTTCCTCTATTATCCTGTCTATCTTCCCGAGCTTTGATATCGATGAGAGGGTAATGGCCCCGCCTGAAAGATCCTTTAGAAAAACAGCGCCAAAGATGATCACAGCAATGACAGTCGCCACAATCCCGGTAATAAGACCCTTTGCAAAGCCTCCCCCCGAAGGTCTCTCCTCAGACATTCAAATGCCTCTTCAATGTAAGACGGCTTCCGAGATAACCGATCCCGATACCGAGAACCATAGCCACAGGTATCAGTATCACAAACACCTGCCGCGCCGGAACGAAGGTCATCATCGAAGAGAGCGCGAGGAAACGGCTGCTGACGTATTCGATTATCTGCTTGTACAGAATGAACAATAATATCAGCGGGATTATGGAGCCTATCAGCCCGATCAGAATACCCTCGACTATGAAGGGCGAGCGGACGAAATTGTCCCGGGCGCCGATAAGCTTCATTATCGCTATCTCCTCCTTCCTCACGGAAATACCGACAGTAATGGTATTTGAAATGAGGAAGATGGATACAAGGACCAGTATCAGGACAACGACGATCGAAATAAAGGCAATGAGGCTGTTGAAGTCGGTGAGCGTCTTTGCCGTAAGCTCTGACTGGCGTACCTCTCTCACACCCTGCTGCTGCTTTATGAAATCAACGAGGATCTGCTGACGGCTCACGTCCTTGAGATAAACCTCGAAATTCGCGCTGTTCGCAAGAGGATTGTCATCCGCGAAGCCCTCCGCAAGCTCCGGATTGTTGGGGAAATATTCCTTCCTGAAGGTTTCCCAGGCTTCCTCTGGACTTATATACTTCACATTGTCGACTTCCTGCCTCGCCTTTATCGCCTCACCGATCCTGTCTATCTGCTCCTTCGGAAGTCCTTCGTCAAAGAATACCGTAACCGCGACTCCCTCCTCAGCGTTCTTCACCATTGAACTGAAGTTCACGCCGAGCGAAAAGAATAGTCCGAAGAGAAAGATGCAGGCAGTCATAGTCGCTATGGAAGCAATTGAGAACATCTTGTTCGTCCGGATGTTCTTCATGCCCTGCCCTATATTGTAAAAAAGCGTTCTAAGCTTCATTCCTCATTATCTCCGTCATCATCACTTACCACAACGCCCTTCTTTATGGTAATGACACGCTTCCCCATGGCACGCACGATCTCCATATTGTGGGTAACCACGACGACTGTGGTCCCACGGCTGTTGATGTCGGCAAGGAGCTTCATTATCTCCCAGGCATTATTATTATCAAGGTTTCCGGTAGGCTCGTCGGCAAGCAGTATCTTCGGCTCGTTCACAAGGGCACGGGCGATAGCGACTCTCTGCTGCTCACCGCCTGAAAGCTGCTTCGGAAGAGATCTGTATTTTGCTGCGAGACCTACGAGCGAAAGAGTGAGGGGAACGCGCTTCTTGATCTCCCTCTTGGAAGCTTCGACGACATGCATCGCGAAGGAAACATTGTCATAAACATTCCTGTCGGGCAGAAGCCTGAAGTTCTGGAATACGACCCCGAGGTTTCTCCTGAACATAGGTATCTGCTTATGGGATATCCTCGAAAGATCCTTTCCGTCCACAACGATCTTCCCATGAGTAGGCGCAAGTTCCTTCAGAAGAAGCTTGATGATAGTCGATTTTCCGGATCCGGAAGCTCCTACTATGAATACAAACTCACCCGGTCTTATGTGAAGCGAAACATCGGTGATCGCAACAACACCGGCCTCATAGGTCTTACTTACATGTTCAAGGCGTATCAAAAGTTATTGTCCTCCATATACTTCATGTATTCAACGACCATAAGCGCTATCTTGAAAGTAATCGCATCTTCAAATACCCGAAGATCGAGTCCGGTCTGCCTCTGAAGCTTATCGAGCCTGTAAACCAGAGTATTCCTGTGGATGTAGAGCTGTCTCGAAGTTTCCGAAACATTCAGACTGTTCTCGAAAAATTTGTTGATGGTGGAAAGAGTTTCCTCATCAAAATCGTCCGGTGACTTGTCTCCGAAGATCTCCCTGATGAACATCCTGCAAAGAGGAAGAGGAAGCTGATAAATAAGTCTTCCTATCCCAAGAACCGAATAGGCCACTATCCTGCTCTGGGAAAAGAATATCTTTCCCACATCAAGAGCCATTGCAGCTTCCTTGTAGGAACGGGACACCTCCCTTATCTCATCTACAGCATTGCCGTATGCCACACGGATCATGTGGTCCTTCTTTTCGGAAAAAGCCTCGATTATGACTTCTGCCGTCTTTTCTATCTCGAGCTTTTCCTCCTCCGGAGTCTTTCCGGTAAGCTCTTTTACAACAATGATATTTTCTTCATCCACACAGGTCACAAAGTCCCTTGGAGTCTGCCCTGCAACGCTCTTTATCCTATCGAGCTCATCTCCCGTTTTTTCATTTCCGACTTCTACCACAAGCACAACGCGACGTGCTTCAAGCTCCACATGGAGCTTCTTCGCACGATTGTAAATATCGACCAGGAGGAGATTGTCAAGAAGAAGGTTCTTTATGAAATTGTCCCGGTCAAATCTCTCACGATAAGCCGTCAGAAGTTCTGTAAGCTGGAAGGAAAGCACCTTCGCGGCCTGAACTGCTTCCTTTGATGTCCCCTTTGATACGATAACAAATTCAACCTGCTCGGAATCCATTACCTTCACATAACGATCCCCGCCCGAAGTCTTTTCATCCTCCGGAGACTGTGAAAGAGCTGCTGCATTTTTCGAATACTTTTCGCCTTCTTCACTCCCCAAAAAGGACTTTGACTCTGCAAGAAAGGTACCGTCCCTGTCAAGGACCGCCATTGGCTGCCCAAGTATCTCAGAGACGTTTTCCAGCGTTTTCAACAACAACTGATTTGATATCATCTGATCTCCCCCGAAAAAAAATGATAACCCCTTTAATCCCGGACGGAAAAAACAAGTATTTAAATACCGTCCAAAACCTTTGACAGTTTAATATAAAAATGTACAAAAGTGAAGCAAAAACTTATGTCAAGTACAAATACGAAAACCTTTTCTTTTTGTATATTCATACAAAAAAAATAATGGCGTACGCAGTGCGGAAATTGTTGATAACGTTCATAAGTCTGTTAAGAACCGCTAAATTGGCACCTCTCAAAAAACAACTTATCAACATTTTTTCTTTTTTGTCCACGGGCTATTGTGATAAATGGCTATATTATGCAATCTTCGTCATTTTGACGGGAGCTACGCTCGCTCTTCGCTTAGAACTCGTTCCGAAATGGTATGCCAGGACTCATTTTTACATCAGGCGTCACTCGTATGCGCTCAGAGCTCGCTCCGTATCGGGAAGTTTGTTCGCTACGCTCACTCTTCGCTTTCAACAAAAAAAGCCGGTACGCAACGCGTGCCGGCCTCGAGTATTCGGTATATATCAGAAGATCCTTCGAACCGCCAGGATATTGTGATATCCCGCATTTGAGATCTTGATACCCTCGGAGCTGCTTGCAGCATGAACTATCTGCCCGTTTCCGATGGCAATAGCCACATGCCCGCTGTAGCAGACTATATCGCCGGGCTGCATCTCATCCACTGAAACACCATAGCCTACGCTTCTGTCTGCGCTGGAAGAATGCGGAAGGCTCACACCGAAATTATTGTAAACGCTCATAACAAAGCCCGAGCAGTCAGCACCGTTGGTAAGTGAGGTGCCGCCCCATACATAGGGATTTCCTACAAACTGCGTAGCGAAGTTCGCGACAGCCGCTCCGTTCCCGCCTGACGGAGGATTGTAGCTCCTCGATGACGAAGAGGATGAAGATGAATTTGAAGACGACTTTGAAGATGAACTCCTCCTTGCCGCAGCGGCCTTCTCAGCTGCAGCCTTCTCTGCTGCCTTTCTGGCTTCCTCCTCCTTCTTGATACGGGCTGCCTCTTCGGCATTTGTCTCACCATAGGTATAAATAGTGGATATAGCTACATAATCAGTTGATACATAGCCCTCGCCCTCTTCATACTGTATCTTTGCCCAGCCGGGGGTAGACTCATCAATAACCGTGAGGTCCTCGCCGCCGGGAACCATTCCTCTGACCTTCGCAGCAGTAGAGGGTTCCTTTCTTACGTAAAGGGTTTCAGTCCCTACCTTTGCGGTCCTGCGTCCTGCTGCCTGAAGAAGCGCTTCATCTGTCTTGAAATAATCCCCACTGATATATCCGTGAACGTTCGCTGATGTGATCAGATACCAGCCGTTCTCCTCACCCTCTATCACCCCGGCGTTGTTCGAATAAAGCTTTCCAACGATCTCTCCATCGGTAGAGGGAGCAGTTCTGACATTCACTGAGCCCTGGCATACCGCAACACCCATCCTGACAACGGGCTCGGGCTCGGCGGCGGGAGCCTGCTCCGGTACCTCTGCGGTCTCGGCAACGGCTGTAGTCTCAGCCGAGGATACCGAAGTCTCAGCGGAGGTCTTCGCCTGCTCGAATATATTTGACAATGCGCGGTTCGCTCCGGCTACGACAAAATGGCTGCCGCTCTGTGAAGAAACCTGCGACTTGCTTTCGGTAACCTTTGCGCTTGCTGTGACACTCGATGCTCCGGCAAGGGGCGCTGCCGTTGCAGACAATGAAGCCGCACCGATAAGTACTCCTGCTGCGAGTGTGTAAGATATTCCTGCTGCCTTTCTGTTGCGATTCATATGAAATAATGATCCTTTCAAAAAGAATTAATATTTTACGGAATTGTTACAAAACTATTAAATCACTGTTGCTGAAGTATTATAACTCCAAGCAAAAACCGTGTCAATCTGTTTCAAAAGAATGACACGGTTTTTTAAAAATACAATATGGAAAACCGGTTCAAGCCCGCACTAACACTGTAGTGTGAGCTTTTTTCGCCTCTGTAAAATTTGAGATAAAATAACAGGTGAAGAGTATCTCTCCCGCGAACTCGTTATAGCGGTAGGTCTCCGAAGCGCTCTTTGCCGGAATATATTTTTTCGAGCGCGTAAGGATCGGGAAGAGCCAGGCGCAGTAATCGCTCACGATCTCCCTTCTCCCTATGAAAAGGCTCTCAGAATAAACATATTGATTCGAGAGTACCTTTTCGAATATCTCCTTTCCTTCGGGATGCTCCTCAAAAAGAGCCTGCTTCACGCCCTCCCAGTCCTCTTTTAATAATTCGGTACTCCTGTGCGCCTCACAGGAAGGCAGTGATATCATGGGATAGGGAAGTATGATATCAAGCTCTCCTTTCAAAAGAAGATAAAGCTCATGCTTTTTGACATCGAGCATCCTTCGTTTCTGTGAGAGACCGATCACCTTCGCTTCTGTATTCTTCCACATCCAGTAGAGTGCAGTCAGCATCCCGTGCGATCTGTTCAGGAAGGATATATTCTCTCCGACATTATCGTGAAGGATGGGCTTTTCATCGCTCCCGTCACCTTCCGCTCCGAATTTCGTCTTTGATACTGCGGTCCCCGTCTGTATGACATGCGCAAAAGAACCGGGATTAAAGCGCACTGCAGGCGAGCCGTCGATCTCATTTACAGTCTGTGCAAGAAAGACATCCTTTGCAAGCTCCTCGTCAGAGGGAATGTCCTTTACTGAAGGATAGACATGAAGAGCATCATAATATCTCTTCATCATCTTCCCGAAGGAATCCGCCTCAACCTTCATATATTCGTTGTAATCATTCTCTCTCATGATCGAAGCGGCAGCGGCCTGATCCTTTTCATCAAGAGCTATATAGACCACGGGATCCGCACTCTTTCCGGGCTCGGAGGTGTTCACAATAGTAAGCATTCCCGCCTTCCTGAAGGTGAAAAATTCTTCAACGGATATCACCGGAAGGCCGTCAAGCTCTGCCGGCGCACCCTCCTTGTCCTTTACAATGAAATACTGGACGAGAACATCTGCCGATGTGAGAGATCTCTTTACGGAAACTGCCTTTTCACCTGCGCCGAATACGGCAGCGGTCTGCTTTGCCATGACTCTTCACCTCATTTTCAAAGCGTCACTCTGTGCCCCCTTGATTATAGATTAATGTAAAAAAACCGCAAGGGGGCTTCGCAAATTTAACCCTTAGGGCTCGTTCCGGAATCAATGAGCGGCAAATTCATTTTCAATCAGGCGTCACTCGCATGCGGGTTAAATTTGCTACGATTTCGGTTTAAAACAAGAGGCTTCGCAAATTTACCAACCACAAAAACCGGCGGGGAAGCCCCGCCGGTCATCTATGTATCAACCCCCTCTTCTCTTACTGGGCAGTTGATCTGTCACCAAGCGTCACATTGACGTCTGTCTCGATATAATTGTTTTCATAACGGGCAACCGTGAGTTTTATCGTATCGCCGGGCTTCATAGTTGAAAGTATGCTCTGAAGCTTTGTCATGGTGAGCACTGCCTCACCGTTCACAGCAGTGATGATATCTCTCTTGGAGATTCCTGCCTTGGCCGCGCCGCCCTGTTCATAGACCCTTGATATATATACACCCTCAGGCATGTTGTAATTCTCGGCCATCTCTTTTGTGATATCAACACCGTTGATCCCGAGGAAAGCAGTCTGGTTGGGATTGGTCTTTGTCGAATTCGAGTTGTTTGTCGCCTTTCCGGAGGTGCTGTCATCACGGTCGGAATCCTTGATCTCTGTGCCGCTCATGAGGCATTCAAGCAGCGGCTTTGCGGATGAGATCGGGATAGCATAGCCTGAAGCCTCGACATAAGCATCCACATATTTTGAGGAAACTATACCGATAAGTCTGCCGCTTCCGTCAAGGAGCGCTCCACCGGAGTTTCCGGGATTGATCGCCGCGTCGGTCATGATGAGCTTGTTTGATATGATGGTCCCGTCATCAAGCTGCAAAGTAACAAGCCTCTGCTTCGCGCTTATGACGCCGGAGGTAACGGACTGTCCGTAGCCCATGGCATTTCCTATTACAATTGCCTGATCTCCGACCTTAACATTCTCAGAGTTTCCGAGGGTCACGGTCTTGATAGCCGAAAGTGTGCTCTCACTTATATCCTTGAGCGGGACCTTCACAACAGCGAGATCCGAATATTTGTCAGTGCCCTGTACCGTAGCTGAGACCGCTGTATTGTCGCAGAAGGTGATCGTAAGTTCCTTGCTGTTTTCAACCATGTGATTGTTTGTCGCTATATAAAGGAAATCCGAATCCTTGTTGATGATGACGCCTGAGCCTGCGGAAGGCGTTTCCTTCGTATAGGTCTGTCCGAACCAGGTATTGTATGTGGAAAGGCTGATGTTTGTAACCTGTACTATTGAAGGCATCACCTCATCAACTATAGCTGTCACAGATCCTGTACCCTGTACTTCCGAAGAAGGGCCTGTGGTCTGGATTGAAGGAGTAGCAGTCTCATCCGCAGTATGAAGAGCGTTTCCAACCGCATTCCTGTAGTTCTGGCCGGTAGCCTTTGCCATGAAATATGTGGTTCCCGTGAAGGCAAGTCCTCCGCAGAGTCCGCATACCGCTGCGATCGCCGCTGCTGAAACAAATCTTTTTAAAAATTTGTGCTCCTTTTTCTTTTTCGGCTGGCGGACGGGTGCTGCCGGAGGCACGTTCATTCCGCGGTTCATATTCGGCATCCCCTGGGGTCCGCCGTAATATCCGCTCATATTCTGATATGCAGGTCGCATCATCCCTTCATTATTCTGCTCAGTACGGGGCTCTCTCGCTCTTGAAATATTGTCACCCATGTTCCCGGGCTCTGCTGCCTGACCTGAAGTTGTCTCATTATTTTCCTGACCGAAGTTGTTCATATCACTCATGATAATCCACCTCTCTTGCTGTTTTTTTATGTTACAGTCTGGAATGATAGTCGCAAGTTGTGTCAAAAGTGTGAATTAGTTTTGACCAAAGATTGAAGAAAATCAGGACAAAGTAAGTCCTCTTATATATTGCCTTAAGAGAAGCACCATTGAGGGGCTGACGGAAAGAGAGTCCACTCCCATCTCGATAAAGCCCTTCGTAAGCGACATATCCTCGGCCGCCTCGCCGCAGATTGCCACCTTTACATTGTTTTTCTTTGCACTATGCACAACATTTTCTATCGCGCGAAGTACCGCGGGATTTTTCTGGTCGCCCCAAAGCGCGACGGAATCATTGTTCCTATCGCAGGCCATCATGTACTGCGTGAGATCGTTCGTCCCTATCGAAAAGAAATCGGCATCGGCGGCAAACACATCGCTCATTATCGCTGCAGCCGGCGTCTCTATCATGAAGCCCCTCTTTACGTCGTCAGAGAAGGGACTCCCTGCATCCCTCAGTTCCTTCTTCACTGAACTTTCCAGCCTTTTGATCTCTTCTATCTCAAAATCGGATGAGATCATCGGGTAAAGAATATGGATGTTTCCGAAATTTGACGCGCGGTATATCGCGCGAAGCTGCGTTCTCAGCGTCTCGGGATGACGGAGCGAGAACCTTATGCCCCGGAGTCCGAGAGCCGGATTGTCCTCGTCCGAAAGCCCGAAATAAGAAGTGTTTTTGTCCGCGCCTATATCGAGGGTCCTGATGATCACGGGCTTTGTACCCATCAACTCAGCCGCTTTCCTGTAATTGATGAAGAGCTCCTCCTCCGAAGGATAATCGCTCTTTTCAAGATAAAGGAACTCGCTTCTGAAGAGCCCTATCCCTCCTGCGTCCGAATTCACGGCGTTTGAAACATCGGAGAGGGAATTCACATTTGAAAATATCCCTATCTCTTTTCCGTCGAGAGTAATGTTGGGAAGGTCCCGGAGTGAGAGCAGCTTTTCCTCCTCACTTCGCAGGTCATCTTTTTCCTTTCCGTATTGCTCCTTCGTGCTTTCATCGGGGGCTACGATAAAGGATCCGAGGTTTCCGTCTACTATCGCAAAGGATCCGTCTATGTCGTCCTGAAAATTAATGCCGGTGACAGCCGGGATCCCCATGGTCCTTGCAAGGATCGAGGTATGCGAATAAACGCTTCCCTTCCTCGTGACGATCGCGGCAAGCCCCATATCTTTAAGCCTCATCAGGTCTCCCGGTACAGCAGTATCGGAAACCACGATGAAGGGGCCGTCCTCATTCAGTTCATATTTTTCCTCACCGGAAAGATTGAGTATCACACGCTCCGCCACATCCTTTATGTCCGAATACCTTGCCTTCATGTATTCGTCCTTCATGGCGGAAAACATCTCTATCATCCGGTCGACGACAGAAACTATGGCAAACTCACAGTTCACCTTCTCTTTTTTGATCATTTCCCTTACGGGATCAAGAAACAGGGGATCCTGCAGAATAAGAAGATGGGAAGAAAAAATATCGGCACCGGTATTTCCGAATGATTTTTTGGCTTCCTCGCTGACCAGAAGAAGATCGTTTTTTGTCTTCTCTGCCGCGTCGGAAAACCTCTTTGTCTCAAGGCCGGTATCTGAAATGACGCGGCGCCTGATAAGCTCCTCATTTCTCCGAAAGACATAGACCCTGCCTTCACCAATTCCCTTTGAGACTTTTTTTCCTTCAAAAACTTTTTCCAAGGAATCGATCCTTTCAAAAGATCAAAGAAATATCTTCATCAATATGAGCCCTGTCAGAAAAGAAAGGATAATAATATATGCGATCGCATCCCGCCTTGCATATTTCAGCGGATTGAGCTTCGTCCTCTTTTTTCCGCTTGAATAGCATCTTGCCTCCATCGCGAGAGCAAGATCGTTCGCGCGTCTGAATGCGCTGACAAAAAGCGGAACGAGAAGAGGCACCATGTTCTTTGCCTTTTTGATGAGCCCGCCGTGATCAAAATCCGCTCCGCGCGCCATCTGCGCCTTCATTATCTTGTTTGTTTCTTCGATAAGAATGGGAATAAATCGCAGGGCTATCGTCATCATCATCGCGATATCTGTCACCGGAACACGGAGCTTCTCAAGCGGAGAAAGCGATCTCGAAAGCCCGTCCGTGAGGTTGTTCGGCGTCGTGGTAAGCGTCATCAGAGAGGTCCCGATAATGAGATAGAACATCCTTATGGCCATGAGTATGGCATTGATGATCCCCTTATCCGTAATCCTTAACGCACCCACCTCAACAAGCGCATTTCCGGGAGTAAAGAAGATATTGAAGACACTTGCGATGATGACGATTATCATTATCGAGCGAAGCCCCCTTACCATAAAGGAAAAGGGAACCTTTGAAATGACAATGAGAAACATGAGAAAGCCCGTGGCAAGAAGAAAGCTAAAAAGGCCGTCCATCAAAAATATTGATATTATCCATACGAGCGCGCCAAAAAGCTTCACGCGCGGATCAAGCGCATGAAGCACACTTTCTGCAGGATAATATTGTCCTAACGTGATATTTCTGAACATATGAGTTCACACGCTTCCTTCGCGGTAGTTACTGTATAGCCTTCTTTTTTCTCCATGCCTTTGAAGAATCCGTTTTCTATCAGCCTGTCAATGAGACTGGTGACAGGGGGCACGGAAAGTGATATTTCCTCAAGCTCCTTCTCGTGGGAAAAAACCTGATGAGGATCGCCGTCCATGAACAATCTTCCCTCATCCATAACGATCACTCTCTTTACCGTCTCCGCGACATCATCCATCGAATGAGAGACAAATATAATGGTGATCCCCTCCTCCTCGTTCATCCTTCGGATAAGAGAAAGGAGTTCGTTTCTTCCGGCGGGATCAAGCCCTGCGCAGGGCTCATCAAGTATCAGGGTCTTCGGCTTCATAGCAAGCACACCCGCTATCGCCGCCCTCCGCTGCTCTCCGCCTGAAAGGGAGAAGGGCGACTGGTCGAAGCTGTCGTCGGGGAAGTTGACCATCTTCAGCGCCTCATAAGCCCGAAGTGTCGCCTCCTTTTCAGAAAGCCCCTGGTTCTTCGGTCCGAAGCAGACATCCTTCATGACTGTCTCTTCAAAAAGCTGGGTCTCCGGATACTGAAAGACCATCCCGACCTCACTTCTTAAGACGCTCTTGTTGAAGTCCTTGTCTGAGATATCCTGCCCGTTATAATAGACTGCTCCCTCAGTCGGAAGCAGCAGGGCATTCATGTGCTGAATCAGTGTGGATTTTCCCGAGCCTGTATGCCCTATGATGCCAACACAATCTCCATCCTTTATCTGAAATGAAACATCGGACAGCGCCTTTACAGCATAAGTGGTACCGGGCTGATATGTATATGAAACATGATCGAAGATGAAAGACATTTTTCTGATCTCAATATAATCATCAAAGAGCCATCAGCTCTTTAAAAAGCTCGTCAACCGACAGTGCAACTCCGGAAAGCTTTACCCCGTTTTCCTTAAGGAGCCTTGACAGAAGTGTGATTCCGGGAAGAGTGAGTCCGTGCTGCACCAGTTCTTCGTCCCTCGCAAAGATCTCCCGCGGAGCGCCCTCCATCACGATCCTGCCATTATCCATTACAAATATATGATCAGCGCCCGTAAGCTCCTCCATATAGTGAGTGATCCAGAGCACCGTGACGCCCTTCTTTTCATTCAGCTCATGCGCGAGATTGAGCACATCCTGCCTGCCCTCGGGATCGAGCATCGCGGTTGATTCATCAAAGATAATGCACTCGGGCTCCATCGAAAGAACCCCTGCAACTGCCACTCTCTGCTTCTGCCCGCCTGAAAGATGCTCAGGGGAATTTCGTCTCTTCTCAAACATCCCGACCGAGGATAATGCCCGGTCAACCCTCTCTCTGATCTCCTGCGAAGGTATCCCGAGGTTTTCGGGTCCGAAGGCACAATCCTCTTCAACGATCGAGGAGACGATCTGATTGTCGGGATTCTGAAATACCATGCCGGCCATGGACCTTATCTTCATCCTGCTCTCTTCATCATATACATCCATTCCGCAGACCGTAAGGCTTCCTTCGGATGGAGTGATGAGAGCATTGATATTTTTTGCAAGGGTACTTTTGCCGCAGCCGTTATGCCCTATTATCCCTATGAAGCGCCCCTTGATGATAGAGATGTCGATGTGATCGAGGGCGGTGTCAATGCTTTCGACATTACCCTCGTCATCCCTGCGGAAATACTCTGTTGTCAGCCCCTCACCTTTTATTATGAGTTCTTTCTCTTTTTTTCTGACAAGCTCCTTCATATTCGAGTCTTTCAGGCCCCTTCATGATCCTTCAAAAATGCCTCTATCCGTACAAGCGCCTCCTTCAGACGTTTCAGAGAATATGCGTAGGATATGCGAACATACCCCTCTCCGGAAGCACCGAAGGCCGTACCCGGGACCACTGCAACCTTCTGTTCTTTCAAAAGCGCAGTCGCAAAGTCGTCTGATGTCATGCCGAATTTCTTTATTGAAGGGAAGATATAGAAGGCTCCGAAGGGCTCAAAACAGGAAAGTCCCATCTCCCTGAAGGAGTGGACCAGAAACCTTCTTCTCCTGTCATATTCCTGCTTCATAGAAGAAACCTCGGCATCGCAGTTTCTCAAGGCCTCTATTGCTGCATGCTGGGAGGTAACGGGGGCGCACATTATCGCGAACTGATGTATCTTCAGCATCTGCTTTAATATAACAGAAGGAGCGCAGGCATAACCGAGTCTCCAGCCCGTCATGGCAAAGGCCTTTGAAAAGCCGTTGATATAGACTGTCCTTTCCTTCATTCCCGGAAGCGACGCGATCGAGACATGCTCCTCCTTGTAGGTAAGCTCCGAATAGATCTCGTCCGTGAGCACGAAAAGATCGTGCTCTATAACGACGCGGGCTATCGCCTCGATATCTTCCCTTTCCATGATGGCGCCGGTAGGGTTGTTGGGGAAGGGAAGGATCAGTATCTTCGTCTTTTCCGTGATCGCGTCCTCGAGTTCCTTTGCCGTGAGCCTGAAGCAGTTTTCTTCCTTGAGGTTGATAAATACAGGCTTTCCGCCTGCGAGAATTGTGCAGGGCTCATATGAAACATAGGAAGGCTGCGGTATTATGACCTCATCACCGGTATCGAGCATCGCGCGAAGCGCTATATCAATGGCTTCCGAGCCGCCCACCGTGACCATGACCTCGGAGGCGGCATCATAGGAAAGCGAATATTTCCTTTTAAGATAATCCGATATCGCTTCACGAAGCTCCATGAGTCCGGTGTTTGAAGTATAATGCGTCTTGCCCTTCGTAAGAGAATAGATGCCCTCATCCCTGATCCTCCAGGGCGTGTCAAAATCAGGCTCTCCGACACCGAGGGAGATAGCATCCTTCATGGTCGCGACTATGTCAAAAAACTTCCTTATCCCGGAAGGCTTTATATCAACTATTGTTTTTGAAACAGGATCTCTCATTATCCTTTATCAGAACGAGACCATCTCGCGCTCGTCCTCTTTTTCCTCCGTCATTATTATCCTGTGATCCTTGTATCTTTTCAGGATGAAATTCGTTTTTGTGGAAAGCACCGAATCCATCGGCGAAAGCTTGTCAGATACAAAGGACGCAACTTCTTTGAGTGTCATGCCCTCTATCGTTACCATAAGGTCAAACCCCCCTGAGATAAGATAGACAGAGTCCACCTCCGGATATTCATATATCATCTTGGCAACATTGTCAAAGCCCATTCCTCTCTGTGGAGTCACACGGACTTCTATAAGTGCCGTCACTTTCTCAACGCCGACCTTGTCCCAGTTGATCATGGTGTTGTAACCGCTGATGATATTTTCCTTTTCCATGAGGGCGATCTCTTTTTCAACCGCCTCCTCATCTTCTCCGATAAGGATCGAAAGCTCAGACGCACTGACCCTGGCATTGTCCTCAATATAATTCAGTATCTTTGTACGTAGCTCGTTCATTCACATCCCCCTTTTAAAGCTTGTGAAGCTCGTCTGTTCCCGGAGGCGTCAGGAAACGCTCACCGGCGTTGGTTTTTATGATACGCTTTTTTGTTTCATTTGTACGTCCGATATATGAGGCTTCTATACCTGCCTTTGAAAGCTCCGAAAGAAGACCGTTTCCGTCTCTGCATGCTATCAGCATGGAACCTGAGCTTATGAGCCTGTAGGGATCAAGTCCGAAGACCTCCGCTACCTCTATGGTCTCCTGCCGGATGGGAATTTTTTTGATATCGACCTCACAGCCGACTCCAGAGCTTTCACAAAGCTCCCAGAGAGCCCCGTAAATCCCACCCTCAGTAATGTCATGCATTGCCGAGGCTCCGTACTCACCGGCTATCAGTCCTTCTTTTACTACGCTTATATCTTCAATGAAGCCCTGAGCTCTTTTGATAAGGCTTTCGGGAAGACTTTCCGAAAGCTCTTTTTCACGCTCCGTTGCAATGATATATGTGCCCTCGATCCCGACAGCCTTTGTGACTATGAGATCCTCTCCGGGGTGCGCTCCCCCTGTGGGCACGAATTTTTCCTTCTTCACGCGACCTATCCCGGTAACAGAAAGAAGCGGTCTCACCACCGTGTCTGTAACCTCGGTGTGACCGCCTATTATCTCTATGTTCAAAAGTGCCGCCTGCTCCGAAACCTCTGACATGAGAGCGGAAAGAAGCTCTTCTGAGGATCCGGGAGGAAGAAGGATCGTAAGCATGATGGCAAGGGGCTCTGCGCCTGCTGATGCAAGATCGTTTGCTGTAACAGACACTGCAAGCCTGCCTGTATTCTCCTTCGCAGCCGTGATGGGATCCGTAGAGCATACGAAAACATAGCCCTTTGGAAGTTCAAGCGCAGCGCAGTCTTCACCGACTGCGCTGCCCATCAGTACTTCTTCTCTTTTGCACCCCCGTGTTTTTCCTATGACGGACCGTTTAAGAACGACCTCGGGTACTTTTCCGATTTCCATCTTGATCGATCGTCACTGCGCAGGGGCTGCGGGAGCCGCAGGCTCTGCCGGTGCCGCGGGCTGCTGCTGTTGCTGGGCCGCCTGCTGTGCCTGATATGCAGCCTCATCCCACTGAGCCGCGGCCGCCTGTATCGTCGCAAGGTCCTGGGATCCGATCGCCGCATTTATAGCTGCCGTAGCCTCGGGACGAGCTGAAGCGGTCCCGACATCATAGATATTCTCAGTCGCGCGGTATTTGCTCTTGTTGAATACTGTCCTCGACTGCTCGACGCCGTCGACAGTCACTATCTTCAAGAGCTGCGCGGTATAGCCTGTATGCGCACCTGAAACCTTTGAAACAGTTCCGACGGGAAGATCACCGTTTGCTCTGAAGATGTTGTCCGGCTCTACGGTTTCAAGGATCTGGCTCTCGAAATCAACCTTCCTGTTCGCGGGTCTTGTCTCATGTCCGAACACAGTGAATGTGACGCTCGACTCTCCTGCTATACCCTCTATGAAGATAGGATAATCGGAGCTGTTTCTGAAGACGAAATCCTTGATCCCGTCCGAAATGGCCGCATCCATTGAAGGCTCTACATAAGAAACGGTCATCGAGTGAGGGCTTCTTTCCACGACCTCGAGTTCCGCCCTTATCACTGCATTGTAAAGTGTTGTGGAAACCTGGCATATGCCGCCGCCCAAAGCATCAACGGTCGCTCCGTTCTCGTAAGCGGAAGCCTCCATATAGCCGTTCTCTACAGTTCTCTTCTTCATTGCGGTTGAAACCGAAAGAGTGTCACCGGGGTACATCAGCTTTCCGTTGACATTCTTCGTTCCGACCTGGATATTGTTCCTTCTTCCGACAGTGGAGCCGTTGTATTTTGTAGTATAAGTCCCGAGCACATCCTTTACGGCCTTGAGCTTTTCAGCGTCGCCCTTGGGCTGTACTACTGTAGTCACAAGATCGATCGAGGCATTTGAGCCATCCCAGCTGTGTGCTATATAATCAACTATCGTAGCGGCGCTCTGCGCAGGGTCTACGGTAACTCCCGGAGTACCCTCTATGAAAACGAACTGCCCGTTCTCTCTCTTTAAGTCATTGTCCTTGACCTCTGTCTTAAGTGAAGGTGCTATGCTTTCGACATAAGAATTCACCTTTGCATAATCCGCTCTGAGTGAAAGCGGGAAATCCGCTGTCTGTCCGGCTTCCGAGCGCCTTATCGCAAGATATCTCTCAAGAGGATTTCCTGTTTTCCCGTAGCGCATGGCACGCTGGACGACCTCGTTGTCGCCGGAGAGAAGACCGAGATCCGCTCCCTTCGCCTCGACGCTCCTTCCGTCGGGAACTCTGAGTGAAAAGGTCACATCCTTGAATTTCTCGGCATAAGCATCTGCCACCTGCGCGGCCTCTTCAAAGGTCATCCCCGATACATCGGTGCCTTCTATGAGAACGCCTTTGCTCATGGTCTGACCCGCAAAGTCAGAAGCCGTTGTTGCAACTGCTGTAGTTGCAGGTTCTCCTGTTTCCGCTGCGGCATTGACATTTATCGGGATCAAAAAGACTCCTGCAGCAAAGACCGATGCGATCATAACTTTGAGAAGTTTTCCTTTTTTCATCATAAATGTTCACTTCCTTTGACAAAAAGCCAAAAAACCTTCTATCTTCTTTCTTCCATCTTCCCAAAATGCTCTGCATTGATTTTATCACAGCAAAAAAGCTTTGTGAAAGAAACAAATGGACGAAATAATGGTGATTTTGACACCGTATTTAGTATATAATGGTTACTTGCGGAGGTTTATATAGTATGTCAGTCTTTCCCTTCCCCGGTATAGCGACCCTGCTTGGAGTGATCGTCGTACTCGGAGTGAGATACCGTTATCTTTCAAAAAAACAAAGGGACAAAGAGGAGTCCTACTACGAGCTCGAAAAGCGTGCCGATGCGGCTCCAACGGCAGATCTTTCAAAACTCGACTATATCAAGGTTCCGGTTCAGGATTTCCCTTTTGGTTTTTCGGATGACCCCGAGGTATGCCTCATAGAAGAAGAGCTTCTCGCCCTTTCAAAAAAGCCTCTCCTCAATCTTTCCAGAAGGTCGAATACCTCCTTGAAGCTTGAGTTCGGCGCAAGAAACCTGAAAAAGATGCAGGTCATAGCAGACGACTACGACAGGCTTGTGGTTCTGCTGTGCGATTACGCAAAGATCCTGATGGAAAACGAGATGATAGAGGAAGCCTGCCGGGTACTCTCCTTCGGAGAAGATATCGGCTCAGACGTCTCTCAAAACAAGACCCTTCTTCAAGAATGCAGGGAAAAATTGCAATCAGATGTACATACCGATGATCCTGATAAGGATCCCGATGCCGGCGATCCAGAGAAGAACCGCTCCGATGATGTAAAGAATGCTTCTGAAACGTGAACCTTGAAGATAACCGGTATAAAGCCCGAGGATCACAACCGCGATAGAACAGATTATTATCATCACAAAGAGGAGGATCACGTTCGCGGAAAGGATGCCCGCCGCGCAGCCCGCGATAAGAGTATATATCGTGGTCACCGCTATTATGCGGACATAGGTCATCTTCGTGATCTCGCTTCTCTTTTCTTCCACATCATATTTCCTGACGCCCTTGATGAAGAGCATCACGCCAAGGAAAGCGAAGACGAGGAAAGCTATGGCTTCCCCAAAACCCCTTGTATTCTGGAAAACACCCAGGCTGTTCAGCTTGAAACAGGCAGCATAACCGCCGAAAAAGAAAGCAAGCTGAAGGAGCGTGACCAGACAGGTATTTATGAACAGGGTCTTCTTCCGGATCTGTGCGAGCTTCGCGCCTTCATTCTCAATGGCCGCGAACAGATCGAGGCTGATGCCGGCGACCATAAGAACGATCTCAAGGACATTCATTTCATTAACTTCCCAAAACCAACAACACCAAAGCTACGGGTTTAGTATAATCAGCCGCGGGAAAAATCAAATATTCAAACGTCGCGATATGTCAAATAATTGTAAGAAAGAAAAAGAGACAGGGGAGCGACTTGATATGATCCCTCTTAAGTAGACAATGAAAATATACAAAGTCTCTTAAGGGGGATCATATCAATCAGATCCCCTGTCTTTTTCCTGCCAAAATGGCAGTTTCTGATCATTATTATTCTACCATAAAGGCCACGCCCTCTGCCCTCCAGCCGATTGAGATCAGATGGTCATATTCGTCCTTGTCAGCAGTGAAATGGTGTGCACCGCTTATGGCATTGGGATTGTAAGCCCTGTAAACGGGAGTCTTTCCATCCGGGTCACAATAGAAGGCTATACCTTCGTCATTCCAGCCTTCCCCGATCAGGAACTCAACCTCAGCCCAGTCCCTGGTATAGTGGTGATCTCCGGCGTTCGGGTTGTAGACCCTGTATACGGGAAGCCCGCCGTTTGGAGCCCTCCATTCATAGCCCTCAGCATTCCAGCCAAGGTATGTGAGGTATTTCGCTTCACCGAGGCTCGGAGTAAAGAAGTGCTCACCGGAATTCGGATTGTAGAGACGGTTCACTCCGACACCATTTGCAAATGCCGTGTAATTGTCGGAAAGATGGGCGCCTATCTCTTCTTCATTGAGCCCGGCCTTTTCAAGAGCCTCTTTCCCTTTGTCTGAAAGAAGAATGAAATCTTTGAGATCTATATAATTGGATTCGCTCCTCAGGCTACGTGCTACGTCATAAGGGTCTGCGCTGTTGTATTCCTCAGTCAACGGCATTTTAAGAGAGACGAACCAATCCTTTGTTACGGTAAGTCCTGAAGAATTCTTTGACTTTTTGTCAAAGTAGAAATTCTTTTCGCTGTAGATCTTGTTCTCATCCTGATCTCCTTCGGGCTTCAGGTCATCCTTCGTTCCGGATGCGCTGTCCATGAAGCTTATCAGGCCGTTTACAAGGAAATCCGTGCTTGGATTCTTTGCGTTTGTATAAAGTGCTACATTGGCGCCCTTGTTGTTCAGGCTGGTGCATTCGTAAATTTCGATGTCCGGGCCGGAATTGCAGGTGATGCCGTTTGCCTTATTGCCCCAGGCAGCGCAGTTTATAAGCTTGTGCCTTCCGGTGATGTTTGAACCGCCGAGCTTGAAGCCGTTTCCGTTTCCGCTGCCTTCTTCACCGGAAAGATAATATCCGTTCCTGAATGCTACAGAATTCTGGATCGTGACCGCTCCGATAGGACCGTCATCGGGCTTTGCGAAAAGATCCCATCCATCATCCGCGTTGTTGTAGGCTATGCAGCCGTCAAACACATTGCCTTCGCCGACATTCAGCTTTGCCTCAAAGCCGTCTGCGTCCTCGCGTCCGGAATCCGCATTGTTCCAGGAGGTGCAGTTTTTCACAAGGTTGTACGCCGGCCAGTTTTCTTTTGACTGCGAGCTGTTCAGACGGCTGATGGAGAAGCCGGTCTTTCCGTTGTTGTAGGTCCTTATGCCATTGAAGACATTGTGGCTTCCGGATACATGGAGCCCCTTCGCTCCGTCTGCGGTACTATTCACGTCTATGTTTTCAACCACCCACCAATCTCCTGCGAATTCAAAGCCGGTGTTCGCGCCTGTATTTGAATAGCCGAAATCAAATACCGCCCGCTGTCCGTCTTCTGTCTTCATGGTTATCGGAGCCTCAGCGGTCCCGTCGATGTTCGGATATACGAAGACGGTATTTACAGGTGTTTTTTCTCCGGTCTTGTCATAGAGCATCGCGCCTTCAGAAAGATCATAGAAACCGGACTTGAGGATAATAGTCTGTCCCGGAGCAGGTCTTGTGACCGCCGTGAAGATATCAAGGGGAGCCTCCTTTGTTCCGGCTCCGTCCGGTGTACCGTCGGGGGAGACATAAATAGTATTCCCGGCAACAGGAAGCCACGATACCGTGAACTCTCCCGCGATCTCATCATAGCTTTCAAGATAGGTATTGCTGTCATTTCCGGGATGGAAGTCCTTGTCCGGAATGATCGAATAAATGAAGGTATTCTCACCCTCCTTCAAAAGCTGGGTGATTGATATCTTGTCCTTTTCCGTAACCTTCATGTTTGTGGCTACGGAGGTACCGTCTGTCCTCTTGATGTTTACGATACCTGTGATATTTGAGTTGAAGGTAAGGTCATATTCTTTTGTATTTGAATAAGCATAGGATGAAGGTTCAAATACAGGCGTCACATAGTCCTTCGGACGCTCTTCGGCAGGATCGTCCATAATGGGATCAATGAGTGTGAGTTCGATATTTTTGAAGGTTGCTTTCGCAGCCCTGGCCGCAAAAAGTCCTGCATAGACTGTTGTAGGGTCAAGCTGCTCAAGATTCTTTGTTGCTTCATAGTACTTCTTTACGATCTCATTTCCCGCCACATCGGTATAGGAAACGAAATAGCCTGTATTGTTCTTCCTGATGGAAAGATGGAAGGTATCAAGAGGAGTCGCCACCGTACCTTCCACTCCGCCTTCATTCAGCGCATTTGCCACAAGGTTGTAGGTTCCTGCTCCGAGAGGGCCGCATGAATATTCAATGGCTGAATTGTCGGTATTTGCGGTGATCGCCTTTGTGACATCAGCATCGTTTGCGTCAAGCTGTGCGAGGTTTTCAGGCGTGACGCCTTTCTTTTCCCTTGCGGTGACACCGAGCTTCATGGTGATCTTCGGATCGTTTGCGTCCTTTGTCACTCCCTTTTCGGGATTGTAACGGTATTCAACCTTCGTGACGCCTGCCATGTAGGAATTGTTCCAGAAGGATTCATTCTGTCCGTCGTTTCCAACACGGTCTACAGCCATGAGGCCGAAGCCCTCCTGACCGTTGGTATAGGTCCACTCATCAACATGGACATCAGCCGTGAGGGTGAAGTTCTTGTCCGCCGGTATTGCATAATAATAGAATGCGATACCGTCGGTGGAATTCTGAAGCTTTCCGTTGTTTCCTACAGACCAGACTGTAATGGTCCCGTCTTCATTCTTTGTATAGCCGTCCTTCTTGGGATCGCTGCTGGCGTTGTTTCCGAAGGATGCATAGCCCTCGGGCACTGTATAAGCATCCTCAACCAGAAGCTCAAAAGGCTCCGATACTGTCTCGTCTTCACCCTTAAAGGCCTTTACGAAGAAATTGTAGGTCGTTCCTATATCAAGCCCCTGGAATGTCCCCGCAACCTCATTCACTGCTTTGGGATCCGAAACTTCAATGTCGATAACTTCACTTGCCGGTTCTGAATAGATCTCATAGCGCTCCGCCTCCGGAACAGCAGTCACGAGCACTGAAACATCACCGCCGCCGCTGTTGTAGGCTGATCTGATCGAAGGCTTTCCGAGAGGAAGGGAGAAATCGACGCCTTCTGAATTTTTACCCTGCAGACTGTTTTCCAGACTATATGAAAGCCTGTAAAGGAAGGGCACAAAGCTGTATTCTCCGCTTGCCGAAGGCGTAAAGGAAAATTTCTGTTCTGAAGAAGGACCAAAGGCCGTCTTTGAGCCGCAACGATTTCCCTCTGCGTCTTCCATTACGACAGTGACATAATCACCTCCGTCGTTCCCGATCTCAGATGACACCGTCACATCGATCTTTCCCGGATCGTCAGGATTCAAAGCCACGGACTTGATAGAGGGATTCTTTACATCATTCCAGTTCTTTCGCTCTATTGCCCCGTCTCCTGAAACCGTAACTGTCGCCTTGAAAAGATAATTGTTCCCGCCGTCACCGCCGAGGAAATAGGTCCCTGCCTGGGAAAGTTGAAGCTCTGAGATATAAAGGGAATTCTTTACGACTTCATCTTTAGTTTTTGCCACCTCGCTTCCGGCATTGTCGAGCACCTTCATCTGGCGTCCGTCTCCACCGGCAACCCACCATACCTTCACAGTGGAAGGTCCTGTGGTACTGAACCTGAGGGAATTGATGAGGCCGTTTTCCTTTGAGACGCCGCCCTGGAAATTGACGCGCTGCGAAGACTCATAGCCGTCCTCAAAGGTCTTTGAAGAGCTGTCGACCTTTGACTTCGCGCTGTAGATCAGCGTGAAGAAGCCATCGTCCCCGGCCACTTCAAAATCTCCGTCCGACCCGCTCCCCGCTTCAAAGGGAGAAAGCGCTGAAGCCACAAAGGTGTGCTCAACACCTTCTGCTCTTGCAGTAAGCGACGGAAGGGCGGAAAGGTTCGCCGTTGCAAGCGCCGTGGCAAAGGCCAGGGCAAATGCAAAGGCTTTTTTTCCTGTCTGTCTTAGATGCATTGATTTACCTCCTTTTTTTGGAATAGTGAAAAAAAAAGGCCCTCCGGACTTCCCGCCGGAGGGTAAGCTGAATATATTATACCTTCTTTTTCCCTTCAATTGAACCGCAAAATGTAGTGGTAGAGGAGATAGGGAGACAGAGAACAGTCACCCTGTCTCCACCTAATTTTTCCCGTTGACAACAACTTCGATTTTGATTATCATTTCTCCAAATTCAAGAAAGCGTGGTCTTTTTTCATAAAGAGTCATACGGCGCTCGCCGGCACGCATTCCACGAATCTTTTGTAACCTGTTGTTTTATTTTAAGCGCAGACGGTGTATATTACAGGTTAAGGATCTCTTTTCCCTGCTCCGCTGCGCGGAAAGGAGAAAGAATGAAAAAAGAAGAAAGTTCTGCTGTTACACCATCAGTGCAGCTTGCGGATATCTTTGCGGGAATTACAAGACACTATTATGAACAGAATCTTGTTTCTCACTCACCGGAGACAGAATTTCAGAAATGGTTGAAGACACTGTACGATAAATTGCACTCACATACGGAAAACAATATTGTGAAATCTTTGGATGGTCAGGAGTACATGGAGTATGGATTCCAGCATACGAGGTTTCTGGATTATCATTCCAAAGAGAACTCAATATTGACAAAATCAGAATAAAGCTTACAATAAGAGACGAGCCATATGTTGTTCCGTCCTGGAGCTGCGTAGGGTTCTTTTTTTTGGGAGAAAAAATGTTTTGATGAGCCCCGGGGTCCATCATCCCCCGTGCCTTATTTTTCTCAGCACCGGATACAGTACCGTCGCGACCAGGACTCCGAACAATGCCTGGAACAGATCCGGAACTATGGAAAGCAACGCGGCGGCGGTCCCGTAGAGGATCGAGGAAAAAATGAAATAGCCGCCGGGCACAAGGATGAGCGCCACAGTTCCCGCGATCAAAGCCGCGGCGACAGAATGTTTTGAAAGCTTCTTCATAAGCGCCTGAAAAAGCACTGCCACAAGAAAAGCTGTTATCGCCTTTATGAAAAAGGTCACCGGAGCGTAGAGCGCAAAGCCGCCCAGAATATCCGCAAGAGCGCTTCCTATGCCTGCCGCAAGGAAGCCCTTCCCTCTCCCGAGAAGGAGTCCCGAAAGGATCACGATGGCGTCACCCGGATGAACATAACCGTTCACCGCCGGGAGCGGGATCTTGATCAAAAAGGTCGCCGCGAAGGTAAGCGCCGCGAAAACCGCTGTCATTACTATTCCGTATATTCTTTTCCTGTTCTCGTCCATTTTTTTAACCAAAAAGGGGGACACTTTTTGCGTCCCCCTCCCTTTCGCAAAACCAGATCATTATGTCTTATTAAATTGTCAATCCGCGTTCACTGCCGTTTCTGAATCAACGTTGTCAAATCCATCGTCCTCGTCATCCAACGCGTCGTGGTAGGTAAAGGTAGTGTTCAGCTCGATATCCCTGTAGCGGCGCATTCCTGTTCCGGCCGGGATCAGCTTTCCTATGATGACATTTTCCTTCAGACCGATGAGATGATCCACCTTTCCGTTGATCGCGGCTTCGGTAAGAACCCTCGTCGTCTCCTGGAAGGAAGCAGCTGAAAGGAAGGATTCCGTAGCGAGCGAAGCCTTTGTAATACCAAGAAGAACCCTCGTTCCTTCTGCCGGACTCTTGCCCTCTTTTGCAAGAGCCTCATTGTCATCCTCAAAGTCAAGATAGTCCACTGAGCTTCCGGGAAGATAATTCGTATCTCCCGAGTTTTCTATCCTTACCTTTCTCATCATCTGATGAACGATGATCTCGATATGCTTGTCATTGATATCAACACCCTGAAGCCTGTACACTCTCTGAACCTCACGGATGATATAATCCTGAACGGCACGGATACCCTTGATCTTCAGTATGTCATGCGGATCGAGAGAACCCTCTGTGAGCTCATCACCGGCCTCAAGCACCTGTCCCTCTGCCACCTTGATCCTGCTTCCATAGGGAATAGGATATTTCTTTTCCTCGCCATCCTCAGGGTTTCTGACGTGGATCGTCCTCATCTTCTTGGTCTCTTCGATAGTGACCTCGCCGGGGATCTCAGTGATAATGGCAAGACCTTTGGGTTTTCTTGCCTCAAAAAGCTCCTCGACACGGGGAAGACCCTGTGTGATATCAGACCCCGCGACACCTCCGGCGTGGAAGGTACGCATTGTAAGCTGGGTACCGGGTTCACCTATGGACTGTGCCGCAATGATACCGATAGCTTCTCCGACCTGGACAGCCTGTCCTGAGGCCATGTTCGCTCCGTAGCACTTTGCACAGATGCCGTCTTTTGACCTGCAGTTAAGGACATTCCTGATCTTCACTCTCGTGATGGGCTCACCCTTGTCATCCACACCGACAGTGCAGATCTTTTCAGCGCGGACAGGAGTGATCATATGGTTCGCCTTTACGATTATATTTCCATCCTTGTCCTTTATGTCGAGACATGAGAAGCGACCCTGGATCCTGTCCTTAAGTCCTTCTATCAGAGCCTTTCCGTCGGTGAAGGCCTTGACCCACGCGCCTGGTATCTCTCTGCCTGTGCCTTCTACGCAGTCTCTTTCCCTGATGATGAGCTCCTGCGAAACATCTACAAGACGTCTTGTAAGATAACCGGAGTCAGCTGTACGAAGAGCCGTATCGGAAAGACCCTTTCTTGCTCCGTGAGCTGACATGAAATACTCCAGAACGTCAAGACCCTCACGGAAGTTGGACTTGATGGGAAGCTCTATCGTACGTCCGAGAGTATCTGCCATCAGACCTCGCATTCCGGCGAGCTGCTTGATCTGCTTGTCGGAGCCTCGGGCTCCGGAGTCAGCCATCATGAAGATATTGTTGTATGGATCGAGTCCCTTGAGAAGGTCCTCGGTAAGTATCTTGTCTGTCTTCTCCCAGGTCGAGATGACTTCCTTGTAGCGGTTCTCCTCTGTCATGAGACCACGCCTGAACTTCGCAGTGATCTTGTCCACTGCTTCTTCCGCCGCATGGATGAGCTCCTGCTTCTGGGCGGGAACCGTCATATCGGAGATCGAAACCGTCATCGCGGCAAGGGTCGAATACTTGTAGCCTATGGACTTGATGTCATCAAGTACCTCAGCGGTCTTCGTGGCCCCGTGCTTCTGCATGACGCGCTCGAGAAGATCCTTCAGATCCTTTTTCTTTACGAGCTTGTCTACCTCGAGCTTCAGTTCGTTTTCCGGAACACTCCTGTCAACATAACCGATATCCTGAGGGATCACCTCATTGAAGAGGCAGCGTCCAAGGGATGTATCAATGAGCTGTGAAGCAATAGTACCGTCAGGACGCGTCTTCGTAAAACGGATCCTGATCTTTGACTGCAGAGTGATCGACTTGTTTTCCTTCGCAAGGATCGCCTCATTTACGGAATTAAAGACCTTACCCTCTCCGGGCTCTCCGTCCCTCTGCTGTGTCAGATAATAGATTCCAAGGACCATGTCCTGCGAAGGCACTGCCACAACTCCGCCGTCAGAAGGCTTTAAGAGATTGTTCGGTGAAAGCAGCATGAAACGGCACTCTGCCTGCGCCTCCTCCGTCAAAGGAAGATGAGCTGCCATCTGGTCTCCGTCAAAGTCTGCGTTGTAAGCCGCGCATACGAGGGGATGAAGCTTGATCGCCTTTCCCTCAACAAGGATGGGCTCAAAGGCCTGGATACCGAGACGATGGAGTGTCGGAGCACGGTTCAGCATCACGGGATGCTCTTTGATGACATTTTCGAGGATATCCCATACATCGGGCTCCACGCGCTCTACCATCTTTTTGGCAGACTTGATATTGTGAGCCTTTCCGAGTGCCACAAGCTCCTTCATCACGAAAGGCTTGAAAAGCTCGAGTGCCATGGGCTTCGGAAGACCACACTGCCAGATCTTGAGCTCCGGTCCTATACAGATAACAGAACGTCCGGAATAATCGACTCGCTTTCCGAGAAGGTTCTGCCTGAAACGACCGCTCTTTCCCTTGAGCATATCCGAAAGGGACTTCAGTGGTCTGTTTCCGGGACCTGTAACCGGACGTCCGCGGCGGCCGTTGTCAATGAGTGCATCAACTGCCTCCTGAAGCATCCTCTTTTCATTTCTTACGATAATGTCGGGAGCTCCAAGATCAAGGAGCCTCCTCAGACGATTGTTCCTGTTGATGATCCTTCTGTAAAGGTCATTGAGATCGCTGGTAGCAAACCTTCCGCCGTCAAGCTGCACCATGGGGCGAAGATCCGGAGGGATAACGGGAATGACATTCAGTATCATCCATTCCGGTCTGTTTCCGGACTTCCTGAAGGCCTCGACCACCTCAAGCCTCTTCAATATACGGAGTCTCTTCTGTCCGCTTGACTTTTCAAGTTCCTCGGAAAGCTCTGTAAATTCCTTCTCCAGATCCACAGAGGCAAGAAGCTCCTGAACCGATTCTGCGCCCATACCCGCACGAAATGCGCTGGCGCCGTACTGGTCACATGCCTCCTGATACTCAGCCTCCGAAAGCACCTGCTTGTAGGTGAGGTCAGTCGTATCGCCGGGATCCAATACAATATAGGATGCGAAATACAACACCCTTTCAAGGGTCTTCGGGCTTATGTCAAGTATCAGTCCCATCCTTGACGGAATGCCCTTGAAATACCAGATATGTGAGACCGGAGCCGCAAGCTCTATATGTCCCATCCTCTCACGGCGGACAGAGGCCTTTGTGACCTCAACGCCGCAGCGGTCGCAGACAACACCCTTGTAACGGATCTTCTTGTATTTTCCGCAGTGGCACTCCCAATCCTTGGTGGGTCCGAATATCTTTTCACAGAAAAGGCCGTCTTTCTCAGGCTTTAAAGTACGATAATTGATGGTCTCCGGCTTCTTTACCTCGCCGTAGGACCATTCCCTTATCTTTTCGGGAGAAGCGAGGCCGATCTGGATGGCATCAAAATCCACATTTGTTGTTTCTCTTCTGCCTGAATCATTCAATCTCGACACGGCTTAACCTCCTTACTCTTCCTCGCTGCCCATTTCCGCCATAGCCATAGCGGAAAGGAGCGCGTTGTCATCATCGCCCAGGGAATCCTTCTCATCAACCCGGAAGTCGTCATCATCGGAATCTTCAGACTCTTCGTCAAGATCCTCAAGAGACTCCGTATCGTCATTCCATTCCTGTTTTGAAAATCCGGCCTTCTCAAAATTCTCACTGGATTCAAAGGCAGAGAACCTGTCACCCTGAAGCAGAGAGTTGATGTTTGTATTGCCGTAATCGGAGGCCTCCATGAGCTTGACTTCGTGATTGTCATGATCAAGAAGCTTCACGTCGAGAGCAAGTGACTGGAGTTCCTTCAGAAGGACCTTGAAAGACTCGGGGGTTCCCGGTGAAGGGATATTCTCACCCTTTATTATTGCTTCATAGGTCTTCACACGGCCTACTACGTCATCAGACTTGACCGTAAGTATTTCCTGAAGGGTATATGCAGCACCGTAGGCCTCGAGCGCCCAGACTTCCATCTCTCCGAATCTCTGTCCGCCGAACTGTGCCTTTCCTCCGAGAGGCTGCTGGGTGACAAGTGAGTAGGGACCCGTAGAACGGGCATGGATCTTGTCGTCGACCATGTGATGAAGCTTCAGATAATGCATGTGCCCGATAGTAACGGGAGAATCGAAATCCTCACCTGTTCGTCCGTCCCTCAGCTGCACCTTTCCGTCACGGCTTATCGGAACACCTTCCCATTCCTTCTTGTGATCGAGATGCTCCTCAAGATACTGTAGAACGTCGTCTGAAACCTGACCCTTGTATTTCTTGCTGAAATCCTCCCAGTCGGTATTGGCATAATCATTCGCCATCTCAAGCAGATCCTGGATGTCCTTTTCGTTCGCGCCGTCAAATATGGGAGTCTCGATATTGAATCCGAGAACCTTTGCGGCAAGTGAAAGATGGATCTCAAGGACCTGTCCTATATTCATTCGTGAAGGCACGCCGAGAGGATTAAGAACTATATCAAGCGGGCGTCCGTTCGGAAGATAAGGCATATCCTCCACCGGAAGCACTCTTGAAACGACACCCTTGTTTCCGTGGCGTCCTGCCATCTTGTCGCCTGCCTGGATCTTTCTCTTCTGAGCTATATATACCCTGACTGTCTTGTTCACTCCCGGAGGCAGCTCATCGCCGTTCTCCCTGGTGAACACCTTCGCATCGACTACTATTCCGAATTCTCCATGAGGAACCTTGAGGGAGGTATCCCTGACCTCTCTGGCCTTCTCACCGAATATAGCACGAAGAAGCCTTTCCTCTGCAGTAAGTTCTGTCTCACCCTTCGGAGTGACCTTTCCGACAAGTACATCACCGGCACGGACCTCAGCGCCTATTCTGATAACACCATTCTCGTCAAGATCCTTTAAGCCTTCATCTCCGACGCCCGGCACATCACGGGTGATCTCCTCTGCTCCAAGCTTCGTATCACGAGCGTCTGTCTCATACTCTTCCAGATTGATAGACGTATAGACATCATCCTGGACAAGCTTCTCGGAGATCAAAACCGCATCCTCGTAATTGTAACCCTCCCATGTCATAAAGCCGATGAGCGGGTTCTTTCCGAGACCAAGCTCACCGCCTGAAGTAGAAGGACCGTCCGCTATGACCTCGCCCTCGTCCACATGGTCTCCGTTGCTTACGATGACTCTCTGGTTGTAGCAGTTGGACTGGTTTGATCTCTCGTATTTTGTGATCGTATATTCTTCTTTTTCGCCATTGTCGTCGCGCTTTACAACGACCTTTGTTGCATCAGCGGAAAGCACCGTTCCCGAATGCCTGCATACTACACAGACCCCGGAATCCACCGCCGTCTTTCCTTCCATCGAGGTACCTACGACGGGAGCCTCCGTCGTGATGAGCGGAACAGCCTGACGCTGCATGTTCGACCCCATGAGGGCGCGGTTCGCGTCGTCGTTCTGAAGGAAGGGAATGAGAGACGTAGCCACTGAGAATACCATCCTCGGGGAAACGTCCATATAATCAAACATGGAACGGGGATATTCCTGAGTCTCATCACGATAACGTCCGGAAACGGACTTTCTCAGGAAATGTCCCTCACTGTCAAGCTTTTCGTTCGCCTGTGCCACATGAAGATCATCTTCCTCATCTGCCGTCATATAAACGACCTCATCGGTGACCTTCGGATTTTCGGGATCCGTCCTGTCGATCTTTCTGTATGGTGCCTCGACAAAACCGTATTCGTTGATCCTCGCATAAGTCGCAAGTGAGTTGATGAGTCCGATGTTGGGTCCTTCCGGCGTCTCTATGGGGCACATCCTCCCGTAGTGAGAATAATGCACATCCCGGACCTCGAATCCGGCACGATCTCTTGAAAGACCTCCGGGACCGAGGGCAGAAAGCCTTCTCTTGTGAGTAAGCTCACCAAGAGGGTTCGTCTGATCCATGAACTGAGAAAGCTGTGAAGAACCAAAGAACTCCTTCACCGCGGCAGTCACGGGCTTGATATTGATAAGGGACTGAGCCGTGATCACGTTCTGATCCTGAGTCGTCATCCTCTCACGGACCACCCTCTCCATCCTTGAAAGACCTATTCTGTACTGATTCTGAAGAAGCTCGCCTACCGAACGGATGCGTCGGTTTCCGAGGTGATCGATATCATCCTTGTTTCCTGCACCCCACTCAAGATGCATGAGATAATTGATGGAAGCAAAGATATCCTCTCTCGTGATATGCTTCGGAACGAGATCGTTCCGATTCTTCTTCAGAGCCTCGAAAAGATCATCTTTGTCAGTCTCATCAAGTATCTGGCGAAGAACAGGATAATAAACGAGACCCTTTATTCCGAGCTCTTCCGGATCAATGTCAACGAAATTGCGAAGATCCACCATCATATTTGAAAGGACCTTCGTATTCCTTTCTTCTGTCTGGATAACGACATAGGGAATGCCGAGATTCTGTATCTTTTCGGCAAGCTCCCTGTCTACAACAGTTCCTGCTGAAGCAACTATCTCTCCTGTCTCCTCGTCAACAACATCCTCCGCAAGGGCATGCCCTGAGATCCTGTTTCTGAAGGAGAGCTTCTTGTTGAACTTGTAACGTCCCACCTTCGCAAGGTCGTATCTTCTCGGATCAAAGAACATGGCTGTAATAAGGCTCTCCGCCGAGTCTACCGCCAGAGGTTCGCCGGGCCTTATCTTTTTGTAAAGCTCAAGCAGCCCCCTTTCATAGGAGCCGGCAGGCTCCGCCTCCGTAATAGCGGGGTCCTTTTCGAGAGAAGCCATTATCTTCGGCTCTTCACCGAAGGTATCTATTATCTCCTGCGTTGTGCCAAGACCAAGAGCACGAAGCAGAACCGTGATCGGAACCTTTCTTGTCCTGTCCACGCGAACGAAAAAGACATCGGAACCGTCTGTCTCATACTCAAGCCAGGCGCCCCTGTTGGGGATGACAGTGCATGAAAACAGCCTTTTTCCGGTCTTGTCATGATCTATTCCATAATATATCCCGGGGGATCGTACGAGCTGGGAAACGATGACGCGCTCCGCTCCGTTGATCACAAAGGTCCCTGTCTCAGTCATCAGAGGCAGGTCGCCCATGAAGATCTCGTGCCTTACGGTCTCATCGGTATCCTTGTTGTAAAGCTCTACAGACACCTTCAGAGGAGCCGCATATGTCGCGTCTCTGGCTTTGCATTCAGGGATGGAATATTTGACCTCATCCCTGCACAATTTGAAATCGGTGAATTTGAGAGACAGATGTCCGCTGTAATCGGTAATCGGGGAAATATCGTCAAAGGCCTCTTTCAGCCCCTCATCCAGAAACCACTGGTATGAGCTCTTCTGAACATCGATGAAGTTCGGCATCGACAGAACTTCTCTCTGAGAAGCATAACTCATCCGGATTCCCTTTCCGGCTTTCACCGGACGTATCCTGTTTTTTTCCATGTACACACACCTTTCGAAAGACAGACCGTTACAGCTTTCGGGAAACTGAAAAATGCAGGCCCGAAAAATCCGGGCGCGAAAAAAGAGCATAGTTTTCCCACAAAAGCGCAAACTACACTATACAACAAACGAAAATTGAAAGTCAAGGAAAAAATCAAAGAAATAAACCGCCGGATCCAAAAAGTCGGAACCGGCGGTCTGAGGTGAAATTCAAGAGAATTATTTGAGGGTGATCTTTGCGCCTTCTGCCTCAAGCTTTGCCTTGAGGTCTTCAGCCTCAGCCTTTGAAGCGCCTTCCTTGATAACCTTCGGAGCGGAATCAACGAGATCCTTTGCTTCCTTAAGTCCAAGACCTGTAGCTTCACGAACGACCTTGATGACCTTCACCTTGTTTGCTCCAACATCGGTGAGCTCAACGTCAAACTCATCCTTCTCCTCAGCAGCCGCTGCAGCACCTGCTGCAGGACCGGCTACTACAACGCCGGCAGCTGCAGATACGCCAAACTCTTCCTCGCAGGCCTTTACGAGCTCATTGAGCTCAAGCACTGAAAGCTCCTTGATAGCGGCGATAAATTCATCAGTTGTCATCTTTGCCATGATATGATCTCTCCTTTTTTAAATAATCAACGATCAAACAAAGCGCCTCAAGCAGGAGCTTCAGCGTCTGTTTTTGCTTCCTCTGCAGCGGGTGCTGCTTCTTCTGTCTTTGCTTCTTCAGCTGCCGGTGCAGCTTCCTCGGTCTTTGCCTCTTCAGCAGCAGGTGCCGCATCCTCGGCCTTCGGTGCAGCTTCTCCGCCCTTCTCAGCTATCTGGTTAAGAACTCTTGCCAGATTTGTGACGGGCGACTGAAGTGAACCAAGCAGGCGGGAAAGAAGTACGTCCCTTGAAGGGATCTCGGCGATCGCCTTCATAGCGTCCGCATCATAAAACTTCCCTTCAACAATACCCGCCATGATCTCAAGATTCGGCGCCTTCTTTGCGAATTCGGAAATGACTCTCGCGGGAGCGGTTGCGTCATCCTTTGAGATCGCAAACGCATTCGGTCCTTCCAGAACAGCGTCGAGGGGCTGGAACTCAGTTCCCTCGATGGCACGCTTCACCATGGTATTCTTGTAAACCTTGTAATGAACGCCTGCCTCGCGGAGATTCCTTCGAAGCTCCGTGTCCTGGGTAACCGTGAGTCCGCGGTAGTCAACGACAACTACTGATGCCGCGCCTTCAACCGCTTCTGAGATCGCCTTGACTATAGGCTGTTTCTCTTCGACTTTTGCCACGTTACCTTACCTCCTTATTTTTTTTGATATTTACCAAAGAAAAAACCCCTTTGACAAACTGCCAAAGAGGTCAATAAACAACAAAAGAGAGTCTTTCGTCATCCTCGGCGGGCGGGGATTCCCATTAAATCCTTCAAAAGGATGCCTGCTGTCTTCGGCAACGTTTGTGATGATATAGAATTTTTTCTATGATGTCAAGCTCAATCTACGACTTCAACACCCATGGACCTTGCGGTTCCGGCGATCATTGAGATGGCGGAATCGATATTTGCTGCGTTCAGATCCTTCATCTTCACCTCAGCTATCTCCTTCAGCTGCTCTCTCGTGATCTTTGCAACCTTCGTCTTGTTCGGCACTCCCGAGCCCTTGTCGATCTTTACGGCCTTCTTTATCATAACCGCTGCCGGAGGAGTCTTTGTGATGAACGTAAAGCTCCTGTCGGCATAGACCGTGATAACGGTCGGGATAATGGTATCGCCCATGTCTGCCGTCTTTGCGTTGAACTGTTTTGTGAATTCAACTATGTTCACGCCGTGCTGACCAAGCGCCGGTCCTACGGGAGGAGCGGGGGTCGCCTTTCCGGCGGGAATCTGCAGTTTGATATAACCTTCGATCTTCTTTGCCATTTTCGTGTCTCCCTTCGCTTACGCTGTAACCTTCACAGCATTGACCTTCACTCCGGGTCCCATTGTGGGAGCAAGTGAAATACTCTTAAGATAAGTTCCCTTAAGGCTTGAAGGACGAGCCTTCACAATAGCGCCCATAAGAGCGTTGAAATTGTCTGTCAGATCCGCCTCTGAGAAGGAAGCCTTTCCGATGGGGCAGTGGATGATGTTTGACTTGTCGAGACGGTATTCGATCTTACCTGCCTTGACATCTTCTATAGCCTTTGCAACATCCATCGTGACTGTTCCGGCCTTGGGGTTCGGCATGAGACCTTTCGGTCCGAGCACACGACCAAGGCGTCCTACAACACCCATCATATCGGGAGTCGCGATAACTACGTCAAACTCAAACCAGCCTTCGTTCTGGATCTTGGGAATGAGATCGTCAGCGCCCACAAAATCAGCCCCTGCCGCCTTTGCTTCGTCTGCCTTCTGATCCTTTGCAAATACGAGAACACGGACTGTTTTTCCTGTTCCGTGAGGAAGCACTACGGCTCCTCTGACCTGCTGCTCGGCGTGACGGCCGTCGCAGCCTGTCCTGATGTGGACCTCTACTGTCTCGTCAAACTTTGCCTTAGCATTCTGCTTAACGAGCTTCATTGCTTCGTCGACGTCATAAAGCTTTGACTTGTCATAGCCTTTGAGGGCGTCAACATACTTCTTTCCTGCTTTTGCCATGTTTTACCTCCTTGTGGTCAAACGGTTTTACCCTTCCACTGTTAATATATAAAGCTCAGATCGCTTCGCGATCTGTCTACCAACCCATCTCGTGACAGTACGCTTTTGCAGACAAGCCTGCAAAGCATACTGTCACGGATGGGAGCTTTATCTCATCTTTTGTACATCAGCGTAGCTGATCTCAACCGGCGTCTCTCTTCCGAAGAGTTCGACATTTATGGTGACGGTCTGCTTTGAATTGTTCATCGCGCGGACAATCCCACTCGTGCCCTTCCAAGCGCCGCCGATTATTGTGATGGTATCGCCTTCCGCGAAATCCACAACGATCTCCTCCGGTTCTCCGGTGGAAGCTACGGTACTTCCCACCAGATGCCTCATATCCGCTTCGGTAAGCGGGACCGGCTTTGATCCGGGACCGACAAACCCCGTAACGCCACGGGTATTCCTTACGACATACCAAGTGTCGTCATTCATTATCATATTCACGAGCACATAGCCGGGAAACATCTTCTTTGAAACGGTCTTCTTCTTGCCGTTCTTCATTTCCGCAACATCCTGCATCGGAACCATGACTTCAAAGATCTGTTCCTCGAGATGACGGTTCTTGATCGCCTTCTCGATATTCGCCTTCACCTTGTTTTCATAGCCCGAGTAGGTATGCGCCACATACCAATGAGGTTCAGCCATACGCATCAACCTCCGATAGTCATGACACGGTCAATTCCGAACCGGATTATCATATCAAAGAAGACTATGAGAACTGCGATGATCGCGGATACGATGATGGTCGCAACAGTCTGTCGTCCAACCTTCTTCCTGTCAGGCCACGCGATCTTGCTCCACTCCGATCTGATCCCGCTCCACCAAGCAGCTATGGAACGCTTCTTCTTTTCCTTTGCTTCTGCCATGATGAATACCCCTTATTTCGTTTCTTTGTGCATCGTGTGCTTTCTGCAGAAGGGGCAGTACTTCTTTGTCTCCATCCTGTCGGGATGCTCCTTCTTTTCTTTCGTGGTATTGTAATTTCTGTGCTTGCATTCTGTGCACTCGAGAGTGATCTTTGTACGCATAATCCTACCTCAGATACCTTCCATGTTTGTTTGCAAAAAAAATAAACGCCCAAACGCGCTTGAAGATAATAGCACGCTCAAAGCGTTTGTGTCAACCGGTTTTTTTGAATTATCCTTCCCCGGAGAGAAGCTCTGCGAAAGCATCCTGCGGAAGCGGTTTGTAAAAATAATAGCCCTGTATCATATCACAGCCTGAATAATACAAAAACGCATGCTGCTCGGCAGTCTCAACTCCCTCCGCAACGACTCTCGCTCCGATACCGTGTGAGAGGTCTATGGTCGATCTGATGATGGATTCCGCCTTCTGGCTCTTCCCTATCTTTCTGACAAAACCCATGTCAAGCTTCACTATGTCAAAGTCAAAGCTTTCAAGAGTTGAAAGTGAAGACATCCCGCTGCCGTAGTCGTCAAGAAGTATGGGTATCTCAAGTCTCCTCATCTGCCGGAGGAAATCCATCGCCCCGCTTTCAAGCGCGGCATAGGCGGACTCCGTCACCTCAAGCCTGATAATGGAAGCAATATCTTCATTATTTTCCGCTATCTCCGAAAGATGATCGAGAAGAAGATAATCATAAAAATCTATCCTCGAAAGGTTCACGGAAACAGGCACTGTCTTCTTTCCAACCTTCCTCCTCGCATTCTGAAAGTTCGTGACCTTTTCTATCATATAGTCATCCACCTGGGATATCTTCCCCGAATTTTCAAATGCGGGGATGAACTCACCGGGCGAAACCATTCCTAGTGTATGATGATCCCAGCGGACGAGAGCCTCCGCGCTTATTATCTTTCTGGAACAGGCATCCACGATGGGCTGATAATATGCCTTGAACTCGTCGTTTTTGATGGAGTCCTTGAGATCCGAGATGAGAAGCCCCTGCCTCAGATAATTGACTCTGATCTCTTCATCATAATAATTCCACAGACGGATGGAATCCTCCCTCATCAGCTTTTCCGCAAGCTTCGCGCGATCGGCCATATGTATGGGGGACTGGGTCCTGTCGTCTTCCAGGAGCCTGTATATCCCGAGCCTTATCGTAAAGGAAAACTTCTTGAAGCGCTCCTCATAGGTGTCTGAACAAAGCTCCTTGAGATTCTCCTCCGAAAGAAAGCTGTTGTCTACGAGCATTATGAAATGGTCGCTTTCGAAGCGGCTCAAAACAATAGGCTCAAGATATCTCTTCAACCTGTCACGAAGCTGGAATATGACCATGTCTCCGCTCTGCTCTCCCAGGACCTCGTTTACGGTCTTGAAGTTTTTGATATTTGCGTAAACTATCGAGCAGCCTGCGGAAATATCAAGCTTGGGGAGTATCTCCTTCATTCTTGCGATGAAGCCTTCTCTTGAAAAGACATCCGTCATCCAGTCGCGGTTCGCCATGGCGGTGGATTCATATATAATGCAGAAGGTCCTTCTTCCGTTCAGGAAATTTCTTCTCATCCTGAGGTTTTCGGTATAGATCCCGTCGGGCATCTCAAAGTGGAAGGCGCGCGCGAATTCACCGTCGTGCTCGATCTCTTTTGTAACAAAGTCCTTCTGTGTCTCAAGCCTGATCTGCTCTTTTTCATTTTCGATCACGAATCTGTCCGTGATCATATCAATGAGAGTTCTGTAATCGGACAGTTCCTCGCTTATCCCGAATGATCTGAACCTGTCGCTTATGTGTTTGAAACTTATCTTGCCTTCTTCCCTGTTTGTGATCTCAAATACGAGCTCATACCCGTCTCTCATGACGGCCGAAAAGATGTCACTGTCTATACAGGTACTGATGTGCCGGACCGTTTTGTTCTCGATGATATCGCCCTCACCGAAGAACTTCCACTCACCGTCCTTTATGATGAAGTAGCTCCCGTCCTGTATGAAATAAAGTTTCCGCCCGGCGCTGTCCTTCAGCAGTATGTCATCAAAGAAGGAAAGCCCGTCGAGTATCTTCGTCCAAAAATAATTACTGTGAGGAACAATATTGATATCGGTAAGCCCAAGTCCTTCGCCTTCTCTTGAAAAGCCGGGATCCACCGCCTCTCCGGGAAGCTCCGGTATGAGATATACATTTTCCGCGGCATTTACCGAGCCTGCGGAAAGGCCAATAACTACACCGTCAAAGTCTTTGAGGAGCTCTTTCAGTCCGATCTCTTTAAAAAATCGGTTCTGCGTCGGAGCATGCCCGCCGGAAAGGTAGATCACATCAGCCCCTTTTACAAGCTCCGCTGCAAGACCCATCGTGCTCCTGTCAAGGATCACGGACTCCCCTATCGAGAAGCCTGAAACAAGCAGTGCGTTTATGAGTCTGGCCTTTACCTTTCTTGTATTTTCATAATCATCGGGATCGGAAGCAACGAAAAGAAAACTGCTGTCCGGCTTCCATACAGACAAAAGATTTGAAACAAAACCGTTTTCATCGATTATCGGCGATATATCACTGTCGGAATAATCCATGTATTCCACAAAGCTGCTTGTCAGAAAGGTCACCATAAATCCGATCCTCCCTTCTTAGCCGGCGCATAAAAAGCGCGGGTTCATGTAACAACACCCGCGCCCATTTTAACATATATTAGAAAAAATTAACAGTTCTATACCATTTCCTCCTGAGTATAATCGGTATCGAGCGCTATCTGGAGAGTATGATCGGGATATGCGCTCTGAACCTCTTCAATGACCTTCTCATATACGTCGCTTCTCTTCTTCGCGTCAAAACTGATCACGACATCAAAGCGGATCGTCTTCTCTTCTTCGTTCAGATAAAAGCCGTGCATCTGAAGGACATAAGGGATATTCATCACGATGCTCTTTATATTCTCCCGTACTTCGATCGCTTCGGGATCGGAAGTATTTATCGAATATATACCGATGGCCGTAAGTATGACATTATATTTGAAATAGATCTCCACCGTGAGCTTGCGGTTCAGCCTGTCTATATCCGAAGCCGTGAAGGTATCCGGAACCTCGATATGAACTGAGCCGTTTTTCGTGTCCGGACCGTAATCGTGGATTATCATGTCATAGACGCCCGAAATCTCTTCATGCGATAATAATGTCTCTTTGACCTTCATCGCAAGTTCAATGTCAGCGGGCTCGCCCAATATCTTTGAAAGCGTCTCACGAAGCATTTCAAGTCCGGACTTGATGATGAATGCGGAGATAATGGCGCCGAGCCAGGCCTCGAGCGAAAGCCCGAAGATCAGGAATATCGCGGCTGATACAAGAGTCGACGCAGAGATAATGGAATCCATCAAAGCGTCCTTCCCGGAATTGATGAGGGAATCCGAATTGATCTTCTCGCCGACAGACTTCACGAAACGTCCGAGAATGATCTTCACGAGAACAGCAGCTGCGACTATTATCAATGAAGCGACGGAATAATCGGGGATGTCGGGCTCTATTATCTTTTTGATCGACTCGATCATCGCCGTCACGCCCGCGTAAAGGACTATCACGGAGATGACCATCGCACTCAAGTATTCTATCCTGCCGTGTCCGAAGGGATGCTTCTTGTCGGCGGGCTTCTGTGCAAGCTTCGCCCCGACTATGGTGATGACAGAGCTTGCCGCATCGGAGAGGTTGTTCACGGCGTCCATTACGATGGCGATGGATTTCACCGAAAGCCCTACAATGATCTTGAATACTACAAGGAGCACATTTGCAAGTATCCCGATGATACTCGTCTTTACTATCTTTTTGCTTCGCTCTGCGGCGCTCGTCGCAGCCTCCTGCTTCACATATGCATCTCTTTCCATATCCTCGAGCATATCCTACCTCCGGTAACGTTTGAAAAAAAACGGAAACGTCAGAAGAATCGCCTTCACAACATTATCGATTATCATCATATACCAAACAGATGAAAGTTCAAAGGAGAAAAGATTGATCCCGATAGCGCAGCCCGCTATCCTTATCCCCCACATGGAGATAGTTTCAACGACAAAGGGCCAGAGCGTTTTGCCCGTGCCGTAGAAGATGCCCTCCATCGCGACCATAAGCCCGAAAAAGGGCTCCGAAAACGCGACCAGCCGAAGGCAGTGGGCACCGAGGCTTATGACTTCAGAAGACGGAGTAAAGAGGCTCATCAGAGGTCCTGCCGTAAAGAATAATGTCACTCCGGTCAAAAACATCAGCATTACCGTGAAGGCAACGGTTATGATACAGTACTTTTTCTTTTTTTCGGGATCGCCCTCCCCGATGGCAGCACCGATCAATGCAGCCGAGGCTGTCCGAAGGCCGTAGCCGGGAATGTAGAAGATAGTCTCCGCGTTTACAGCGATGGAATGGGCGGCGAATACTGTCGTCCCCATCCTGCTCACGAGTGCCGCAAACACCACATAGCCGAGGCATGAAACGACACTTGAAAGTACGAGCGGAAGAGCCACCTTCGTATACTCCCTCACGATGGCTTTCGGAGTTTTTTTGAACAGCGAAAAAGAGCCCTTCTGCGGATTCAGAAATTCTGTCCGTCTGAAGAGAATAATGGTAAGGATTCCCGAAAGCGTGTATGAGATCGCAGTCGCGATGGCAGCGCCCGTGACGCCGAGGTTCGCGGGATAGATCAGGATGAAGTCGAGCACTATATTTACGATATTTGAAATGATGCTGATCTTCATCGGATCCTTTGTATTCTGGACCGCCCTTATTGAAGAGCCGAGAATCGCGGTGATACTCCTGAATATCATCGGAAGCGAAATGATGGCGTAATATATGGACGCCTGCTGCCTTATATCCTCCTGAGCGCCCATCCACACGGGGATCACGGGTGAGAGCAAAAGTGAGAGCGCGCCTATTATTATCCCTGAAAAGACAGAAAGCTTTACTGCAAGATGGGAAAGGTGCTTTGCCTTTCTGCGGTCATCGGCACCGTACGCGTTTGAAATAAGCGACAATATCCCTGTCCCGAGCGCGTAGATGACCGCCCCCGTAAGCCAGCCTATCGTTGTTGTGACGCTCACAGAGGCTGTGGCCTTTTCGCCGAGCCGCCCCACCATCGCGGTATCCGCGTATTGAAGGAGAGTCGAGAGGATCTCCTCCGTCATGGTCGGGATCGACAGCGCAAAAATAGTCTTTATGAGCTTGCCTGTTGTTTGTATCTCAATTTCTTTTTCCATAAAAAAAGACCTTCGTGCAGGATTCTTCCTATCCTACACGAAGGCTCAGTTTTTCTCAACCGCTTAAATCTTCAGGCTTTATCTTGATTTTGTCAGCTTGGTGACCACATTGCCGTTCACAGTGACTGTTCCGCCGTTCAGCTCACCCTTGCCGTCATAATCGAAGGGAGACTGACCTGTGATATTTATTGTACCGCCGTTTATGATGAGGTCGCCGTTTGAGTCGAGCGCGTCAGTATCTCCCGCTCCCATTGTGATATTCAGCGTTCCACCGTTTATGGTGAGGGCTACCGGGATTTCTGTAGTATTCTGCGATGCGTTGACGCCGTCATCGGAAGCTGTTATTTCAAAGGTGCCGCCGTCAAATACCACATTCGTTCCCTCCATCGCTTCCTTCGCATTTATGGTAAAGGCGCCGCCTGCAAAAGCAAGATTGTCATTTGCTTCAAGAGCCTTATCCGCGGTAGTGATCACATAGGTGCCTCCGGTCACGATAAGGTCATCCTTGCTTGTTATGGCATCCTCAGCCTTCGATATAATGCTGAGGGTCCCGGTTCCGTTCATCGTCAGGTCGGATTTTGAGAAGATCACAGCATCGTAATCCGTGTCGCCGCTTTCCGGGATTTCACCATTTACAATAAGTGTATTCTCCTGGGATGCGGTCGTAACGAAGACCTTGTCAGCTGTCTTTACACATATCACGGGAGTTGAGGAATTCGTGACGGTCACGCCGTCAAGGACCAGCTGCACCTTTGCATTATCAGGCGCTGCAACATTGATCGTCGTCTCCGTGGCATTGCCCTTTATCACATAGACGCCTTCCTCAGTGATGTCTGTATTCTTCCCGCTTTCAAGGGTAATGGTCTTTGCATTTGCAGTGTCTGCCGTCTGGGCAAGATCCCTGTCTGAATAAAGTTCACTGTTTACTGAAACTGCATCAGAGATGGCTGATGAAGCAGCCGATACAGCTGAGCTTAACTGTGAGGTCAGGCTCTCGACCCCGCTTGACAGCGCGGAGTTTATCTTATCGGAAACGCTGCTTCCATTGGCGCCGCAGCCAAAGGCGAAAGCGCCTGTCAGAAACGCTGTCGAAAGGACAGCTGCTATTTTTGCATTATTGTTCTTTTTCAAAATGTGCCTCCTGTACTTCTATTTTTTGAGAATGCTTTTCCTTAATGAACCTGTGCATTCTACACAAAGGAGGTTCATTTTTCAACTGGTCTGACTGATCGCCTGCTTCCTTCCGCCGCGCATATTTCCATTGGGAGCCATCTGACCGCCGAAATTCTGACCATCGGGAGCCTGTCCGCCAAAGTTCTGGCCATCGGGAGCCTGTCCGCCGAATCCCTGACCATCGGGGACCGTCCGGTCCCCGTTTGAATTTCCTTCAGGCATCGTGCCGTTTCCCATGTTGCCGCCCTGCATCCTTCCGCCGCCTCCCATCATCATGGAGTTCGTGATGGAGGTAACCTCAGAGCCGTTTACTGTAACAGTTCCGCCGTTCAGTTCTCCCTTGCCATCAAAGTCGAAGGCGAACTGTGCCGAAATATTTACCGTGCCGCCGTTTATGATGAGGTCGCCGTTTGAGTCGAGTGCGTCCGTGTCTCCTGCGCCCATATTGATATTGAGCGTACCGCCGTTGATCGTGATCGCTACAGGAATGTCGGTAGTATTTGCCGTAGCGTTGACGCCATCGTCAGAAGCCGTGATATCAAAGGTCCCGCCGTCAAATACCACATTCGTACCTTCCATTGCCTCTCCTGCGTTTATCGTGAATGTTCCGTCCGCGAATGCAAGATTGTCATTTGCTTCAAAACCCTTCTTCGCTGCCGTGATCACGTATGTCCCGCCTGTCACGATAAGGTCGTCCTTGCTGGATACTGCATTCTTTGCCTTTGATACTATTGTAAGCGTTCCTGTTCCGTTAAGTGTCAGGTCTGACTTTGAAAAGATCACTGCGTCCGTCTTTGTGTCGCCGTCGCTTGTGAAGGTTCCATTTACGGTAAGTGTGTTCTCTGAAGATGTGGTAGTAACGAAGACCTTGTCAGCAGTCTTTACATATATGACGGGAGTCGATTCATTCGTGACTGTCACTCCGTCGAGGACCAGCTGCACCTTTGCGTCCTCCGGAGCCGAGACTATGATGGTCGATTCAGTGACATTTCCCTTTATAATGTAAACGCCTTCCTCCGTGATCTCCACATTCTTCCCGCTCTCGAGATTAATGGTCTTTGCGCTTGATGTATCCGCGGTCTGGGTGATGTCCCTGTTTGAATAAAGCTCACTGTCCGTCGAGACTGTCACTGCTGTGGCAGTTGTTGAAGATGACTCTTCCTGTGTGGATGATGAAGTATCGCTGTTTGCCTTTGCCTGTGAGATCAGGTTTTCAATACCCTCTGCCGCTGCGGAGTTTATCGCGCTTGTGATATTGCTCCCTGTCGCGCCGCAGCCGAATGCGAATGCGCCTGTCAAAAATGCTGCCGAAAGGATAGCCG
>CAMVHB010000014.1 GCA_947167155.1 uncultured Lachnospiraceae bacterium | reverse complement strand
TTTCTTGACATGTAACCCTTTTCAAAGGATAATTCAATAAGTTTTCATTTGAAAGGAGGTCTCATTATGTCCATATATGATTATTCTGTGCCGAAGACTGACGGCAGTGAGCTTCCACTTGCTGACTTCAAGGGCAAGGTGATGCTCATCGTAAACACCGCCACGGGCTGCGGCTTTACACCCCACTACAAGCCTCTTGAGGAGATGTATGAAAAGTACCACGACAAGGGTCTCGAGATCATCGACATCCCCTGCAACCAGTTCGCAGGCCAGACTCCCGGCACAGACGAAGAGATACATGAATTCTGCACGCTGAAGTACAATACGCAGTTTCCTCAGATGAAGAAATCAGATGTAAACGGAGAGACAGCGCTTCCGCTTTATGGTTATTTAAAGAGCCAGAAGGGTTTTGAGGGCTTCGGAAAGGGCCCGAAGGCACTTATGATGAGCGGACTTCTCAAGAAGATCGACAAGGATTACAAGAACAATCCCGAGATCAAGTGGAATTTCACAAAGTTCCTTGTAGACAAGGAAGGGAACGTGGTAGCGCGCTTTGAACCCACTGCTGATATGGGTGAAGTGGAAAAGGCTGTAGAAGCGCTTCTTTAAACGCTTTCAATCTGCCAGTCTATTGGCGTGACACCGTTTTTTGAAAGAAAATCATTAGCCTTTGAAAAATGCTTACAGCCGAAAAAAGCACCTCTTGCCAAAGGCGAGGGGTGGGCAGCTTCAAGCACAAGGTGCTTCTTGTTTTCAAGAAGCGCCTTTTTTGCTCTCGCGTGGTTTCCCCAGAGCATGAAGACTACGGGACCATCCTTTTCATCGGCAGCCTTTATCACGGCGTCTGTAAAGCGCTCCCAGCCATAGTTGAACATCGAAGCTGCAGAGTGCGCCATGACGGTGAGAGAGGTGTTCAAAAGAAGGACTCCCTGCTTTGCCCATTTCGTAAGGTCGCCGGTGTTTGGAATATAGCAGCCGAGATCGGTCGAAAGCTCTTTATAGATGTTCTGGAGCGAGGCGGGGATGCGGATCCCGGGGTTTACGGAAAATGCAAGACCGTTCGCCTGCCCCGGCTCGTGATATGGATCCTGACCGAGTATCACTACCTTCATTTCCTCATATGGCGTAAAAACGAAGGCGTTGAAGACCTGATCCTGCGGCGGATAAACAGTGCCGTTTTTATAGGCCTCATTGACTTTAAAATAAAGTTCCCTGTAATAAGGCTCTGAGAATTCTTTTTTCAGCTTTTCCTGCCACAGACCTATCATGTATGACCTCTTTTTCTTTGGATTTTGACGAAGGCTATTATAGTTTTATTATTATCTTCTTGCAATTTGATTTTAAATAGTTATAATTGCTGCTACAAAGAGATCCCGCTTTGCACCGGTATGCCACGGTTTTTCTTTCATCAGTTTTGGAGGAAAAATATGACATACGAAGAATTCCAGGGAAGCGTCATCGACACTCTTGAGAAGCGTTTTCCGAAAAACACATCCCTTAATATCCAGAGGATAATCAAAACAAATGACAGAGAACTCGACGGACTTGTGATATCAGAGCCCGATTCACGGGTTTCGCCTACGATCTACCTCGATCCCCTTTTTGATGCCTTTCAAAGCGGCTCAAATTCCTTTGATGAGATAATAGATATCATCTTTGATGCCTACAATCAGCACAGGAATGCAAAGCCCTTTGATACACGGGAATTTACAGACTATGAAAAGGCAAGGGACAATATTGTGTTTCGGCTTGTAAACAGGAAGAGAAACAAAAGGCTCCTTTCAGATGTTCCTTTCATGCCTTATCTTGACCTTGCGCTGACTTTTTATTTCCTGACGGAATTAGAGGGTGAGGGGCTCGGGGCGATCCTTATTCACAACAACCACATGGAGGAATGGGGGAAGAAAAAGGAGGAGCTTTATGAGGCGGCGAGGGGAAACATGAACAGGCTCCTTCCCGCAACGCTCTCTCCGATGAATGAAATATTGAAAAACATGGGTCTGCCTGACCAGTATGAGGCGGCGGAATATGACAGGGTGCCGCTTTTCGTTCTATCAAACGAGAGAAAGAACTACGGGGCAGCAACTATCCTTTATAAGGGACAGCTTAAGAAGGCGGCAGAAGTGATCGGCAAGGAAAAACTCTGCATCATTCCTTCAAGCGTGCATGAGGTCCTTATCATGCCTTATGATAAGGCGAAACGAGGGGGAGATATAGATGAGATGGTAAGAGAGGTAAACTATACCACCCTCTCACCTGACGAAGTGCTCTCTGATCACGCATATTACTATGACGCTTCCAGTGACAGCATAACGGAATAGACTTTTCGTTCTGCGGCAGAGAAATCTGCCGCAGAAACCGGCACTTTATGACGTACGTTTTTTTTTCTGCACCTTTAGAAAAACATTGTTAATATTGAGCCATACTGCTATAATCTGTGCATTATGAGTAAAGAAAAATCAACGATCAAAAAAGTAAATCCGTCTTCTGCGGTGAAGGTGCCGTGGATAATGTTTATTATCTTTATCGCATATCTTCTCTTTGCGGTATTGTTTTCGTCCTTTGGCCTTCCGGAGACTATAGCGGTTGCGGCAGTAGTCATAGTGACACTGCTTCAGGCAGCTATGGCAGCGCTCTTGTTTCCGGCGCCTCTCTTCGTTCACGGACTTGTTATCATTCTTGAGATAGCCTTCGGTCTTATCTTCGGGCGTATTTTGTTCATGCTCCTGATGATGGGCGTATATATTCTCTCTATAGTGCTTCTGTATTTCTGGACGAGAGAGGAAAAGGCTTAAAATAATGTCCCGTTCTGTCGGAGTATATCAGAAATGGCTTGATGAAACTGTTTCTGATCTGGTCTCCCGGGCGAAAGTGCCTTCACTTCTTCTCCATGCGTGCTGCGCTCCCTGTTCTTCCTACTGCATCGAATATCTATCAGAATACTTCGATATCACTGTCTTTTTTTACAATCCCAATATTGATTCGATCACAGAACATGAAAGAAGAGTGCGTGAGGAGGAGCGCTTCCTTTCCAGCTTTCCGGCTAAAAGGAAGGTTCATCTCATTTCTGAAAAATATGAGCCGGAGGCTTTCTATAAGGCGGCTGAAGGACTCTACAGCGAGCCGGAGGGAGGGAAACGGTGCGAAAAATGCTTTCGCCTTCGCCTCTCGAAAACGGCAGAATATGCGAAAGAAAAGGGTTTTGATTATTTCACGACGACGCTTTCAATAAGCCCTTTGAAGGACGCAGCGCTCCTTAATTCAATAGGTGACGAGCTCTCAAAGAAGTACGATGTGCCTTATCTTTTTTCGGAATTCAAAAAGAGAGGCGGCTTTCTTCGTTCGACCGAGCTTTCCAAGGAATACAAGCTCTACAGGCAGGACTACTGCGGCTGCGTTTTTTCAAAAAGAGAAAGAGCAAAACAAAAAGAAAAAGAAAAAGATAATGAGGTGACTGACGATGGCAGAGGAGTTTCAAGGTCTCTGGGGCGGCAGGTTCCAAAAGGAGACTGACACACTCGTAAGAAAATTCAATGATTCCCTTTCGTTTGACAAAAGGCTCTTTTCTTCTGATGTGGAAGGAAGTCTCGCGCACTCAAAAATGCTTTCAAAGCAGGGTATAATCAGCGAAGAGGACGGAAAGAAGATCGAAGAGGGCCTTATCTCTATAAGAGATGATGTCAGGTCGGGGAAGCTTTTGATAGAAGGGGATTATGAGGACATCCATTCCTTCGTCGAGGCGAAACTCACCGAGAGGATAGGAGATGCGGGAAAGCGCCTTCACACCGGACGCAGCAGGAATGACCAGGTGGCGCTTGATATGCGGCTTTTCACCCGAAGTGAAGTGGTTTGTGTCAGGGGGCTTTTGATCGAGCTTCTTGATACGATCCTCTCCATAATGAAGGATAATGTCGAGACGATAATGCCGGGCTTCACCCATCTTCAGAAGGCCCAGCCGATTACCCTTTCGCATCATATGGGAGCTTATTTTGAGATGTTCTCCCGGGATTGTGAAAGACTATCGAGCATATATGAGAGGATGAATTATTCTCCGCTTGGATCCGGAGCGCTTGCCGGGACTACTTATCCGCTTGACAGGGAGATGACCGCAAAGGAGCTTTCATTTAAGGGACCTACGGGAAATTCCATAGACGGAGTTTCGGACAGGGATTATCTTCTTGAATTTCTATCGGCCCTGTCCATTATCATGATGCATCTTTCACGGCTTTCGGAGGAGATCATCATCTGGAACAGTGATGAGTACAGATTCATAGAGCTTGATGACGCCTATTCCACAGGCTCATCCATCATGCCGCAGAAGAAGAATCCTGATATAGCGGAGCTTGTGCGGGGAAAGACGGGAAGGGTTTACGGGGCGATGATGTCCCTCTTCACCACAATGAAGGCCATCCCGCTTGCCTATGACAAGGACATGCAGGAGGACAAGGAGGTCTTCTTCGACGCACTTGATACGGTAAAGGACTGCATTATCCTTACAGAGGGAGAGATAAGGACCGCCTCCTTCAATAAAGATAGAATGAAGAAGTCGGCCGGGGGCGGATTCACAAATGCTACGGATGCTGCTGACTATCTTGTGAAAAAGGGAGTGCCCTTCCGTGATGCCCACGGGATCATAGGAAGGATCATCCTTTATGCGATAGAAAACAAAAAGGCGCTTGACGAACTTACGATTGAGGAATATAAAGGTTTTTCAGATACCTTTGAAGATGATGTATTTGAAGCTATCGATCTTAAGAATTGCGTGGACATGAGAAAGACCGTTGGCGCGCCCGGCAGAGAGGCAATGAATGCTGCTATAGAAAAGGATGAGACCTTTCTTTCGGAAGCGAAAAAGCATCAGGAAACACTTGTCGGCAGATCAGAATAAGGAGAGGATGAAAATGGAAAAACTGAAAGTCGGAATTTTGGGAGCGACCGGAATGGTCGGGCAGAGGTTCATATCGCTTTTGAATGACCACCCCTGGTTTGAAGTGACAACAGTTGCGGCAAGCGGCAGGAGCGCGGGAAAGACCTACGCCGAGGCTGTAGAGGGGCGCTGGAAGATGGACGGCGACGTCCCCGGAAATGTAAAGGATCTTGTGATAAAGGACATCACGGAGATCGACGCGGTGACAGCTGATGTGGACTTCGTCTTTTCCGCCGTCAATATGTCAAAGGACGAGATCAAGAAGATAGAAGAGGATTACGCGAAGACAGAGACTCCCGTTGTCTCAAACAACAGCGCCCACCGCTGGACGCCTGATGTCCCGATGATCATCCCGGAGATCAATCCCGGACACCTTGATATCATTGAATATCAGAGGAAGCGCCTTGGAACAAAGAGGGGCTTCATCGCGGTAAAGCCGAACTGCTCCATACAGTCCTATACCCCAGTGCTCTATGCATGGAGAGAGTATGAACCTTATGAGGTGATCGCGACTACCTACCAGGCGATAAGCGGTGCCGGAAAGACCTTTGCAGACTGGCCCGAGATGGAAGGAAATGTGATACCCTTCATTTCCGGCGAAGAGGAAAAATCAGAGATGGAGCCGCTGCGCATATTCGGCCATATTGAAAACGGTGAGATAGTTCCTGCCGACAATATGAAGATCAGCTGCCAGTGCGTGAGAGTTCCCGTGCTCTACGGACACACCGCAGCAGCATTTGTAAAGCTCAGGAAAAAAGCAACGAAGGAGGAGCTCATTGAAAAGATGGTCTCTCTTTCAGGTCTTCCCCAGGAACTCAAACTTCCGAGCGCTCCAAAGCAGTTCGTCCGCTATATGGAAGAGGACAACAGACCTCAGGTGGCTCTTGATGTTGACTATGAAAGGGGCTTCGGGGTCTCAATAGGACGGCTTCGCGAGGACACGATCTTTGACTGGAAGTTCGTCGGCCTTTCCCACAATACGGTCCGCGGGGCGGCAGGCGGAGCAGTTCTCTGCGCTGAGCTTCTTTGTGCTCAAAAATATATCGAAAAGAAATAATGGCAAAAAGCTTGTTCATTGCGGAAAAGCCGTCCGTGGCAAGACAGTTCGCGGACTGCTTTTCCGAGCCCATGAAAAAATATGACGGCTATCAGGAGAGCGAGCATATAGTCGTGACCTGGTGCTTCGGTCATCTTGTCACAATGTCTTATCCCGAGGTCTATGACGAGGAACTCAAAAGGTGGCGGATGGAGACGCTTCCCTTCATACCGGAAACGTTCAAATATGAGGTGCTTCAAAGCGCGAAGAAGCAGTTTGATATCGTAAAAGGTCTTTTGAACCGTCCCGATGTCGAAAAAATATATGTCTGCACAGACTCCGGACGGGAGGGGGAATATATCTACAGGCTTGTCCGCCAGGAAGCAGGTGTGAAGGACAAGGATGAGAGACGGGTCTGGATCAATTCGCAGACTGATGACGAGATCAGGCGTGGTATTCGGGAAGCAAAGCCCATATCGGAATATGACAACCTTTCGGATGCTGCTTTCCTTCGGGCAAAGGAAGATTATCTCATGGGCATCAACTTCTCCCGTGTTCTTACCATCAGGCACGGGCGTACGATGGCCGGCTTCCTTTCCGAGAAGCACTGCACGGTCTCTGTTGGCCGCGTCATGACCTGCGTCCTCGGTATGGTCGTGAAACGGGAGAGGGAGATAAGGCAGTTTGTAAAAACTCCCTTCTACAGGATATTGGGATTACTTGACCCCTCAGGCATCGAATGCGAATGGAGAGCTGTTGAGGGAAGCCATTACTTTAATTCTCCCCTCCTTTACAAGGAAAACGGATTCAAGAAGAAGGAGGATGCAGAAAATCTTCTTTCTACACTCTCGCCTGATGCGCATGTCAGAGAGATCTCAAAAAAGACGGAGAAGAAAAATCCGCCACTCCTCTACAATCTCGCGGAGCTGCAGGGCGACTGTACAAAACTTTTTCACATCAGTCCGGATGAGACATTGAACATCATCCAGGATCTTTATGAAAAAAAGCTCCTCACATATCCAAGGACCGACGCGAGGGTTCTTTCCTCTGCGGTTGCAAAGGTCATCGATCAGAATATCAGGGGGCTTTCAAAGATACCTTCTGTGTCTGCCTTTGCGCAGCACATACTTGACAATGGTCTCTACAAAAATATCGGAAAGACGAAATATACCGATGACACGAAGATCACGGATCACTATGCGATCATTCCGACAGGGCAGGGGATCAATGTTCTTTCCTCTCTTCCAAAGAGGAGCCTTGATGTTTACGAAACAGTAGTAAGGCGCTTTCTTTCGATCTTTTATCCTCCGGCTGTTTACAAAAAGATAACACTTGATACGCAGTCGAATGGCGAGGTGCTTTCGGCATCATTTCGGATACCCGCTGAGAAGGGTTATCTTTCCGTTATGGAATACAGCTTCCAGAAGAAGGAGGAAAAGGAGGGACTCTCACAGGAGAACATTGACTTTCTTAATTCGCTTAAGAAGGGGAGTCCTGTGAAGTTTTCAGCCTTCAAGGTCAAGGAAGGTGAGACGACGCCTCCGAAGCGCTATACCACAGGCTCGATGATACTTGCTATGGAAAATGCGGGAAATCTCATTGAGGACGAGGAGTTAAGAGAGCAGATCAAGTCCCAGGGAATAGGGACAAGCGCAACCCGGGCTGAGATACTGAAAAAGCTGGTTGAGAAAAACCATTATCTTTCACTCAACAAAAAGACGCAGGTACTGACCCCGACGCTCTTCGGAGAGATGGTGACAGACTGCGTGGCAGCATCGATCGGCGCCCTTCTTTCGCCATCCCTTACCGCAAGCTGGGAGAAGGGACTGTCGAAGGTTTCAGAGGGAGAAATTTCAGCGGATGACTATATGAAAAAGCTTTCCGATTTCATAATAAAGAATGTAAGAAATGTGAAGGAAAAGCAAAATGCCCTTGAAATGCTCAAATTCTATGAGTATGACAAAACCTTCTATGGAAAGCAAAAAGATGAAAAGGAGGAAAAATGATGCCTTCGAAAAGAACCTGTCTCATAAGTGAACTCTACAGCCTGAATGAAACGATTGCAAGCGATCTTTTTTCAGGGAAGACCTATCCCTGGGAGATACTTCCGCTGATAAAGGAATATATCTTGAAGCTTGGCCCGACACTGGATGAGGCTGTCTTTGAGAAAAAGGGTGATGACATCTGGATTGCAAAAGATGTGAAGATAGCCCCCACAGCGACTCTTAATGGTCCGCTTATAATTGATTCCGGCACCGAGGTCCGCCCCGGAGCCTTCATCAGAGGAAGCGTTATCGTCGGGAAAAACAGCGTGGTCGGAAATTCCACTGAGCTGAAGAACGTGATCCTCTTCAACAATGTTCAGGTGCCTCATTATAATTACGTGGGAGACTCGATCCTCGGTTTTCATTCGCATATGGGTGCGGGCTCGATCACTTCAAACGTAAAGAGCGACAAGACGCTTGTGGTGGTTCATGACGGTGAAAGCGCGATTGAGACCGGCCTCAAGAAATTCGGGGCGATGCTCGGGGATTATGTTGAAGTAGGCTGCAATTCGGTACTGAATCCGGGAACCGTGATCGGCCCCCATTCAAACATCTATCCCACATCCTCGGTGCGCGGCGTCATCCCGTCGGAATCGATCTTTAAGAGCGGGAGGGATGTGGAGATAGTCTCAAAGAATTAATGGAAGAAATACCTTTTTTGTGGCATAATAGAAGGACATAAGTTTTTCATCAACTGATATGAAAGGGGTGTAATTATGGCAAAGCTTGACAGCAGGGCAGGGGATCCGAAGTTTGACAACAGTCAGACAAAAAAGAATCTTGAGGCGGCCTTTGCAGGTGAGTCCCAGGCGCGGAACAAATACACTTATTTTGCGTCAAAGGCAAAAAAGGAAGGATATGTTCAGATAGCGAACATCTTTGAGGAGACTGCAGGAAATGAGAAGGAGCATGCGAAGATCTGGGCGAAGCTTCTCGGTATCATAGGAGAGACTACGGCAGAGAATCTTGAGGCTGCCGCCGGCGGAGAGGCTTATGAGTGGCAGGAAATGTATCCCGGCTTCGCGAAGACAGCAAGGGAAGAGGGCTTTGATGATATAGCAAGGCTCTTTGAGATGGTAGCAGCTATAGAAAAGGAGCATGAGGAGAGATACAAGGTACTTCTTTCAAAGGTTAAGGACGGTATCGTCTTTTCATCTGACGGAGATGCCATCTGGCAGTGCTCAAACTGCGGGCATATAGTAGTGGGTCCGAAGGCTCCCGAGATGTGCCCCGTATGCAACCATCCCAAGAGTTATTTCCAGAAAAAGGCGGAAAATTATTGAAAGATCGGAATTCAGTGAGATGCTCCGACGGACCGGAATAACGGTTCGTCGGAATTTTTTTGCGCCGGAATATTACATAAAATTTTTGGCATAGCTGTTGATCAACCGTTTTTGGGAGGTTTTGTTATGCCGGAAAAAGCCAATCCAGCGCTGTCGCTGGGGATCAATCCAATGGTGCTGAAGATCATCCTGAAGGAGGAGATGAGGAAAAGAAATTGGACGAACTACAGAATGTCAAAGGAATCGGGCGTTCCTCAGAGCACGGTAAGCGACCATTTCAACGAAGAAAAGGATGTGATCCCGTCAAATGATTCAATCTCACGATACTGCAATGCTCTTGGGATCACCGTGGTGGACCTCGTTGTCAAGGCTACAAATTACAGATCAAAAGAGGGGGAGATGCTTCCCATTCTGTGGGAAAAGATCGAGAAGATCTCAAAGCGGGGGCATAAGGAGCTTATTGAGATCTGTGACAGGATACTGAACCGTGAGGAGCGTCAGAGGGCTCATGGTATATATGAGGACGAGGACGACGAATGAGTATTCATTTCTCCGTGAGATAATCCAGATATTTTTTTGGCATGCTGATATCGGTGTAGATATCAGCATATTCTTTTGCTGAAAGCTTTTCGATATAATTCTGCGGAAACTTTTTTTTGATCCCGCCTCTTACAGCCAGATCCGCTGCCTTGTTGTAGGCGATTGCCGCCCTTTCCTCTGTTCTGAAGCGTCCTATCAAAAACTCCCCGTTGATCTTGATCCTTACTTCATAGCGCGTGACTCCGTTTGCCTCGAGTCGTCTCACCCCATGGAAGCGGTTTATCACTATGATGTTTTCATATCGAAGATCGCTCTCATCGCCGTTTGCGAAAATATAATCCCTTCCCTTTACTGCATATGGTCTGATACCGAAGCGGTCGAGGATGGCATACTGCATTCCGTAATCATTTACATAATAGTGTCCGTCGTGCACGAGGATCGTGTGCATTGAATAATAAAACAGGTCATCATTTGAAAATTTCAGTTCATTTTTTCCCTTTATGAAATAGGAAAAATAACCTTGCCGAAGGTAAATGGGGGTTTTGATATAGGTGCCGTTGTCACGGAGGTTCAAGAGGCTCACTGCCTTTTCCGGATTGAGAGTATGTATCTTTGAAAGATAATCCTCGATCGTGACAAAAGGAGAGGAGAGTATGGCTGTGCCTTCTTTGTAAGCCTTTTCAGCCTCATTTTCCGTGAGATAGCTTCCGAGGCTGATATGTTTTCTTTTGAAGGTGAGTGAGGCTCTGAAATAGAGTGAACCGTCCTTTTTTTTTGCGGCATAGACTCCGGTTTTCATTTTTTTCTCCGTCTCATATTTGCATAAACACGACTACTATCTTATAATAAGCCGATTATTTTTTAAAGCAGCTGAAAGGAAATAATATGGGACTCGAATATGTAAGTACGAGAAACGGGCAGGAGAGGCTTAGCGCTTCCAAGGCTATACTTAAAGGTATTGCGGACGACGGTGGACTTTTTGTCCCGACGAGCCTTCCGGTTTTTGACAGGAAGCTATCTGATTTTGCCGGTATGGACTACAGGGAGACTGCATTTCATGTCATGAAGCTCTTCCTTACGGATTTTTCTGAAGAGGAACTTCGCGGCTGCATTGAAAGGGCCTATGACGGGAAGTTTGATACTCCCTTGATCGCCCCGCTTAAAAAAGCAGCAGGAGCTTACTTCCTTGAACTCTTTCATGGGAAGACCATTGCTTTCAAGGATATGGCTCTCTCCATTCTTCCGCACCTTATGATGACGGCTGCGAAGAAAAATGATGTCAAAGACGAGATAGTGATCCTAACCGCAACGAGCGGCGACACCGGAAAGGCTGCCCTCGCCGGCTTTGACTCCGTCCCCGGCACAAAGATAATAGTCTTTTATCCGAAGGGCGGTGTGAGTCCGATACAGGAAAAGCAGATGGTTACCCAGAGCGGAGAAAACACGAAGGTTATCGGCATAAGGGGGAATTTTGACGAGGCCCAGACCGGAGTGAAGAACATTTTCAATGACAGAAGCTTTAATGAAAGGCTTCTTTCAGCGGGAAAGAGGTTTTCCTCCGCAAATTCCATAAATATCGGGCGGCTTGTTCCGCAGGTTACATATTATGTTTACGCATATTCATCTCTGGTGAAGGATGGGGTGATAAAGTGCGGAGAAGAGATCAATATCACGGTTCCAACCGGAAACTTCGGGAATATACTGGCGGCGTACTACGCAAAAAGACTGGGACTTCCGGTGAAGAAGCTTATCTGTGCTTCAAACGAAAACAGGGTGCTCTTTGATTTCTTTAAATCAGGAATATATGACAGGAACAGGGAGTTTCATCTTACAAGCTCGCCCTCTATGGATATCCTCATCTCATCGAATCTTGAACGACTTATTTATATGATAGCGGGTAATGATCCGATCAGGCTTTCAGGCCTTATGAAGGAGCTTTCGGAAAAGGGAAGCTATGAGATCACTTCTGAAATGAAGGAGGGACTTGATTGCTTTTACGGAAATTATGCTGATGAGAAGGAAACAGCTGAAACGATCAGAAAGGTCTATGATTCGGACTCCTATGTGATAGATCCGCATACCGCGGTCGCAGCAGCGGTGTATGACAAGTATGTAAGTGAAACGGGCGACAGAACCGTAACTGTCATCGCATCAACCGCAAGTCCCTTCAAGTTTACGAGGAATGTGATGAAGGCGCTTTCAAAGGATGATCCAAAGAAGACGGATATCGAACTTACAGAAGATCTTTCAAAAATAAGCAAGGTCAGTATCCCGCCGGCAATTGAAGAGATAAGGACAGCTCCGGTAAGACATACTGATGTAGTTGATACAGATGAAATGGAAAAAGCTGTGGCAGAATTCTTAAACGTATAATAAAAAAGACCATCCAAAGGTTGGATGGTCTTTTTTTCATCAGATAGTTAGAAGCAGATATATCGTGCCGAAGGGATAGATCACCGGGATCACGAAGCTGTCTTCGGTAAGCTTGAGGGTCGGGTTTTCCTCGTGGTACGGCGGTTCAAGAGTAAGCTCCATGGATAGATTGTTTGACATATTCACAAGGAAGATCCCGTTGTGGAGGTTCAGGAAATCCTCAAGGGAGGCTTTCACATATTCGTCAAATTCGGTGAAGTCCATCTTTGCATAACGCGAAGCGAAGGCAACTGCGACCTCAGGTTGCATGTCGATCATAGAGGTGCACTTGATCTGACCCGTTACGATCTGTGTCGTGCAGTAATTTGTAGTGTATTCAGTACACGGGATAGGAGAGAGCGGTGTGAAGTCCTCTCCTATGAAGCGGACCAGATTGTTGAATATGAGCTGCATATACATGAGAGCATGATCGGTAATGGGTTTCTCCGCTATCACGAAGTAATGTTCTATGAGCTTCTGTGTCTTTTCAGCATTTTCGGATTTCGCCGAAACATCCTCGATCTCATTCTCTTCCTGATAATCGACCATAAGGCTCTCAAGCTGCTTGTTTGAAAGAGCCCCCATATCCACAAGGCACTGACCAAGGAGGAGGAAATCGGGATTCTGCGATTTCAGAAGGTCATCGAGCTGATCCTCGAAAAGATAATTTCTTTCGAGAGCGATCTCTCCGAAGCGCTTGTCCTCCCTTGTCTGTAGAAAACAGACCTCGTCAACCTCCGAAGCAGTCATATACCCCTTGTGCATAGCCAGGGTACCGAGTTTGATATGAGTATCCGACATCTTTGTGATGGCGGCTGTGAGTTGTTCCGGTGTAACAGCGTTTTTGCTCAGGAGAAAGCTCCCGAAAAACTGTGCATACATTTAAGGTTATCCCTCCAGATGTGCTTCAAGCACATGCTCTATCTGTTCCTTTTCGATAGGTTTCTGTATAAAGTCCTTCGCTCCGGCATCTATGGCCGCCTTCAGCATTGACTGGGTTCCGACTGAGGAAACGATGATGATGAGCGCCTGCTTGTCAAATTCGATGATATCCTTTACAGCAGCCACACCATCCATCACAGGCATTACTATGTCGAGGAAACAGATATCCGGAGAGTTTTCCTTATAAAGCTCTACCGCCTCCTGACCGTTCTTTGCCTCAATGAAGGTGGCTCCCTCGCCATACCCCTTGACCGTATCGATCAGCTGTTTTCTGGCAAGGATGGAATCATCGCCAACCAGAACCTTTTTTCCGTTCAGATCCATTGTCTTCATCTCCTACAAAAGAGTGTATTTCTTAAACGCCTATTCATTCTACAATATAGGTGAAAAATTATCAATCAAAGGTTTTTTGCTCATTGCTCCTTCCTGAGAGAAAGGGGGATATATTCACGATGAGGAGCGACTGTCATATAGGCGGGGCGCATGATCTTGTCGTGGTGGCAGACTTCCTCCATACGATGCGCTGCCCAGCCTGCGATACGCGCTATCGCAAAGATGGGGGTGAAGAGCTCAACCGGAAGCCCCAGCATGTGATAAACGAAGCCTGAATAAAAATCGATGTTCGGACATACGCCCTTATATACCTTTCGTTCCTCGCTGATGATCTTCGGGGCGATCTTTTCAACTGTCTGATAAAGACTGTATTCCTTCTCGCAGCCCTTGGCATGTACCATCTCTTCAACGAAGCCCTTGAAGGTGATGGCTCTCGGATCGGAGAGAGAATAGACTGCGTGACCTATACCATAAATCAGACCTGCATTGTCGAAGGCCTCCTTGTGGAGCAACCTCCTGAGATAATTGCCGACTTCCTCTTCGTCAGTGTAATCAGTGACATGCTTTCTTATGTCGGCCATCATATTCATTACCTTGATATTCGCACCGCCGTGACGGGGACCCTTAAGTGAACCGAGCGCTGCCGCGATGACCGAATATGTGTCGCTTCCGGATGAGGATACGAGGTGGGTCGTAAAGGTGGAATTGTTTCCTCCGCCATGCTCCATATGAAGGATGAGGGCCACATCAAGAAGCTTCGCTTCAAGTGGTGTAAAGGATGAATCATCCCTTAAGCAGTGCAGGATATTCTCCGCGGTGGAATAGTTCTTCTTCGGAGGATGAATGATCAGACTCTCGCCCTTCCAGTAATAGCGGTAGGAGTTGTAGCCGTATACCGAGAGAAGAGGAAACATAGCTATAAGAGAGAGACACTGCCGAAGGCAGTTGACCTCACTGGTATCATCCGGATTGTCATCATAGGAATAAAGTGAAAGGACGGATCTTGAAAGAGAGTTCATCATATCCCTTGAAGGTTTTTTCAGGATCACGTCTCTCACGAAGTTTTTGGGGAGAGTCCTGTAGCCTGCGAGTATATCGCAGAATTCATCAAGCTGCTTCTTTGAAGGAAGGCTCCCGAAGAGCAGAAGATAAGCACAGTCCTCGAAACCGAAATGGAAATCAAAGGGCTGGTTTTTGATGATGTCCTTGATATTGTAGCCTCTGTAGAAAAGTTCTCCGTCGATCGGTACCATTTTTCCGTCGATCAGACGACGGGAATTGACCTCTGAAATATTTGTGATCCCTACAAGGACGCCTTCTCCGTTTATGTCGCGAAGACCCCTTTTTACATCATATTCCTTGTAGAGATTCGGATCTATATAACTCGCTTCGATGGTTTTTCCTGAAAGATCGATAAGTTCAGCGTTTATCTTCTTGTTTGAATTCGGCATTGTGTTTTACGCCCCTTTCTTTAAGTAATAAGCTTCCGATGCCACAAATCAGGCTATATTTTAGCATTATACTTTTTTCTTTTCAATGCGGCCTCCTTTGGGTATAATAGGTGTTGCCTGAAATGTGCGATACAGCCTGCTGTTTTTGAACCTACAATTTCTTAAACAGGGCTTCCCATATCGTTTCCCGGCTGTCAGGCCTTACTCCGCGCAAATGCGCGGACGTCGGAGGAAGGCAAAAAGGAAACTGCGGTTGCCCACCTGGCTTTGCGCTAGGGAGTCAAAAAAGCGGGTCCGGCATTTCGGGTTATCTTTATGTCTGAAAGGAAAAACAAATGATAAAGGATGATCTGTCAAAAATTGTAAGCAAGGCCAGGGAAAAGATATTTTCTTCGGTCGATTCCAGTGTACTGAACGACATACGGGTTGCCGTGCTTGGGAAAAAGGGCGAGCTTACTTCGATACTGAAGGGGATGAAGGATGTCCCGGAGGATGAAAGGCCGAAGGTTGGCGCTCTCGTGAATGACGCGAGAAAAGCTGTTGAGGACGCTCTTGCCGAGAAGAAGAAAGCGCTTGAAGCGCTTGAGCTTTCAAGGAGGCTTTCAAGGGAGAAGCTTGATATTACGCTTCCCGCGAAACGGCTCAGGAAGGGGCATCCGCATCCGAATACACTCGCGCTTTCCGAGATCAGGAAGATCTTTACGGGAATGGGTTATGAGGTGGTTGACGGGCCGGATATTGAACTTGATTATTACAATTTCGAGGCATTGAACATACCGGAAGGGCACCCTGCAAAGGATGAACAGGACACCTTTTACATAAACAAAGAAATACTGCTCCGTACCCAGACCTCGGGAGTTCAGGTACGTCAGATGGAGAAAAGGAAGCCTCCTATCAGAATGATAGCGCCCGGTCGTGTCTTCAGGGCCGATGAGGTGGATGCTACTCATTCTCCGGTATTCCATCAGGTCGAGGGAATGGTGATAGACAAGGGAATCAGGTTCTCAGACCTTAAAGGGACCCTTGAAGGTTTTGCGAAGAAGCTCTTCGGCGAGGAAACACGAGTCAAATTCAGACCCCATCATTTCCCTTTCACGGAACCCTCCGCAGAGATGGATGTAAGCTGCTTCAAGTGCGGCGGAAAGGGCTGTCGCTTCTGTAAGGGCGAGGGCTGGATCGAGATCCTTGGCTGCGGGATGATGCATCCGAAGGTCCTTTCAATGAGCGGAGTCGATCCCGATGAGTATTCGGGGTTTGCTTTCGGTCTCGGTCTTGAGAGGATAGCACTTCTCAAATACGAGATTGATGATATGCGGCTTTTGTATGAGAACGATACGAGATTTCTTTCCCAGTTTTGAGTGATAGAGAGAAATAGAGAGGATTTTTTCAATGCGTACTTCATTTGAATGGATAAGGAGCATGGTTCCGGGGCTTACGGAGGACCCAAAGGAGTACTCTGACAGGATGACCATGTTCGGACAGAAGGTTGAGTTTTTTACGGATCTTTCAAAGGATCTTGAAAAGATAGTGGTAGGGCAGATCCGCTCTATCGTACCTCATCAGGATTCTGATCATCTTTGTATATGCCAGGTTGATGTAGGGCAGGAAGAACCGATCCAGATAGTCACAGGCGCTTCGAATATGAAGGAGAATGACAAGGTGCCCGTGGTTCTTGACGGCGGGCGTGTCGCCGGAGGCCATGACGGGACAAAAACAGAGGGCGGTATCAAGATCAAAAAAGGAAAGCTCCGTGGTGTTGAGTCATTTGGGATGATGTGCTCAATAGAAGAACTTGGAAGTTCAAGAGACCTCTTTCCCGACGCGCCGGAGGATGGTCTTTATATTCTTCCCTCTGACGCTCCTGTCGGTTGTGATGCGGTAAAGTACTTAGGTCTCGACGACAAGGTCATTGAATACGAGATCACGGGAAACAGGGTGGATTGCTTTTCTGTTCTCGGGATAGCGAGAGAGGCGGCGTGCGCCTTTTCTCTTCCCTTCAAGCCCGCTTTGATAAAGGAGACAGGCGTGAGCGGAAACTGCGCCGATGATATTTCAGTCACCATTGAAAATGACGGGCTTTGCAAGCGCTTCGTCGCCCGTGAGGTCAGGAATGTAAAGATAGGTCCCTCGCCTGAGTGGATGCAAAAGAGGCTCCGCTCACAGGGTATCCGCCCGATAAACAATATAGTCGATATCACGAATTATGTGATGGAAGAATACGGGCAGCCCATGCATTCCTACGATTACGATCAGATCGCAGGAAAAAAGATAATAGTCAGAAATGCGAAGGATGGAGAAATCTTCACCACTCTTGACGGAGAAGAGCATAAACTTGATCCCGATATGCTTTTGATATGTGACGGGGAAAAGCCCGTCGGTCTTGCAGGCATAATGGGCGGCGAAAACTCGATGATCACGGACGATGTCACCACCGTGCTTTTTGAAGCTGCGACATTTGACGGGACCAATATCAGAAAGAGTGCGAAACGCCTTGGAATGAGGACTGAGGCCAGCGGAATGTTTGAAAAGGGACTTGATCCAAACAATGCCATTCTTGCCATGAACAGGGCCTGTGCTCTTGTCGAGGAGATGGGTGCCGGCGAGGTGGTTGCCGGAACGGTCGATGTTTACAAGGCGAAGAAAGAGCCTGTAACAATTCCTTTTGAGCCGGAGAGATACAATGTCTTCCTCGGAACGGATATAAGCGCTGACGAGATCGCATCATACTTTGAAGCCGAGGGACTTTCCGTTGACAGGGAAAAGAAGCTTGTTTCTATTCCCACATTCCGTCAGGATCTTCTCTGCTTTGCGGATCTTGCGGAGGAGGTGGCCCGCTTCTTCGGTTACGACAGGATACCTGTGACTGCGCTGAAGGGCGTTACACTTTCGGGCGGAATTTCTGAAAAGGATGAGGTTCTTGACATAGCAAGGAACTCGGCCTTTAATTACGGCTTTTCCGAGGCCATGTGCTTTTCCTTTGAAAGTCCCAAGGTCTATGACAAGCTCCTTCTTTCAGAGGATGACGAAAGAAGAAATGCCATAAAGATAATGAATCCGCTTGGTGAGGATTATTCCATCATGCGGACCCAGACAGTGAATTCGATGCTTGAGTCACTCTCACTTAATTCTTCAAGGCGAAACCCCGATGCAAGGCTTTTTGAGCTTGGAAAGACCTATATCGCAAAGGCGCTTCCGCTCACAACTCTTCCCGATGAAAGAGATATATTTACTCTTGGCTTTTACGGAGAAGGAGACTTTTTTGTGATGAAGGGAGTTGTTCTTGATTTCTTAGAGAGCGCGGGGATACGGGGCGATATCGTATTTGATCCCGATTCAAAAAATCCCTTCCTTCATCCCGGAAGAAAAGCAGAGATAAAGTTTTCCGGTGAGAGCCTTGGCTTCCTCGGAGAGGTTCATCCCACTGTTCTTTCAAGCTATGGCATAAGAGAGAGAGCCTATATAGCCTGCATTGATATCGAAAAGGTGCTGTCAAAGCGCGATCCGTCCGTAAGATATGAAGCGATAGCCAATTTCCCCGCTTCCACAAGGGATCTTTCCCTTGATGTCCCGAAGGATATCACGGCAGGCGAGATCGAGGCTGTGTTCAAAAAATACGGCACAAAGAATCTTGAGAGCTTCTCGCTCTTTGACATCTATGAGGGCGAGCAGGTCAGGGAAGGAAGAAAGTCCATGGCCTACAACATCGTATTCAGGGCGCCGGACAGGAGCCTTTCCGATGATGATGTGAACCCGGCCATAGAAAAGATCCTGAAGGGTCTCTCCGAAATAGGTGTTGAACTCAGGAAATGAGCCCTCTATGAATGTAAGTGATTTTGACTATGACCTTCCCGAGGAACTTATCGCTCAGGATCCCCTTGAAAAAAGGTCGGACTCAAGGCTCATGGTGCTCGACAAAAAAACAGGCGTCATAGAGCACAGGTCTTTTTATGAGATAGGATCGTTCCTTCTTCCCGGGGACTGTCTGGTTCTCAACAATACAAAGGTGATCCCCGCAAGGCTCATAGGTGAGCGGGAAGGCACCGGCGCGAAGGTCGAGATACTGCTTCTTAAAAGGCTTTCGGGTGACAGGTGGGAGACCATAGTGCGCCCGGGAAAGAAACTGCTTCCGGGGAGCAGTGCCTCCTTTGGTGACGGAAGACTGAAAGCGCATATAGAAGAGGTTACGGATGACGGGGGCAGGATAGTCTCGTTTTCTTACGAAGGCATATTCGAGGAGGTCCTGGATTCCCTCGGTGAGATGCCCCTTCCACCATATATCCATCACAAGCTGAAGGACAGGGATCGTTACAATACGGTATATGCGAAAAATGACGGAAGCGCTGCCGCTCCGACCGCCGGTCTTCATTTCACGAAGGAGCTTCTTTCCGAAATAAGGAAGATGGGCGTTGACATCGCTGAAGTCACGCTATCCGTGGGACTTGGTACCTTTCGACCGGTGAAGTGCGAAAGAGTGGAAGAGCACCATATGCATTCCGAAAGCTTTGAAATATCAAGTGAAGCAGCAGATCTCATCAATTCAGCAAAAGAGAGAGGCGGCAGGATAATATGTGTCGGTACGACTTCCCTTCGAACCATAGAAGCTGCTGCGGAAGATAACGGGCATCTTTGCCCCTGCAAAGGAGATACAGACATCTTCATTTTTCCGGGCTACGACTTCAAGCTCTGCGATTGTCTTATCACGAATTTCCATCTTCCGAAATCGACGCTGCTGATGTTGGTGTCAGCGCTTGCAGGCAAAGATAATATCAAAAAGGCTTATGATCTGGCTGTGAAGGAGAGATACAGGTTCTTCTCCTTCGGTGATGCCATGTTCATACATTGATCCAAATGAGGTTTTTATGACAGTAAACAGTATTTCATTTCCCAATCTACATATTACTTTTCCTTTTGTGCCAAAGACCATAAGCGTTTTTGGCTTTGAGATAGCGATCTACGGGATCATAATGGCAAGCGGAATGATACTTGCCGGCATCTTCGTCCTCTTTGAGGCAAAGCGCCTGAAGCTGAAGCAGGATGATTATCTCGACCTCATCATCTGGGGGCTGATCGGCGGTATCGTCGGCGCGAGGCTTTATTATGTGGCATTCTCGTGGGATGACTACAAAGACAATCTCCTTCAGATCTTCAATTTCAGGGCGGGCGGACTCGCCATCTACGGCGCTGTGATAGGCGGAGTGCTGGCCGGTTTCATTGTCTGCAAGGTAAGAAAGATGAGCTTCTTCGGCTCCGCAGACATGGCAGCCTTCGGCCTTCTGATAGGACAGGTACTCGGACGCTGGGGCAACTTCTGCAACAGGGAGGCCTTCGGAACATATACAAACGGAACGTTTGCAATGCTCATTCCCTATGATGCGGTGAACCGTGCAAAGGATGTCACGAATGAGATGCTGAATAACATGGTGACAGTGGACGGCATATCCTGCATCAGTGTGCATCCTACATTTCTTTATGAGTCTCTGTGGAATCTCGGAGTATTGATATTCCTTCTTCTCTACAGATACAGGAAGAAGTTCAACGGAGAGCTCTTTTTCCTCTACCTTGGACTTTATGGAGCCGGCAGGGCGTGGATTGAAGGACTTCGTACCGATCCGCTCCTGATAGGGAACACCAATATCCGTGTTTCTCAGGTCCTTGCTCTTGTGCTTGTATTCGGAAGTGCCATTTTCCTTGCTTTCAACTACACAAGGATAATAAGAAAGAAGCAGGAACCTCTTCCCCGGACCACGACCCTCAGAAAAATGAAACAAATGGAAGCGGAAAACATTGTGAAAGATTCACAAAAAAATGACGATGACTCAACATCTTGATGCACTAAAGTGATAAAACACTACATATTGTTTGGAATGGCTCTCCACTGCGGCATACGCGGCGGAGAGCCTTTATTTTTCGCTATTTTTTTCTTGCTAAACGAAGGACGGTGGAGTATATTACGTATTGTGTGGAGAGAAGTGGAGGATTGTGGTAGTATTTCCCATTAACCTACCCGTTTTTTTATACGCATTAAGAAGGAGGATAAGCTCTTGTTCACTGGTCAGTATGTTCACTCGATCGATGAAAAAGGAAGGCTTATCGTTCCTGCGAAGCTGAGAATCGAGCTTGGAGAAAGCTTCTATATCACAAGAGGGCTTGACAACTGCATCTTTTGTTACTCAAAGAACGAGTGGGAAAGCATAGTAGAAAAGTTCAAGGAGGCAAATCTCACATCAGAGAGTGGAAGAAGATTCTCGAGATTCTTCTTCGGAAGCGCCACCCTTACGGAAAGTGACAAACAGGGGAGAATATTGATCCCCCAGACTCTCAAGGAGTGGGCAGGACTCAAAAAGGATGTGGTCTCAGCAGGAATCCTGAACCGTGTCGAGATATGGGACAAGGAAAGCTGGGACAAGAACAATGACTTCGGCGACATGAACGGTATAGCTGAGCAGATGGCTTCTCTTGGAGTTGCGATATGACAGAGGAAAGGGAAGTTGATTTTTCTCACATTCCCGTTCTTCTCAATGAGGTGATAGATGCGCTGAATATCAAAGGCGACGGGATATACCTTGACGGAACCCTTGGCGGAGGCGGTCACTCATATGAGATAGCAAAAAGACTGGGCAAGGGCGGAAGACTGATAGGTCTTGACCGCGATGATGATGCGATAAGGGCGGCAGGCGGGAAGCTCAAAGACTTTTCAGACAGAGTCACAATAGTGCGCGAGAACTACGGAAGTATAAAGAGCGTTTCAAAAGAGTTCTCCATCGAAGCTTTTGACGGGATACTTCTTGACCTTGGTGTTTCGTCCCACCAACTCGATGACAGTGGAAGGGGGTTCTCGTATTCGCGTGATGATTCTCCCCTTGATATGAGAATGGACAGGAGAGAGGAAAAGACAGCCGAAGCCATATTAAACTCATATCCGGAAGAAGACCTCGAGAGGATAATAAGACTATACGGCGAGGAAAGGTTTTCGCGTCAGATAGCCGCAAATATAGTAAAGGAAAGAGCGAAAGAAAGACTCAAAACCTCCGGGCAATTGAGCGATATCATCAGAAAAAGCATCCCGGAGAAGTTCAGGCGGACAGGTGGGAATCCCTCAAAGAGGACATTTCAGGCGCTCCGCATAGAGGTGAACGACGAACTATCCGTACTCAGCGACAGTATTGACGATATGATAGAGCTTCTCAAGGACAAGGGAAGGCTCTGTATCATTACCTTCCATTCACTTGAGGATCGGATAGTGAAGGAAGGCTTCAGAAGAAACGAGGATCCGTGTATCTGCCCTCCTGATTTTCCGGTCTGTGTCTGCGGCAGGAGATCGAAAGGAAAGGTACTCACAAAGAAGGCGGTGATTCCCGGCCAGGAAGAGCTTGCCTCAAACAAAAGGGCGAAGAGTTCGCGACTTCGTGTATTCGAAAGAAGGTTAATGAAGTAGCGGCTCAATAGCAAAGGTGGTGTGTGATGCAGGAATACAGTAAGTATTATTATGAAGAGGGATCTCTTGCGCACAAGGTAGAGTTCGCAGCGGCTCCCACCCGGGAAGAAAGGCTCCGGGAGCAGGAAAGGGAACAAAAGAGGGAAAGGCACAGGATCGCCCAGAGAAGAAAAAAGCAGCTTGCTGCCTTGAAGAAGCAGGCTCTTGTCTTTTCTCTTGCGGTAGTCGTGATCGCGGGGCTTTTTGCCTATTACGTCCATCTCCAGAACAATATCACAAAGAGCAGGAGAAACATCAACGATCTGAAGGAGCAGATCACTGTACTGAAGGCTGACAACAGCGCTATGAAGAACAGGATAGCGACCTCACTGAACCTGAACTCCATCAAGGAAAAAGCAATGACGCAGCTTGGAATGGTTTATGCTGACACCGACCAGATAGTGTATTATAATATGCCGGATGATGATTATATGAATCAGATCGAGCCGGTGAAGTGATAAAAAAAAGAAATAAAGATCAAAAAAGACTGTTGAAAAGAATGCAGAGGCGGCTTTCTATCTCATTTGCCGCTGTCTGCGTTCTTTTTGCGCTTCTTACCGCAAGGCTCATGTATATAGAAAAGACCAGCGGTGAACGCTACGAGAAGAAGGTGCTTTCACAGCAGGAATATGACAGCTCCATTATCCCTTACCAAAGAGGAGACATCACGGACAGGAGAGGTACGGTTCTTGCTACCTCCGTGGATGTCTACAATGTGATCCTGGATTCAAAGGTTTTGAATTCCGTAAAGAAGACGAATGAAAAGAACAAGAAGAATACGGACATAATAGAGACTACCTTGAAATATCTTGGACAGGTCTTTCCGGACATTGATCTGGAGGACGCGAGAAAGACCATCACGGAAAAGCCGGACAATCAATACCATGTCCTCAAAAAGCATGCTTCCTATGATGAGATGAAGACCTTTTCCACTCTTTCAACAGACAAGGAAACAAAGGACAAGATCGCAGGGATATGGTTTGAAAAGGAATATGTAAGAGGTTATCCCTATGGTTCTTTCGCATCAAGCGTCATAGGCTTTTGTTCCTCGGACGGGAACGGTGTGACAGGTATTGAAAATCGCTACAACGGCATGCTGAATGGCGTCAATGGCCGAAGCTACGGTTATGTCAGTGAGGAAAGCGCGCTGGAGCAGACTGTGATAGAGGCCGTGAATGGAAACACTATCGTTTCAACTCTTGACATGAATGTCCAGACGATCGTCGAAAATGAGATCAAGGCATGGAACGACACCAGGATCAATGAGGAAAACAAAGCCCGCTTCGGAAGCAAGAACACAGCGGTCCTTGTTATGGATCCCTCAAACGGAGAGGTGCTTGCGATGGCAACCTATCCGACCTTTGATCTGAACGCTCCGAGAGACCTTTCTGCATTCTATTCGGAAGAAGAGCTTGCTGCTCTTACCTCAGAGGATCAGTTCAACGCGCTGAACACTATCTGGCAGAATTTCTGCATTACCCATTCCTTTGAGCCCGGCTCAACCTTCAAGCCTTTTACTATTGCGGCGGGGCTTGAGACAGGGAGCGTAAAGGGGGATGAGATCTATGAATGCGACGGCGGAGAGCAGATAGGTCCTGATTACGTGAAGTGCATGCTTACACATGGACAGCTTGATCTTAAGGCCTCTCTCGGGCAAAGCTGCAATGATGCCTTGATGCAGATGTCATATGCCATCGGTGCGGAAAATTTTTCCGAATATCAGCATCTCTTCGGTTTCGGACAGAGGACAGGCATAGATCTTCCGGGCGAAGCGAGGACAGATAGCCTTATATATTCAAAGGAGGATCTGGGACGTACGATAAATATCGCGACAAATTCTTTCGGACAGAATTTCAATGTTACCATGATCCAGCTTGCAAGCGCATTTGCTTCCATTGTTAACGGAGGGAATCTTTACAAACCTCATGTGGTAAAATCTATCGTGGATCCCTCCGGAAACGTAGTGAAAAGCTTCAGCCCCGAGATAGAAAAAAAGACGGTTTCTCCTGAAGTTTCAGAAGAGATGAAGACCATGCTTCGGGCGGTTGTGGAGGAGGGGACCGGCGGCATCGCAGGTGTGCTTGGTTATGACATAGGCGGAAAGACGGGGACAGCTCAGAAACTTCCAAGGTCAGCGGGGAAGAATCTCGTATCCTTCATAGGCTATGCTCCGCAGGAGGATCCGAAGGTCCTCATATATGTGGTGGTTGATGAGCCGAACGATCCTGATCAGGCACATTCCGTCTTTGCCCAGGAGATAGCACACAATATCATGGTTCAGATACTTCCCTATCTGAATATTGAAAAGGCGGATCCTACCCTCTTTGATGAGAAAAAGGAATATACACCCATGTTTACAAGCATAGAGACAGAGGGTACGGTACACACGGAACAAACAGGAGAGGAAGCACCGGAAAGCACGGAAAATACTGCCGCACCGGCACCTGAGCCTACGGAGGGAGCACAGCAATGAACGATTTTATAACACAGGGAAACCTGGTAATATTTCTCTTATCCTTTGCTTTTTCGATCATCATCGGGAATATCCTTGTTCCATTCCTTACAAGGAAAAAGGTCGATCAGACCGAGAGGGAGATAATGGAGTCCCATGTGAAAAAGAACGGCACCCCGACTATGGGAGGCTTCATCTTCCTCATACCCGTAGCTGTATTCGGGATCATACTTTCGTTCCAGAACAAAAGATTTGTCCCCGTCATGATCGGGATCATCTCTTTTGCGCTCATAGGTTTTCTTGACGATTTCTTAAAGGTCGTAAAAAAGAATAAGGACGGCCTTCGGAGCTGGCAGAAGCTTCTGCTCCAGTTTATAGCGGCAACTGTAATGCTTATCTATATCATATATTTTTCGGACATCAGCCTTATGATAAGGGTGCCTTTTCTTTCGGGGCTCTTTGATATAGGCTGGGTTGCGATCCCCCTTTATTATTTCTGCGTACTCGGGACCGTGAACGGGGTGAACCTGAACGACGGAGTTGATGCCATGTCATCGACCGTGACGCTGGTCGTTGCAGGCTTCTTCTTTGTGGCATCCTTCATTACGGGGGCAGGAGTCGGTGATCTTTCGATATCAATGATAGGAGGCCTCCTTGGCTTCCTCTTCTTCAACCTTCATCCGGCGAAGATATTCATGGGAGATACCGGTTCACTTGCTCTCGGCGGTTATGTGGCGGCCATGGCCTATGTGATGAATATGCCGCTTTTCATCCTTGTTGTGGGCTTCATCTATCTTCTTGAGGCCATTTCGGTGATACTGCAGGTGTCCTATTTCAAGATCTCCCACGGGAAGAGGATATTCAAGATGACACCGATCCACCATCATTTTGAGCTTTCGGGCTGGTCCGAGCCGAGGGTGGTGGGCGTATTTGCCGCGATAACATTGATTCTTTCGGTAGCGGCTCTTTATGCCATAAAATAAATGGGCGAAGCAAATATCAAAAAATTCAAAAGATCAAGAACGAAGAGACTGTATTATTTTGACTACAGTCTTTTTCTGATGCTCATCATCCTCTTTGCCTTCGGGATGGTAATGCTTTATTCCGTGAGTGCATATCAGGGGAATCTGAAATTCGGTGACAGTGCGTATTATCTGAAGAGGCAGGCGCTGTTCGGGGCGGTAGGGATGCTCATACTTTTCATCATGATAAAAGTCGGCTATTCCTTCCTTGACAGGCTTTCGGGGCTTTTTTATTTCGTTTCGCTGATACTCTGCGTAGCGGTGAATTTTATGGGCTCGAGCGGAGGCGGTTCGGTGAGATGGTTTCGCTTAGGACCCTTGAATGTGCAGCCCTCCGAGATAGCGAAGGTTGCCGTCATTATCTTTCTTGCACATCTTATCTCACGTTCAAACAAGGGGCTGAGGAGTACCGCAAATATCATAAAGGCCTTTCTCTTCGTCATTCCCTTCGTGGTCGTGATCGCATATACGAACCTTTCGACTGCGATAATAGTTGCGGGAATCGCATTTATCATGCTCTTTGTAGCAGGAAAGAAATCGATGATCTTCGTTGTCCTCCTCATCATCGGAGCACTGGGCGTGGCTTTGTTCATTATCTTTCAGGGCTATCGAAGCAACAGGATCTCGGTATGGCTTCATCCCGAGGATTATTCCGAAGGCTTTCAGACCATGCAGGCACTTTATGCCATCGGCTCAGGAGGGGTCTTCGGCCGCGGGCTTGGAGCATCAATGCAGAAGCTTGGCTTCGTTCCGGCTGCGAACAACGATATGATCTTTTCCATTATATGTGAAGAGCTTGGGATAATCGGAGCTATAGGTCTCATGGTCCTTTATATACTGTTCGCGTGGAGGTGCCTTGTGATCGCTTTGAATGCAGTCGATCAGTTCGGTTCCTTCCTGGTAATAGGTATAATGACTCACATATCCCTTCAGGTCGTGCTCCATGTTGCGGTCTGCACGAATACCATACCCAATACCGGAGTTACTCTTCCATATATCAGCTACGGAGGGTCAGCGCTCATCATGCTTCTCTTTGAGGCGGGAATAGTCCTTTCAGTTTCCGCGAAGATTCCTATCCCCGCCGAAGCTGATGAAGGGACGGTGCTTACGCAATGAGACTCAGGATATACAGATTCTTCAGTGCCTTCCTTATGGTAGGGATAATATTTGTTGCGGCTCTGCTTTTCGTTCTTATCGTCTGCAATGCGAAGACCTATACCTTTGTCGGAAACACAGTCTATCAGGAAAACGAGATCAAAAGGCTTGTCGTTACCGAACGTTATGACACCAATGTCATTATTGGATCAATAATGAGCTACATACGTCCGAAAAAGGGGATTCCCTTTGTGAGCAGGGTTCGCATGAAGCCGACGGGACTTAATTCGGTTAAGGTTGAGATAACCGAGAAGAAGCTTTTCGGGGTGTCGGAGCTTTCAGATGGAAGATATCTTTATTACGACAGTGCTTACAATGTATGCGAAGTTTCGGAACGGCTGGTGGAGGGAGTGAAGACGGTAGAGCTTCCCGAACTCACGAAGGAGCCCGAGGTTGGAAAGAAACTTCCTGTTGATGACGGAACCATAAAGTCCCTGGAGATACTTGACAAGGAGCTTCCGAAGCGGGAGGTTGCAGTTGACAATACAAAGCTGTCTGATGACGGCAGCATAGTACTATATAAAGGTAATATAGAGATCAGGCTTGGGCAGCGTACAAATCTTGCCGAGAAGATACAAAGGCTGCCATACATACTTCCGACTATTGAAAATCAGTCCGGAATACTACATGTGGAAGATTTTTCCGAAGAAAACACAGATATTGTGTTTGAAAAGACCTAATTTTTGAAAAATCACTTGCGTAATACAAGCAAAACCTTTAATATGTCAATTGAATTTTGAAGCGCATCAAAAGTCGTGGCTTTTGAAGCCTCTATACAGGCTTGCCGCGGGTTGTGATGACAGAGGTTATCATATGATTCAAACGCATGTCTGCGGTTTGAGAGGAGGAAGTTACCTTGCTTGAGATAGTTCAGACTGAAAATGCTGCTGCGAAGATCATTGTCGTAGGTGTAGGCGGCGGTGGAAACAATGCAGTAAACCGCATGATAGAAGAGAATATCGGAGGAGTGGAATTCATCGGGGTAAATACCGACAAGCAGGATCTTACTCTCTGCAAGGCTCCCACTCCCATACAGATCGGAGAGAAGCTTACGAAGGGACTTGGTGCCGGAGGGAATCCCGAGGTTGGTGAGAAAGCCGCGGAGGAAAGTTCTGAGGCTATCCAGAGTGCCGTGAAGGGTGCAGACATGGTTTTCGTTACCTGTGGAATGGGCGGCGGAACCGGAACAGGAGCTGCTCCTGTCATCGGAAGGATTGCAAAGGAGCAGGGAATATTGACTGTCGGAGTTGTCACAAAGCCTTTTTCTTTTGAGAACAAGAGCAAGATGAACAAAGCTCTTTCCGGTATTGAAAGGCTCAAGGAAAGTGTGGATACCCTTATAGTCATCCCCAACGACAGGCTTCTTGAGCTTACAAACAGGAGTACTTCGTTTGCAGATGCCCTGAAGCTTGCAGATCAGGTACTTCAGCAGTCAGTTCAGGGAATTACGGATCTTATCAACAAGCCCGGTCTTATAAATCTTGACTTTGCGGATATTTCATCAGTAATGAAGGACAAGGGACTCGCACATATCGGAATCGGTTCTTCAAAAGGTGACGAGAAGGCTGCAGAGGCTGTCAAGCTTGCCGTTCAATCGCCACTTCTTGAGACGAATATCAAGGGCGCAACCGATGTCATATTGAATATCACGGGAGACATATCTCTCAATGATGTTTATACAGCTTCGAATTATGTTCATGAGCTTGTCGGTGAGAACGCGAATATCATTTTCGGTGCAAATGACAATTCCGAGAAGACAGATGAGGTTACAGTCACTGTCATTGCTACCGGACTTGAGGAACCGGCAAGCGCAAATCCCTTCCAGGGTCTTAAATACGGCGCAGGGGCCGGGGCTGCTTCTCATTCACCCTCACAGACTATGAGGACGAATACAGCCTTTGGAACAAAAACGCAGACCGCCACATCTCAAAGCTCGGCATCAAATGTCTTTGCTTCCGTTGCAGCAAAGGCGGCTCAGCTTTCCGCAAATGCAAAGGCTGCAAATGAAGCTGCGGCAACAACCCAGACTGCTACGTCCGAGACAAGTGTTGCTTCGAACGGTTTTGTAGGTATATCCAGACCGCGCCCTGCTTCTCAGGTTCCCGAGAAGGACATAAAGGTTCCGGACTTTTTGAAAAACATGAAAAAATCGTGAGTGGCTATGCCTTAAGCCGGTTTTTTCAGACATATTTTTTTACGAAGGCTTGATAAAGGGGACTGCTCTATCTGACAGTCCCCTGTTTCTTTGAAAGGGGATATTCAAGGGGGTTATGGAGCTAACTTTTGTAGGAGCAGATCACGAGGTAACCGGGAGCTGTCATTTCATGTCTGCCTGCGGAAAGAGGTTCATCATTGACTGCGGGATGGAGCAGGGACCTGATACATATATGAATCAGGATATTCCGGTGGATGCTCCCAAAATTGATTACGCCTTTATTACACATGCTCATATCGATCACAGCGGTCTTTTGCCCCTTCTTTATTCAAGGGGCTTCAGGGGAGAGGTTTACTGTACTGATGCCACGGCAGAGCTTTGCGACATCATGCTGAAGGATTCGGCACACATTCAGGAGGCGGAGGCTGACTGGAAGAACAGGAAGGCTGCACGTGCCGGTTTTTCGAAGGTTGAGCCCATGTATACTTCGCAGGATGCCGAAAACGTGCTGAAGCTTTTTCATCCGCTTCCCTATCATGAGAAAATTGAGATATCTGAAGGCCTGTTTGTAAGATTCATTGACGCCGGTCATCTTCTTGGTTCCGCTTCGATAGAATTCTGGCTTTCAGAGAACGGCAATGAAAAAAAGATAGTCTTTTCCGGTGATATAGGAAATGCAACAAAGCCTCTTATCAAAAAGCCTGAATACATAAGCGAGGCTGATTACGTGGTCATGGAATCCACCTATGGTGACAGGGACCACAAACAGCCCGAGTTCAATGATTTTGCAAAGGCTCTTTCAAAGATTATGACAGAGACCTTTGACAAGGGAGGAAATGTCGTGATCCCCGCGTTCTCCGTGGGACGTACGCAGGAGATGCTTTATTTCCTTCGGAAGATCAAGGAAGAGGGGCTGATGGAAAGGCATCTTGATTTTCCCGTCTATATGGACAGTCCTCTCGCAGTTGAGGCGACTCATGTCTTTAATGAAAATGTGGCCGACTGCTTCAGTGAAGAGGCGCTTTCGCTTATCAATGCCGGGAAGAATCCTATTGGATTTAAGGGCCTTCATGTTGCGGTATCGAGTGATGAATCAAAGGCCATCAATTTTGACAAGACTCCAAAGGTAATAATTTCAGCATCCGGAATGTGCGAGGCCGGGCGTATCAGACATCACCTGAAGCACAATCTCTGGAGGAGCGAATCAACGATAGTCTTTGTGGGCTATCAGGTTCCGGGGACTTTGGGAAACACGCTTCTTAACGGAGCGAAGGAGGTCAGGCTCTTCGGTGAGGATGTGACCGTGAACGCACGGATAGAGAACCTTCCCGGGATCAGCGGACATGCCGATCGGACGGGGCTCATCAAATGGGCAAAGGCTTTTTCTCCTGCGCCTGTATCCTACTTTATCGTTCACGGCGACAGCGATATAGTTGACGACTTTGCATCAGATATCAGCAAAGAGACCGGTGCAAAGGCCTACGCGCCTTATTCCGGGGATACATTTGATCTTCTCACCGGTGAGAGGATCAGGGAAGGTGTTCCTGCTGCGCCTGCAAAGAAGAAGGCGCACAGGCTTTCATCAAATGTATTCGAGCGCCTTGTTGCTGCCGGAAAGAGGCTGCTTCATGTTATTACCGGCTGTGAAGGTATGGCAAACAAGGATCTTGGCAGGTTCGCGGATCAGATCAACGCACTTGCGGACAAATGGGAAAGATGAGATAGAAAAGAGTCGAGTGATGGGAAATATACATTTTGACAGGTTAAGCGAGCTTCGAAGAGACATGAAGGAAGAGGGCATTTCTCTTTTCATGTTATTTCATGCAGATGCCCATATGAGTGAATATGTGAGTGAGGCTGATTCGGATATCGAATTTCTGACAGGCTTCACGGGAGACAACTGTACGGTCGCAGTGACACAGGAGGAGTCGCATCTGTGGACTGACGGAAGGTTTTTCATCCAGGCTGACAAAGAACTTTCGGGCAGCGGGACAGATCTTTTCAGAATAGGCGAAGAGGGCGTTCCGAAGATTGAGGAATTCCTGAAATCCCACGTGAAGGAAGGGGAGAAGGTTTCCTGTGACGGCCGCCGCCTTTCGAGAAACCTCTTCAAAAAATATGATGACGCGATAAAGGAGAATAATGGTGTTTTTGACACTTCATCCCTGACTATGGACAAGGTCTTTACAAAGAGACCGGCTATCCCTTCCGAAAAGCTCTTTATCTTAAAAGATGAGTTTTCAGGAAAAAGTGCGAGCGACAAGCTTTCCGATGTGAGAAAGCATATGGAGGAAAAGAAGGCGGACATTTTCTTTGTTTCCTCTCTCTGTGACATTGCATGGCTCCTGAACTTAAGAGGCAATGATATTCCCTGTACTCCGGTATTTTATTCCTTCCTTCTCCTGAAAAAGGATGGAGGGACATTATTCGTAAATGAAGATGCGGTAAGCAAAGAGATCAGGGCTTATCTTGAGTCGTTGAATATCGGTATCAGTCCTTATGAGAGCGTCTATGATGCGCTGTCTTCATATGACAACTGCGCAGTCCTTCTTGACAAAGAGACCGTGAACGAGCGGATATATGAAAGCTTCGGGGCAGGTGTTTCCTTCATTGAGGAGATCAACTGCACCGAGGTGATGAAGGCCGTCAAGAATGAAACTGAGATCAAAAATACAAGGAAAGCACATATCATAGATGCAGTTGCGATGTGCAGATTCCTTTATCAAATCAAGACAGGAAAGATAGATATTGAGAAGGAAGACGAATATACGATCGGGGAGATACTTTACAGACTCCGAGAGGAGGGGGAGGGTTATATAGAGCCTTCCTTCCCCACTATAGCGGCCTACGGTGAAAACGCCGCGCTCATGCATTATACGGCGACCCCTGAAATGAAAAGTCCCCTTCACAAAAAGGGCTTCCTGCTTGTGGATTCCGGCGGAACATATTTTACGGGCACGACTGATATCACAAGGACCATAGCACTTGGAGAACTTACAAAGAAGCAGAGGGAGGATTTCACCCTTGTGCTGAAGAGTTCACTTCGGCTGATGAGAGCAAAATTTCTTGACAAAACTACGGGACAGAACCTTGATGTACTTGCAAGAGGCGTGATGTGGGAAAAAGGACTTGATTACAAATGCGGGACAGGGCATGGAGTAGGTCATGTGCTCGCAGTACACGAGGGACCGAACTCCTTCAGATGGAAGCTGGAAAAGGCTTCTGACTTTGTGCCTCATCCGATAGAACCCGGCATGATCACAACTGATGAACCCGGCCTCTATTTTGAGGGAGAGTACGGCATCAGAATAGAAAACGAGCTTCTTTGCATAAAGGATGTAAAGAACGAATACGGGCAGTTCTTCAGTTTTGAAAATATCACGCTGGTTCCTATAGACCTTGACGCGATCGAGACTTCTCTGCTTACACAAGAAGAAAAGAAGGAACTGAATGACTACCACGAAAAGGTAAGAAAGATAATAGCACCTCTCCTTTCCGAGGAGGAGGCTGAGTGGCTTTATAGCGCCACAAGGGCGGTAGAATAAGATGCCAAAGCTTGTACTTATAGACGGATATTCGATCCTTCACAGAGCCTTTTACGGGATGCCGGACCTCACCTATGACGGGAGGCACACCGGCGCCGTGTTCGGCTTTATCACCATGCTGCTTTCAGTGATGAAGGATGAAAAACCCGACAATCTCATAGTCTGCCTTGATTCAAAGGAAAAGACCTTCAGACATGAGATGTTCAAAGAGTACAAGGGCACGAGAAAGCCCATGCCGCCGGAACTCTCCGAGCAGATACCTTTGATGAAAGAGGTTCTTTCTTCGATGGGGATCATGACGGCAGCGCTCCCGGGATTTGAGGGGGATGACATACTCGGTACTCTTTCAAGAAGAGGAGAAGCGGCAGGGTATGATATCACCATAGTCTCCGGAGACCGGGATATTCTTCAGCTTGCGACTGAAAAGACAAAGATCTATATGCCGCGCACAAAGGGCGGAAAGACTGAAATTTTCACCTATTTTGCAAAAGATGTAGAGGAAGAATATCATGTGACGCCGCAGGAGTTCATTGACGTCAAGGCTCTTCAGGGGGATACATCAGACAACATCCCCGGAGTTCCGAAGATCGGTGAGAAGACGGCCCAGGCTATCATTGAAAAATACAAGAGCATTGAAAACGCTTATGAGCATGTTTCAGAACTGAAGCCGCCACTTGCCGCAAAAAACCTTTCTGAATTCTATTCACAGGCAGTTCTTTCAAAAGAGCTTGCCACTATCATTACCGATTGCCCTCTTGAGTGCGAGATCGCGGATTCAGCACTCCATGACATTTTTACGGAGGAAGCTCATCAGCTTTTCAAAAAGCTCGGCTTTCGAAAGCTCCTTCATTATTTTTCAAAGGAGGAGGAAAGCGTAGCGACAGTCAAAAATGAAGCCGTTGACATCACTTTGATAAACTCCCTTTCCGATGCGAAGGAAGAGATAAATAATATCATTTCAAATGGAACAGCGGCAGGAGTCTGCGTTCTTTCAGAAAACCGGAAATTATATGGCGCGGCTTTTGCTTCTGAGAAAGGGGTCTTTTATGTCCCTGTCGGTATCGGTGTGAGTGAAGACATGCTCGTTTCTCTTTTGCAGGAGCTTTATTTCTCAAATGTCACGATATCTACCGATGACTTGAAAAGGGATCTTCATGTCATGGATTGTGATCGTGATCCAAAGAACGCGTTTGATACGGGAGTCCTTTCTTATCTTCTTGATCCGCTTCCGAAGGAATACCCGATAGACGCGCTTTCCGCGAAGTATCTTGATATCCCGCAAAAGTCCATAGAGGAGATCTTCGGAAAGAGAATAAAGGGTGAATGGAACTTTTCCGATATCGAAAAGGCAAAGGAATACGCGGGTGGATGCGCGATTACAAACAGAAGGCTTCTTCCCGTGCTTTTAGAGCAGGTCTCTGATTCCGGGATGAAGGAGCTATACGAAGAGATAGAGCGCCCCCTTATCTTCACGCTCTATATGATGGAAAGGGAAGGCATAGGAGTCTCTGTAGAAGAGCTCGAGCGCTACGGAAGCGATCTTGAAAAAGAGCTCGTATCCCTGGAAAAAAAGATATATGAAGAAGCCGGGGAGGAATTTAATATCAATTCCCCGAAGCAGCTTGGAGAGATACTCTTTGAAAAGCTTTCACTTCCCGGAGGAAAGAAGACAAAGACCGGTTATTCAACTGCAGCGGATGTCCTTGAAAAACTCGCGCCCACTGTCCCTCTTGTGCAGGACATACTTTTGTACAGGCAGTATTCCAAGCTCAATTCAACCTATGCGAAGGGACTTCTTTCCTGCATAGCTGCCGATCGGAGGATACATACGACCTTCCAGCAGACAGTGACAGCAACAGGGAGACTCTCTTCGACCGAGCCGAATCTTCAGAATATACCGATAAGGCTTCCTCTCGGGAAGGAGATAAGAAAAGCCTTTCTTCCGAGGGAGGGATGGAGCTTTACGGATGCTGATTATTCTCAGATCGAGCTTCGTGTGCTTGCCCATCTTTCCGGGGATGAAAATCTGATCGAGGCATTCAAAAGCGATTCCGATATACACAGGGCTACAGCCGCGAGGGTCTTCAAAAAGGATATAGAGGATGTTACCGACCTTGACAGGAGACGCGCGAAAGCAGTGAATTTCGGTATAGTTTACGGCATTAGCTCCTTCGGACTCGGGGAAAACCTGAATATAGGAAGGGCTGAGGCGCAGAAGTATATCGATGATTATTATCTTGCCTATCCCGCGCTTAAGATATATCTCGATTCACTCGTGAGCAGTGCGAAGAAGGATGGCTATGCGCTCACCCTCTTTAACAGAAGAAGACCTATACCGGAGCTCTTTGAAAAGAATTTCATGACACGTTCCTTCGGGGAGAGGGTCGCCATGAATTCTCCTGTTCAGGGTACGGCAGCAGACATCATGAAGATCGCTATGGTGAAGGTCTTTGCCTTGCTGAAGGAAAGAGGACTTAAGTCGAGGATGCTGCTTCAGGTGCATGACGAGATACTGATCGAGACAGCGCCCGGAGAAGAGGAAGAGGTAAAAAAGATCCTCTCAGAGGGAATGGAAAACGCGGCACAGCTTTCTGTTCCGCTGAAGATCGACATAGAGACCGGAAAGAACTGGTTTGACGCGAAGTAGGAGGGTGCCTTTGCTTTTCATAGGGATCACAGGTGAGGCCGGAGCCGGAAAGAGCAGGGTGATGGATTATCTTTCAAAAAAGGAAAGGGTATTTGTCCTCTACTCCGATGACTTTGCGAGGGAGCTCTCAATGCCGGGAGAGGAGTGCTATGAAGCGATAAAAAATGCCTTTCCCGATAGCAGTCTTTACGAAGAAGACGGAAGCATGAACAGATACGCCTTTTCCGGGCTTGTATTCAAGGATCCGAAAAAGAAAGCCCTTCTTGAAGCCTGTATACATCCTGTGGTAAAGAAAAGGATAATGCTCGATGTAGAGGAAAAGAGAAAAAGCGGCTCCTTCGACTTCTATTTCCTCGAGGCCGCGCTTCTCATAGAGGATGGCTATGACAGGCTCTGTGATGAGATATGGTATGTCTTCGCAGACGAAGAGACGAGAAGAGAGAGGCTTACAGAAAGAGGCTACTGCGCTGAAAAGATAGATGGAATAATGGATTTGCAGCTAAAGAAAGAGGACTTCCTTTGTCACACAAAAGAAACAATAGAAAATCAAGGCTCGTTTTCGAGGACAGCAGAAAGGATAGAGGAGCTTCTGAAGGAGAGACGTCCGAAATGATCGAGGAAAAGGATAATGAAATAAAGAAGACTGAAGAGAACGGAGCCGGACTCATCTTCGGTCTTGATATAGGAACCCGGAATGTGGTCGGTACGGTAGGCTACATGACGGGAGAGTCAAGGCAGAGGGGCTTTCATGTCACGGCAGAGGTTTCGATGCCGCACAGGACAAGGGCTATGCTCGATGGCCAGATCCATGACATACAAAGGGTCGCGGATACGATCGTTGATGTGAAGAATGAGCTTGAGGGAATGATAAAGGCCCCCCTTACCGACGTCTGTATAGCGGCTGCGGGAAGAGTTCTTCGCACTGTAACGACAAGGGTTGAGATGGCCTTTCAGGAGGAGACCGTTGTCACGGGCGAGATATTAAACGATCTTGACCTGATGGGTATAGACCAGGCGCAGCGTGATGTGCAGGAGGACAATCCGAGATATCAGTTCTACTGTGTCGGCTATTCCGTGATGAAGTATTACTTAAACGGAGAGATCTTTTCCCACCTTGAGGGGCACAAGGCAAAGAGGATAGAGGAAGTGATAATTGTGACCTTTCTTCCCTCGGATGTTGTCGACGGTCTTTATTCCGCAGTTGAGAGAGCAGGGCTTTCTGTCGCGAATCTGACGCTCGAGCCTATAGCAGCCATCAATCTTGCGATCCCGGAAAATTACAGGATGCTGAATATCGCCCTTGTTGATGTTGGTGCCGGGACAAGTGATATCTGCGTCACAAAGGATGGTGCTATCGCTGCCTACGGAATGATACCTCATGCAGGGGACGAACTTACAGAGCCTATAGTACAGCAGTTTTTGTGTGACTTTGACACGGCTGAACAGATAAAGATAGATTCCGTTTCGGGAAAATCCGTCACATACACGGATATAATGATGATCGATCACACGATCCCTGCTGAGGAGGTCTGGAAGCTCACGGATCCCGTGATGGAAAAGATCACGGATGAGATCGCGGAAAAGATCAAGGACTTAAACGGCGGGAACACTGTAGCTGCGGCCTTCATAGTAGGCGGCGGCGGAAAGGTGCATGATTTTTGCAAAAGCCTTTCAAAAAAACTTGAGATCGCAGAGGAGAGAGTCGCTCTGCGAGGCGAAGAGGTGATGAAGTCTGTTGAGTTTGACCAGAAGGATATCAAAAAGGATCCGCTCCTCGTTACGCCCATCGGTATCTGCCTTAATTATTATGAGCAGACGAACAGCTTCATCATGATAAAGCTGAACGGCGAGAGGATGAAGATCTATGACAACGGGCATGTACGTATAATCGATGCCGCGATCCAGGCCGGCTTTACTACCGATGAGCTCTTCCCGAGGCGGGCAAAGGAGATAAGATACAAGTTCGACGGTGAGGAGAGGATGATACTCGGTGATGCCGGGGACGGTGCCGTGATCAGGATGAACGGTGAGCCTGCGGCACTTAATTCAAAGCTTCGGCAGAGCGCTGATATCGTGATCGAGCCGTCAACTGCCGGAGAAGAGGCAAAGAAGACACTCTCCGAGCTGCCCGGACTTTCAAACGCAAGCCTTGAGTTCAAGATCAACGGTCAGACGATCAGATGCCCGAAGTACTTTGAGGTAAACGGTGTCATTGAGCCCGGAAGCTATGAGATCAAGGAAGGCGATATCATAGAGTCACGGAATTATTATACCGTCTCCCAGATAGCTGAATTTATGGATGTAGTCATTTCCGAGGATAATGAGATACTCGTAAACCGGGTTCCCTCAAGCCTTGATACACTGGTCTATGAGAACTTCAATGTGGAATGGACTATCGGCGGATACGACAGAAATGAAGATGCCGGATCGGATGAGACCCGGGACGAAAGAGTGGAAGACAGCGAGACAGAGGCACCGAAGGCTGAAGAGAAAAAAAGGCTTTCAATCCCCATCCACGTGACAGTCAATGATACGCCTATTACCATGACGGGGAGCGAGGAATACATATTCTCGGATATCTGGAATTATTATGAGTTCAATCCAAACGAAGGGAACGGCAGATCTGTCGAGACAAGGGTGAACGGTGAGAAGGCAGGACTTGCCGCACCAATCCATGACGGTGACAAAATAGAGGTTTTTTGGGTTTAGTTGAGGAAAGGATAATGGAGATATTCAGCATAGGCTCGGGCTCAAGCGGAAATTCGGTTTTCGTCGGAAGCGGGAATACGCATTTTATCATAGACGCGGGACTCAGCGGAAAGAGGATCGAAGCAGGGCTTAACAAAAATGACCTTACTGCAAGGGATCTTTCCGGGATACTTGTGACGCATGAGCACAATGATCATATTGCAGGTCTCGGAGTCATGGCGCGGCGCTACGGTCTTCCCATCTATGCTACAAGAGGAACAATAGACGCGATCAAAAATATACCAACTCTTGGCAAGATAGACGACAGCCTTTTCGTGGAGATAGAAAAGGACAGGGAATTCACACTTGGAGATCTTTCAATAAAGGCGATAAGCGTTTCCCATGATGCTGCAGACCCGGTTGGATATGTATTTTCCGACCAGAGGAAAAAGGCAGCCGTAGTGACGGACCTCGGAAAATATGATGATTACATTATTGAGAATATCAGAGGGATGAACGTGCTCTTCCTTGAAGCAAATCATGACAAAAATATGCTTGAGGTCGGACCTTATCCCTATATGCTGAAGATGAGGATACTCTCTGACAGCGGACATCTTTCAAACGAAGCGACCGGGACGCTGCTTTCAAGTGTGATAGGACCTGAGACTGAGCATATTTTCCTCGGGCACCTTTCAGCGGAGAATAATTTCCCTGAACTTGCCTATGAGACGGTATTTCAGGAGATAACTCTCTCCGATACCCCGTACAGGGGCTCTGATTTCCCGATAACGGTCGCAAAAAGACAGGATTGTTCACTCAAAGTTGCTGTGTAGTTCAAAGGAGCCAGAAATGCAAAAAAGGGTAGTCATCACGGTAGTAGGAAAGGATACGGTCGGTATCATAGCGCGTGTCTGCACGGTGCTTTCAGGTCACGGGATAAACATACTCGACATCTCCCAGACCATAGTTTCCGGGTTTTTCAATATGATGATGATAACGGATATCTCAAAGTCCGATCTCTCCTTTGACGGGATGCAGGATATCCTTTCCGAGACAGGGAAGGAGATAGGTGTCGATATCAGGGCGCAGCGTGAAGAGATATTTGACATGATGCACAGAATTTAAATTAAAAGGGATACTGCGATATGATCACTCAGGGCGAGGTACTAGAAACAAACCGGATGATAGAAGAGGAAAATCTGGATGTGAGGACCATCACTATCGGGATAGACCTTCTTGACTGCATTGATCCGGATCCGGACAATACCTGTGACAGGATATATGAAAAGGTCACTCATACGGCTGAAAAGCTTGTAGCAACAGCTGATGAGATAGAGCGCCGTTACGGAATTCCGATCGTGAACAAGAGGGTTTCGGTGACTCCGATCTCCATCATAGGCTCAGCCGGCTGTCATATCGCAAACGATTTTGTGAAGATCGCCCGTACTCTCGATCGGGCGGCGAAGACCCTCGGTATAGATTTCATAGGCGGTTACTCCGCCCTTGTTTCAAAGAGCATGACGGAAGCTGATGAGCTTCTTATCAGGTCAATACCCGAGGCCATGTACGTGACGGATCTCGTATGCTCCTCAGTGAATGCGGGTTCCACAAAGACAGGTCTCAATATGGACGCTGTCAGGCTTCTCGGGACCATGATAAAGGATACTGCAGATGCCACAAAGGAAAGAGGCTCCATAGGCTGTGCCAAGCTTGTGATATTCTGCAACGCTCCTGATGACAATCCCTTTATGGCAGGTGCCTTTCACGGGGTGACGGAAGGAAATTCCGTCATAAACGTAGGTGTATCCGGACCCGGTGTCATGAGGCATGCTCTTGAAAATGTTCGCGGAGCCGACTTTGAGACTTTGTGCGAGACGATCAAAAAGACTGCTTTCAAGATCACGCGAGTCGGTCAGCTTGTCGCAAAGGAGGCTTCAAAGGAGCTTCATATACCATTCGGTATCATAGACCTTTCACTTGCTCCCACACCCGCGATCGGAGATTCGGTAGCGGATATCCTTTGTGAAATGGGGCTTGAATATGCCGGCGCTCCGGGGACTACAGCGGCCCTTGCTCTTTTGAACGATCAGGTGAAGAAGGGCGGTATCATGGCTTCTTCCTCCGTCGGAGGGCTTTCAGGAGCCTTCATACCCGTAAGTGAGGACAGGGGCATGATAGAGGCAGTGAATGCGGGCGCTCTCTCCCTGGAAAAGCTTGAAGCGATGACCTGCGTATGCTCTGTCGGACTTGACATGATAGCGATACCGGGGGACACCTCTGCAAGCACTATCTCAGGCATAATAGCCGACGAGCTTGCGATCGGAATGATAAACCAGAAGACAACTGCAGTAAGGATAATCCCTGCCGCGGGCAAGAAGGTCGGCGACAAGGTTGAGTTCGGGGGACTTTTAGGTGAGGCTCCCGTGATGAGCGTAAACCAATTCTCCTGCGAAAAATTCATTTCAAGGAAGGGCAGGATACCTGCTCCGGTACACAGCTTCAAAAATTAAGAGGACTTTTTTGTGCAGGAAGAAAAGAACAAAGAAGTAAAGACCGTAGTTCTCATACCTGCTCTTGATCCTGAGAGGGGTCCGCTTTTGGACCTTGTTTCAAAGCTTCTTTCTTATGACTTTCTTTTTGTGCTTCTTGTGGATGACGGTTCTTCAAAAGAAAATAAGATCATCTTTGAAGAGTGCAAGAGCCTCGGCTGTGAAGTTGTAAGCTATGACGAAAACAGGGGAAAGGGCTATGCGCTCAGAACAGGTTTTTCTGAGATCCTTTCAAAGAAGGAGCTTTATGGAGAGGCTGATGTCATCACTGCAGATTCTGACGGACAGCATACGGTAGAAGATATCCTGAAGGTGAGGCAGGAGATGCTCGCCCATAAGGGTGCCTTCGTCCTTGGAGTACGGGATTTCTTCAGTGAAGACTCAAACAAAAATGTTCCCCCGAAATCATTGAAGGGGAACAGGTTTACATCAAAGCTCTTCAAATTCATGTACGGGCGCCGGATGGTCGATACACAGACGGGACTGCGCGGGATTCCTTATTCGCTGCTTGATGAAGCAACGAAGATCAAAGGCGACAGATATCAGTACGAGATGAAGGCCTTGATCAAGGCCGTCCGCAGTGATGTTGAGATAATCGAGACCCCGATCGAGGTCATCTATGTAGACAACAACAAGGGCACACATTTTCGTCCGATCAGGGATTCCCTGAAGATAATAGGAGTGATAATCTCCCAGTTCCTGAAGTATTCCCTGATATCATTATCCTCATCAATACTCGATATCGCGGCGTTTACGATGCTTTCTGCTATGCTTTCCTCCTTGATCCCCGAGGAGCATATCATAGTAGCAACCTTTATCGCGAGAGGGATCTCGGGCACGTTCAATTTCCTGATGAACAAACGCGTTGTCTTTTCTGCCGGGGATCAGGCCCTCCTTCCGGGCATCCTCAAATACATCCTGACAGCGGTCCTTATCGCAAGCCTCTCAGCACTCTTTGTAAACGGGCTTTTCCTCATACTCCACTGGAACAAGACTCTTATCAAGATAATAGTCGATACGCTTCTCTTCTTTGTAAGTTACAAGCTTCAGCAGGCTTTTGTCTTTAATCGTCACCCTCGTCAGATTCGGAAACAGTGAAGATGGTACGCTTCTTTGCGTCAGCGTCGGCAGCGAGGTATTCGTCGTAGGTCGTTGTCTTGTCTATCATAGAGCCATCCGGCAGAAATTCTATGATCCTGTTTGCAGTAGTCTCAGTGATCTCATGATCTCTTGATGAAAAGAGTATTACTCCGGGGAATTTCTGCATCCCCTTGTTCAATGCAGTGATCGCCTCCATGTCGAGGTGGTCGGTAGGCTCATCAAAGATCAGTACATTCGACCCTTCTATCATCATGCGGGAGAGAAGGACTCTTACTCTTTCTCCTCCGGACAGAACGTTCATCTTTTTCACACCGTCCTCGCCTGCAAAGAGCATTCTTCCAAGAAAGCCCCTGACATAGGTCGCGTCCTTGATCTCCGAAAACTGCGTGAGATAATCGGCAATGCTGTCCGTGTTGTCGAAGATCTTCGCGTTGTTTTTGGGGAAGTAGGAGTGTGAGGTCGTGACGCCCCATTTGAAATCTCCGGAATCGGGCTCTGTTTCTCCTGCCAGTATTGAAAATAATGTAGTTTTTGCAAGTTCGTTTCCGCCCACAAAGCCTATCTTGTCATCATGTCCGACAGTAAATGAGATGTTGTCAAGAACCTTCTTTCCGTCTATCGTCTTTGAGATATTGTGAACTTCAAGTACTTCATTTCCGATCTCTCTACCCGGACGGAAATCGATATAAGGGTATTTTCTCGAGGAGGGTCTGATATCCTCGAGCTCTATCTTTTCAAGCGCGCGCTTTCTCGAAGTCGCCTGCTTTGATTTTGAAGCATTCGCAGAGAAGCGGGAGATGAATTCCTTGAGCTCCTTGATCTGTTCCTCCTTTTTCTTGTTCGCTTCCTTCTTCTGTTTTTCAATGAGCTGGGAGGACTCAAACCAGAAATCATAATTTCCCGCGAAGGTCTGGATCTTTCCGTAGTCGATGTCACAGATGTTCGTGCATACGC
>CAMVHB010000013.1 GCA_947167155.1 uncultured Lachnospiraceae bacterium | reverse complement strand
AGAGCAAGTTTTATATTTTTGATTTCTGCGGCAACTTTGAGTTCTTCCGCATGAGTAAGGGAAAACCTACTGCTAATATGATCGCACTTCAGGGAGCAATCTTTAACTTGCAGTTCGAGATTACATACAAGCTGCAGGATATAGAATATCAGGTAGACAGGCTTATAGCATATCGTAATGCCTTGGTAGAAATGATGACCGGTAAGGTGCAGGAACTTCCGCGTGAAAATTTCGCGGTAAGGCAGCACCTGAAGTATGTTGACTTGTATTCAAACGAGGCCAATTACCAAACGCTGACATATGAAGATACATTGATAGTACGTGAAGAGCTTGCTCCGCTGATTCTTCCGAACGATGACGAGGCAAGTGCGGTTCGCTTTGATGCCCTTATGTACGGTATAGAACTTGCATACCTTGTGGGTAAGAAATACGGAAAAGCCCGCAGTGATTTGTTTAAGCGTGTCAGGGGTATTGCCAGCGTTGCAAATATACCGGAAATAAAGGTACAGGCAGAACTGATCGATAAGATTCTTCATACGGATTACATCGATAACTGCGGCATTAATGAGTTTGAGGAAATCAGAGAAAAACTTCGTAATCTCATGAAGTATATTCCTCATACCAAACTTCGTTATGATACAAACTTTGAGGATGATATTCTTGATGTCACATGGAACGAGTCGGAGCTTGAAAATGATGATCTGAAGAATTACAAGGCAAAAGCGGAATACTATATCCGTGAGCATCAGGATAATGAGGCAATCAAGAAACTTAAGTCCAACATACCGTTATCCCACGATGATATAGAAGCGTTGGAAAAGGTCCTTTGGTCAGAACTTGGTACCAAGGAAGAATACGAGCAGGAATACGGCTCTAAGCCTTTGGGTGAGCTCGTGCGTGAAATCGTCGGTCTTGATATGAATGCAGCCAAAGCAGCATTTTCAGAGTATTTGGAGGGAGCTAACCTCGATAGCCGGCAGATATACTTTGTGAACCAGATAATTGAGTATATTGTTCATAATGGCATGATGAAAGATCTGTCTGTGCTTCAGGAATCTCCGTTCACAGATCAGGGCAGCGTAGTTGAGATATTTACAGATCTAGATGTCTGGATGGGAATCCGGAAAGTTATTGAAAGCATAAATGATAACGCGATAGCAGCGTAAACAATTTGGGAAGGGGTGATTGTATGGAGTACATCAGAGTTACTAAGGATAATCTGGAAAAGGAGCACATCTGCTGTGCCATTTCCAATAATAAGGACGTGCAGGTTTCTTCTAAGAAGGCTTGGCTGGCAGACAGATTTGATGAGGGGCTTGTTTTTCTGAAGAGTGTGGAACGGGGCAAGTGCTTTATTGAGTATATTCCGGCTGAGAATGCGTGGGTTCCGATCAATGCCGATGGATATATGTACATTGACTGTCTGTGGGTGTCCGGTTCCTTCAAGGGACATGGGTATTCAACCGAATTATTGGATGCCTGTATCGAAGACAGTAAAGAAAAGGAAAAGAAAGGGCTGTGTATACTGGCAGCGGCGAAGAAGAAGCCGTTCCTTGCTGATCCAAAGTTCCTGAAATATAAAGGTTTTACCGTATGCGATGAGGCGGATAATGGAATCCAGTTGTGGTATTTGCCCTTTGGAAATGAGGCAGAAAAGCCTGGGTTCAGGGAATGTGCGAAGCATCCGAACATAGAAGACAAAGGATATGTTCTGTATTACACCAGTCAGTGCCCGTTCAATGCAAAGTATGTTCCGGTTTTGGAACAGACCGCTAAAGAGAATGGTATACCCTTCCGGGCAATCCATATCGCAAGCAGAGAGGAAGCACAAAACGCGCCGACTCCGATCACAAACTATGCACTGTTCCATGACGGAGAATATATTACGAATGAGCAGATGAACGATAAAAAGTTCCTGAAGCTTGTAAACGGATAGGATGTGGAATAAGGCATAAGGAGCGTAAAGCCTATGATAAAAGTACTTTTCATCTGCCACGGCTCGATCTGCAGATCCCCGATGGCGAAATACATTATGATAGATCTGGTAAACAAAGCAGGGCTCAAAGAAGAGTTTGTCATTGATTCCGCGGCGACCTCATCAGAGGAACTCGGGAATCCCGTCTATCCTCCTGCGCGCGCTATCCTTAAGTCGCACGGGATCGACTGCAGCGGATATGCCGCCCGGCAGATGCGCTATGATGATTATGAGAACTACGATCTGATCGTCGGTATGGACTCCGAGAATATGTATTATATGAAGCGCATGTGGAAAAAGGATCCTGAGGGAAAACTAAAGCTTCTCATGGACTACTCAGATAGGCCGCGGGAGGTGTCCGACCCCTGGTATACAAGGGACTTTGATACCGCCTATGCTGACATTCTTGAGGGTTGCCAAGGTCTCCTTTCAGCCATAAAATAAAATGGTCCCAGGGGACGGAGTCAAGGAACCATTTTTTTCGGAAATGAACCCTCGACTCCGTCCCCTGGGACCAAAACCAGGGACCCAAATTCAAAACAGAGGAAGAACTCCATGAACTTCGCATTCATCAAAGGACTATATGATACTCTTGACCTCTTTTCGGAGGAACTCTCGGACGCACTTGAAAAAGCAGGCCACAACTGCTTTTTTCTTACTGCGACAGATCTTGGGAAGAGCCTTCCCGCCTTTATCGAATACCACGCCATCCACCATATAGATGCTGTCATTGCTTTCAACAACCTGGGCTACAACCTCGGTACAAAAGAGGGCGGCAATCTCTGGGACGCCCTTCAGATACTCTATGTGGACATCCTTATGGATCATCCTTTTCATTTCGACAGGCAGCTCCAAAATCTTCCCGTGAAAAATCTTCTTTTCGTGATCGACAGAAACCATGTCGATTATGTCGAGAGGTATTATGATAATATAAAAAGCACAATATTCCTGCCTCACGCAGGATGCCTCAATGCGATAAAAGATGCCTCCGGAAAGCAGGAAAGCGACAAAAGGGACATCGACATTCTATATGCCGGGGCGCTGTCACGGGTCCTTATAGAATCCCTGATCCCTGATTTTGATTCAATAAAGGAATTTGACGGAGCTTTATTTTCGAAACGCTGCCTTGACAGGCTGATAAACGAACCCTCTGTCACAACAGAGGAATGCATCAGGCAGGAGCTTTCAAAAGAAGGGCTTTCTTCTCTATCAAGAGAGAGTGAGCGCGAGCTCATCACAGATTTTCGCTTTCTTGACGGATACGCCTGTTCCTTTTTCAGGGAGCAGGCTGTGAGGGTGCTCTGCGAGAACGGTTTCAAGGTATCAGTTCTCGGGCTTGGCTGGGAGCAATGCGACTGGGCGGACAATGAAAACCTTGTTATCCTCGGAAAGGTCGGGGCAAAAGAAGTCTTTCCCTACATGCTCCGCTCAAAGATCGTTTTGAATACCCTCACGTGGTTCAAGGCGGGAAGCCATGACAGGATACCGAACGGAATGCTCTCCGGGGCAGCGGTCATTACGGATGATTCCGATTATCTTTGCGAAGCATTTCCAAACGGGGAATGCGTGCGCTTTCCTCTTTCTGATATAATGAAGCTGCCCGGGATAGTCTCTGATCTTCTTTCGGACGGGCAAAAGAGAAAAGAGTTCTCCGAAAAAGGCTATGAAAGCGCATTAATGAACCACACATGGGAACAAAGGGCAGAGACAATTCTGGCCGCATTCGAGTTCTAAAAAATGGTCCCTGGGGACGGAGTCGAGGGTTCATTTTAAGAAAAAATGGTCCCTCAACTCCGTCCCCAGGGACCAAAACCAGGGACCAAAACCAGGGGCCAAAACCAGGGGCCAAAACCGGGGGCCAAAACCAGGGACCAAAAAGGAAAACATATGAAGAAGATACTGTTCTACCGCTGGAAAGCCTACAATTATCTTGATATCAGAAGAGCCTTTGAAAGAGCGGGCTTTGAAGTAAGAGAGATCAAGCAGAAACTTGAGAACTATGATGTCGCTCCCGAGTTTCAGCAGTTCCTTTCCGATGAACTGAAAAAGGAGAATTATGAATTCGTCTTTACGGTGAATTATTTTGCCGTGATAGCAGAGGTTTGTCATGACAGGTCGATACCTTATGTATCATGGACCTGCGACAACCCTCTTATCTCGATGTATCACGAGTCTGTATTCTTCGACACGAATTTCATTTTTTCCTTTGACAGGGTAAACTGCGAGGAATTCAGGTCGCTTGGAGTGAAGAACATCTGGTATCTTCCGCTGGCGGCAAATTCCGACCGGCTCTCTAATGCGCTGTGGGGACATGAGGGCGGATGGAATCAGGGGATATTCGGAAACGAGGTCGCCTTCTGCGGCTCGCTCTATGAAAGAAATACCTATGACAGGATAGAAAAGAAGCTGCCTGATTATCTCCGGGGTTATTTCGACGGGATAATGGGAGTCCAGGCGGATCTCTACGGAAGCAATATCCTTGAGACGATGCTGACGCCTGACATCCTTTCCGTTCTCCCGAAATACTTCCATCTCAAAAAATCCGAGGGCTCGTTTTCGGATCTCTCCCTCGTCTTTTCGACCACCGTTCTCGGCTTCAAAACTGCGCAGATACAAAGGATGAAAGCTCTCCTTCTTCTCGCTGAAGCAGGTCTTTCGGTCTCGATATACTCAAACAGCGACACCTCGGAGCTCATAGGCGTGAAATACAAAGGAGGGCTTGATTACTGGACGGAGCTTCCGAAATGCTACAGGGAGACAAAGATAAATCTCAATTTCACTATCCCGAACATAAAGAGCGGTATACCCCTCCGGGTCTTTGACATCATGGGCTCAGGGGGCTTCTGTCTTACGAACTTCCAGGCAGAGATGCCGGAGTATTTCAAAGATGGCTATGATCTTGTGATGTTCTACAGCTACACTGACATGGTCGAAAAGGCGAAATATTATCTTTCACATGACACGCTCCGGGAGACCATAGCGCAAAGGAGCGCACAGAAGATCAAGGAATTTCACACGGTTGAAAAAAGGACGGCTGTAATACTTGATACATTGAGGAAGACAGTGATAAAATAACAAATTGAGATTTTGTTTTACTATCATAGTGCACAAAGAAAGAGGGTTGAAGCATGAAGGTGGAAAGAAAAAAGAAGCTGATCTTCAAGATCATCCTTATCGCGCTCACGGCGATCATTCTTGTATCCGTGATGCTCGTGCTGATAGGTGCAACGGAGATCAGGGAAGCCTATTTCAGCATGGTGAATGAGGAATTGAAGATAGCCTGCATCCAGATGGAGGAGGAGCTTGATCTCACCTATGACGGCGACTGGAGCGGGACCGACTATTATGAGATCTACAAGGGCGATCATGTGATAAATGCCGAATACAGCGACCAGCTTGATCTTGCAAAAGAAAATACAGGTGTTGATTATACATTGTTCTTCGGAAAGACGAGGGCTGTTACGACCCTGATCGATCCCTCCACGAAGCAGAGGGCTATCGGGACTGATGCTACAGGCGATGTTGTAAATACGGTGCTTAACAGCGGACAGCATTTTTATTCCGACAACCTTACTGTATTCGGGACAAAGTATTGCGCTTATTATGTTCCCATGAAAAACTCTGACGGTTCCATAGTTGGAATGATGTTTGCGGGACGTCCGGTTGATGATGTGAGCAAGCGTGTCACAAGAGCCGTTCTCATCATGTCCGGTATCGCGATCGGTATCACGGGTCTCATCCTTCTCCTCGGCAGCCTTGTTGCGGCAAAGACTTCAAAGAAGATGAGCGCTATAGCAGGCCAGCTTGAAAAGGTTGCCGGCGGTGATCTTTCAGTCAAGGCAGATGAAACACTCCTTGCAAGGAAGGATGAACTGGGAAAGATAGCAGAGGCACTGAACCTGCTCACAGAAAAGCTGGGCTCCGTCATAGCCGAGACAAAGAGTATGTCGCTTGATATCGGAAATGCGGGCTCCGAGCTTTCGAATTCTTCAAACAGTGCTTCGCAGGCATCTGTACAGATCAGCTCCGCTGTCGATGATATCAGCAAGGGCGCTGTAAACCAGGCGGATTCGGTACAGACCGCTTCAAACAATACTTCCGATATAGGCGAGGACATCGACGAGATCTCTAACCACGTGAAGGAACTTGACAATGCCGCCGGAGAGATGAAGAAGTCCTGCGACAATGCAATGAGGGCTATGGAGAGCCTCATCGATTCAAACAACAATGTGACTCTTTCGGTTCAGGAGATCGGTCGGACTATCCAGTCCACAAACGAGTCAGCGAAGGCCATCGATCAGTTCTCACAGGCGATCACGGATATCGCTTCGCAGACGAACCTGCTTTCACTGAATGCTTCAATAGAGGCGGCAAGGGCAGGAGAGGCAGGACAGGGCTTCGCGGTCGTTGCAGACGAGATCAGAAAGCTTGCCGACGAGTCCAAGGAATCTGCTGACCAGATCAAGGAGATAGTTGTGAAGCTTCTTGCTGACGCCGAAGCATCGGTCGATGTCATGAAGAAGCTTGACGCGAACTGCGAGGAGCAGTCACAGCACCTTCAGAGCACAAAGGGCGACATGCAGGATATGCTGAATTCCGTAGACTCCGTAAGCTCAAGCACGGAGGTGATCTCACAGAGGATCACGCGTCTTGACGAAGAGAAGAATTCACTCATCGAGATCGTAACGGATCTGTCGGCAATATCCGAGGAGAACGCGGCTTCCACAGAGGAGACCAACGCTTCCATGGAAGAGCTTTCCGCAACCTTTGCGATCATCAATCAGTCTGCGGAGGATCTTCAGAACGACGCAGAGAAACTGAAGCAGCTCATAAGCTACTTCTCATAAAGATGATAATAAACAGGGCGCATCGGACATTTCCGGTGCGCCCTCTTTTTTTATCAGCGGATGATCACTGTCCCTGAGCTTCCCTTGCTCTCTGATTGTTTATCATATCCCTCTTCCGAAGGCGTGGATCAAGTATCCGCTTCCTTATCCGAAGGGACTCCGGCGTGACCTCAAGCAGTTCATCATTTTCAATGAAGTCGAGTGCCTGCTCGAGAGACAGTCTCTTCGGGGGTGTGAGCACGAGCGCTTCATCAGAAGAGCTTGTCCTCGTATTTGTAAGATGTTTTTTCTTGCAGACATTTAATTCTATGTCCTCGGCCTTTCCGGATTCGCCTACTATCATTCCGGAATAGACTTTTTCACCGGGACCTATGAAAAGCGTCCCTCTGTCCTGTGCCGAGAAGAGCCCGTAAGTCACTGATTCGCCTTCCTCGAAGGCGATGAGCGAACCCTGCCGCCTGTAGGCAATATCGCCCTTGTAGGGTTCATATGAATCAAAGATGGTATTGATGATCCCGTTGCCCTTGGTGTCTGTCAGAAAGTCTCCTCTGTAGCCTATGAGACCTCTTGAGGGGATTCGGAATTCGAGCCTGGTATAGCCGCCTGTGATCGGATTCATTGAAAGGAGCTCGCCCTTTCTCATGCCAAGCTTCTGAATGACGACACCGGTGAATTCATCCGGAACATCGATATAAGCTATCTCGATAGGCTCTGTCTTTTTTCCGTTCTCGTCGGTATGGTAGAGGACCTCTGCTTTTGATACAGCAAATTCATAGCCCTCACGACGCATCGTCTCTATGAGGACTGAAAGATGAAGCTCTCCCCTTCCCGAAACCTTGAAGCAGTCGGCACTGTCTGTCTCTTCAACACGGAGTGAGACATCGGTATTGAGCTCCTTGAAAAGCCTGTCTCTGATGTGTCTGGAGGTGACCCACTTTCCTTCGGTTCCCGCGAAGGGAGAGTCGTTCACCATGAAGTTCATTGCGATCGTGGGCTCTGATATTTTCTGAAAAGGTATTGCCTTCGGATCCTCCGGTCCGCAGATCGTGTCACCCACGTGAAGATCGGCTATGCCGGAAAGAGCGACTATATCCCCGAAGGAGGCGGTATCCACATCGACTCTCTTAAGACCATCGAATTGATAGAGTTTGGTGATCCTCACTTTTTCAAGCTTGTCCTTGTCGTGATGGTTCACGACAACAGCGTCGGAATTGAGCTTCAACGTTCCGTTTGAGATCTTCCCGATCCCTATCCTTCCGACATATTCATTATAATCGATCGTAGATATGAGCATCTGTGCCGGAGCGTCGGGGTCGCCCTCCGGAGCCGGGATGTGCTCTATTATCGTATCAAAGAGGGGAGCCATGTCCTTCTTTTCATCGGTGAGTTCCTTTATGGCATAGCCGTCTCGGGCGGATGCAAATACGAAGGGGCTTTCCAGCTGGTCATCCGTAGCATCGAGATCCATGAAGAGCTCGAGGACTTCGTCAATGACTTCCTTCGGTCTTGCCTCGGGACGGTCGATCTTGTTGATGCAGCAGACGATAGGAAGGTCGAGTGCGAGGGCCTTCATGAGCACGAACTTGGTCTGCGGCATCACGCCTTCAAAGGCATCCACTACAAGAACACAGCCGTCGACCATCTTTAATACGCGCTCTACCTCGCCTCCGAAATCCGCATGGCCTGGGGTGTCGACTATGTTGATCTTTGTGTCGCGGTACCAGACGGCAGTATTCTTTGAAAGGATAGTGATCCCGCGCTCGCGCTCGATGTCTCCGGAATCCATCACACGTTCCTTTACTTCTTCATTGTCACGGAACACGCCGCTCTGGCGAAGCAGATTGTCAACGAGCGTGGTCTTTCCATGGTCGACATGGGCTATTATCGCAACATTCCTGATATCTTCTCTCTTTTCCTTCATGACAAAAACTCCGAAATCTTTTTATTCAATCTGTTTTTACACAACTTTCCTATTTTATCATGTAGTGCTGCAATTTCAAGGATTTTTGAGGTTTTGCTATTTGTCTTTCCCTGTGGTAATATAGCGGGGTTAAAAAGGGTGCTGAAAGATCAAAGCCCTGAGATTTAAAAGCTTATTAAAGGAGTATCATTAATACAACATGAACGAAGGTTCTATCCGCGTTTATTACGGAAACGGCGCGGGAAAGTCTTCCGCCGCACTCGGTTATGCGCTTCGCGCTGCTGCTGACGGGAAGACTGCCATTATCATACAGTTTCTGAAGGCAGAGGTGAATTATGATTATCTTTCGAAGCTGGAACCGGAAATCCGGATATTCCGCTTTGAAAGGACAAAGGAGTGCTTTTCCGAGCTTTCGTCGGATGAGCAGGAGGATGAGAAGCTCAACATCAGGAATGGTGTTGCCTTCGCAAAGAAGGTGATCTCCACCGGTGAATGTGATCTTCTCATACTCGATGAGATACTTGGAGCCGTCAATGAAGGAATAGTGCCTCAGGAAGAGGTCGTGAGCGCTCTCTCCCAGGCCGGTGAAGGCATGGAGGTCATATTGACGGGAAGGAGTCTTCCCGATGCGATCAGGGAAGTTTCTTCCTCTATTTACAATATCACCTCTGAAAAGGAGGAAAAAGATGATGCAGGTGTTTAAAGGAGCCGGAGTCGCCATAGTCACTCCCATGAAAGATAATGAAGAGGTCAACTATGACAAACTCGAGGAGCTCATCAATATCCAGATAGATGCAGGGACCGACGCGATCATCATAGTAGGGACGACCGGCGAGGGAAGCACTCTCTCAATGGAGGAGCATAGGTATACCATCAAAAAGGCCGTCGAGTTCGTGAAAGGCAGGATACCTGTTGTTGCGGGTACCGGATCAAACTGTACGAAGACAGCGATCCAGCTCACAAAGGAGGCTGAGGAGGACGGCGCAGATGCCGCGCTCATAGTAACGCCTTATTACAACAAGTCGACGCAGGAGGGGCTCTATCAGCATTACTCAAGGATAGCGGATGAGACAAAACTCCCCATCATCATGTACAACGTGCCAGGAAGGACCGGGACGAACATCCTCCCCGAGACAGCCGCAAGGCTTATCAGGGACAAGGAAAATATAGTGGGTGTTAAGGACGCTACCGCAAACATGGCGCAAAGTTCAAAGATGATGTATCTCACCGACGGAAAGATGGATCTTTATTCGGGAGAGGACGGTCTCGTGGTCCCGCTCCTTTCGATAGGTGCTGTAGGCGTGATCTCCGTGGTATCCGACGTGATGCCGAAGGAGGTTCACGATATGTGTCAGTATTGGTTTGACGGAAAATGTGAAGAGGCCGCAAAGCTGCAAAGATACCTTCTTCCCATGGTCGACGCTCTCTTCTGTGAAGTGAATCCCATCCCGGTGAAGAGCGCCATGAATATGATGGGGCTTAGCGTGGGGCCTCTCCGGGCACCGCTCTTTGATCTAACTCCCGAGCACAGAGAATACCTTAAAGGCGTTTTGAAGGATTACGGACTCATCTCATAATGAGGTAAAGAATAATGATAAGACTGATCATAAACGGCGTGAACGGACACATGGGCGCCGTTCTTGAGGAAATGATAAAAAACGATCCCGACTGCGAGACAGTCTGCGGGATAGACCCTTTCGGTGAAAAGCCCCATGACTTCCCTGTTTTTCGCAGCATAGATGAGTGCACTGAAGAGGCTGACTGCGTTATAGATTTTTCAACCGCCGCAGGTGTTCCCGCCCTTCTTTCAGGCTGTGTCGCCAAAGGACTTCCCGTGGTACTCTGTACGACAGGACTTTCCGATGAGGCGCTCGATGGGGTGAAAAAGGCAGCGGAAAGCATTCCGATCCTCCGCTCCGGGAATATGTCTCTCGGGATCAATACCATAGCGGATCTTCTCAAAAAGGCCGCAAAGGTGTTCTGCCCTGCCGGCTTTGACGTTGAGATAGTTGAGGCGCATCATGACAGAAAGCTCGACGCTCCGTCGGGCACAGCTTACCTTCTTGCAGACGCTGTCAAAGAAGGAAGCAATGAGGATTATGAATATATTTACGGACGAAGCGAAAGAAGGGAAAAGAGAGGGAAGAAAGAGCTTGGGATCTCAAGCGTCCGCGGCGGGAATGTAGTCGGGATCCACGACGTGATGTTCCTCGGTGAGGACGAGATCATCACGATCAGGCACCAGGCAACCAGCAGAAATGTCTTCGCCCACGGTGCGGTGGAGGCCGCAAAGTTCCTTTCCGGACAAAAGAGCGGGCTGTATGACATGGCGGATGTCATTGCATCAAAGGGCTGAGGACTACTTTTTTTCTTAAAAGTGTCTCTTTTACATCAATGATCCTCTGGTTTTCGCTTCCCCGGAAGGCAAGTGAGATATTCTTTTTTTCTATGAGGAAGGGACCGTCCACAAGGATATCGGTGGCTCCGAGTATATCCTTTGTAAAGCATGTGCAGCAGCGCTTTTTTTCATCAAAAAGCTCTTCAAAGGTGAAGCCTGTGTAGATCCAGACTGTCTTCTTTGGCAGGGCTTTTTTGAGTTCAAGAAGAAAAGGGAGTAACGCCTCCTGGTTTTCAGGCTCCATGGGCTCTCCACCGAGTATGCTTATTCCTTCCACATAGGAAGGCGAAATTGAAGAGAGGATCTTTTTTTGTACTTCTTCGTCAAAGGGCTCTCCGTGGGAAAAATCCCAGGTCTCTTTGTTGAAGCATTCTATGCAGTGGTTCCTGCAGCCGGAGACAAAGAGGCTTGTTCGAACGCCGGTCCCGTTTGCGATATCGCAGTAGTATATCTTTGAATAATTCATAATAAAAGTCTTTCCGAAACAACAAAATAGTTGTTCACATTTTAATGATAATAGTGTAATATGGCAATACGGCACAAGATATTGTGCTCTTATTTTGACTTTAGACAATATGTAGTTTGATATCTCCGGAGGTTGCAATGGAAGTCCGCACGAACATCATCAAAAGAAACGGCGCAGAGGTACGCTTTGATATAGAAAAGATAGTGAATGCCATTCAGTCCGCGAACAAGGAGGTGGATGAGATACATCAGCTTTCCGACGTTCAGATACGCGCCGTCGCGGATTCGATAGCCCATCAGGTAGCCGATGCTCCTCACGCTGTAAACGTTGAGGACATCCAGGACATGGTCGAAAAAGGCATAATGGAGATGCGCGGCTACGAGGTTGCGCGCCTCTACGTAAGATACAGATATACCCGTGAGCTTTCGAGAAAATCAAATACTACCGACAACGGTATCCTCGCTCTCATAGACCGAATGAACGAGGAGGTCAAGCAGGAGAACTCCAACAAGAATCCTGTCATCAATTCCACACAGAGGGATTATATGGCAGGAGAGGTCTCAAAGGATCTCACCAGGAGGATACTCCTTCCTCCGGATATAGTGAAGGCGCATGAGGAGGGCATAATCCATTTCCATGATATGGATTATTTTGCTCAGCGTGAGCACAACTGTGATCTCATCAATCTCGAAGACATGCTTCAGAACGGTACTGTGATCTCGGAAACCCTCATTGAAAAGCCGCACAGCTTCTTTACGGCCTGCAATGTGACCACCCAGATCGTGGCGCAGGTGGCGTCGAATCAGTACGGCGGACAGAGCTTCACGCTTTCCCACCTCGCTCCCTTCGTGGATATCTCGAGACAGAAGATCAGAGCGGAGGTCATAGAGGAGAGAAAGGCCTGCGGTGAATCGCTTGATGAAGAGATAATCACAAAGACTACAGAGATGCGTCTTCGAAAAGAAGTGGAGAGCGGCATCCAGACCATACAGTACCAGCTGATCACATTGATGACCTGCAACGGTCAGGCTCCTTTCGTCACTGTCTTCATGTATCTTGATGAGGTTCCCGAGGGACAGACGAGGGATGACCTTGCGATGATCATAGAGGAATTCATCAAGCAGAGAAAGGAAGGCGTGAAGAATGAGAAAGGCGTATGGGTCACGCCCGCCTTCCCGAAGCTCATATATGTGCTCGATGAGGATAATATCTACGAGGACAGCAAATATTATTATCTTACGAAGATGGCGGCGGAATGCACGGCAAAGAGAATGGTGCCTGATTATATCTCAGCAAAGGTAATGAGATCCCTGAAAAACGGTAATGTCTATACCTGCATGGGCTGCAGATCCTTCCTTACGGTGGAGGAATCACAAAAGAATCCCGACGGCACGAACAAGTTCTACGGGCGCTTCAACCAGGGGGTTGTCACCATAAATCTCGTGGATGTGGCCTGCTCCTCGGAAGGGGATATGGACAGGTTTTGGGAGATACTCGAAGAAAGACTCAATCTCTGCCACAGGGCGCTTCGCTGCAGGCATGAGAGGTTGAAGGGAACAGTATCAGACGCCGCGCCGATACTCTGGCAGTATGGGGCTCTTGCCAGACTTAAGAAGGGTGAGACCATCGACAAACTCCTCTACAACGGCTATTCCACAATCTCACTCGGCTATGCGGGACTTTCCGAGATGTGCTACAGGATGCTCGGGGTTCCTCATACGGATCCAAAGGGCAGGGAATTCTCGCTTTCCGTAATGCAGAGACTGAATGACGCCTGCAAGACCTGGAAGGAGGCTGAGCACATCAGTTATTCAGTCTATGGGACACCTATGGAATCAACCACCTACAGGTTCGCAAAGTGCCTTCAGAAGCGTTTTGGCATCATAAAGCATGTTACGGACAAGAATTACATTACGAATTCCTACCATGTCCATGTGACCGAGGACATAGATGCCTTTTCAAAGCTCACATTTGAAAGTGACTTCCAGAAGCTCTCTCCGGGCGGGGCCATTTCCTATGTGGAGGTTCCGAACATGCAGAACAACATCCCGGCGGTGCTTGCGATAATGAAGCACATCTATGAGCATATAATGTACGCGGAGCTCAACACGAAATCCGATTACTGCGAGGTCTGCGGCTACGACGGCGAGATACAGATAGTGACCGATGACAACGGGAAGCTTGTATGGGAATGTCCCAACTGCGGAAACCGCGACCAGTCAAAGATGTCGGTGGCAAGGCGGACCTGCGGCTATATCGGGACACAGTTCTGGAATCAGGGAAGGACGCAGGAGATAAAGGACCGTGTCCTTCATCTTGGAACGGACGGGTTTTTGCCGGAAGGCGGCAATGTGGAAAAAACTGCATAGGAAAGGGATAGGGTCATGGATATCAAAGAGGAGTACAAGAGCAAACTGGTATCGGCAGACAAGGCGGTTTCTGTTGTAAAGAGCGGGGACTGGGTGGATTTCGGGTGGTGTACAAACACCCCGGAGACCTGCGACAAGGCACTTGCAAAAAGGATGGATGAACTCTTTGACGTAAATCTTCGGGGAGGGATCCTCTATCATACCCCCGCGATATTTGAACGTGAGGATGCAGGAGAGCATTTCACCTGGAATTCCTGGCATATGACGGGAGTCGAGCGAAAGCTGATAGGAAGGGGCTGCGCCTTCTATGCGCCGCTCAAGTATTCAGAGCTTCCGCGTTATTATCGTGAAAATATAAAGCACCTCAACGTATCGATCTTTCAGGTTTCACCGATGGACAACGGAGGCTACTTCAACTTCGGTGTCAGCGCCTCTCATCTTCATGCCGCGGTGGAATGCGCGGACATAGTGATAGTCGAGGTAAACAAGAATATGCCCCGCTGCCTCGGGGGCTATGAAACAGAGGTTCACATCAGTGAGGTTGACTATGTGGTAGAGGGTGAGAACCCGCCCGTATGCACGCTCCCTGCTTCAGGCGAAGCAACAGAGGTTGACAGGAAGGTGGCTTCACTCATAGTTGATGAGATTCCAAACGGTGCCTGCCTTCAGCTTGGTATTGGCGGGATGCCGAACGCTGTGGGGAAGATGATAGCGGAGTCGGACCTTAAGGATCTCGGAGTTCATACGGAGATGTATGTGGATGCCTTTGTTGAGCTTGCAAAGGCAGGAAAGATCACGGGAAAGAAGAAGACGCTCGACAGAGGACGTCAGGTCTATGCCTTCGCCAGCGGCTCACAGAATATGTATGATTATCTGAATGACAACCCTGCCTGCATGGCGGCTCCCGTTGATTATACAAATTCGGCGGCGACAGTTTCCTCTATAGACAATTTTATTTCAATAAATAATGCCGTAAATGTCGATCTCTTCGGACAGGTTAATGCTGAATCCGCGGGAACGAAGCATATCAGCGGTGCGGGCGGACAGCTTGATTTCGTGATAGGAGCCTATCTTTCAAAGGGCGGGAAGAGTTTCATCTGCCTTTCCTCGACCTTTACGGGAAAGGACGGATCTCTTCAGAGCCGTATCCTCCCTACGCTTCCTTCCGGCTCTATCGTTACCGATACAAGAGCGAACACGATGTTTGTAGTGACGGAGTACGGTATGGTGAACCTGAAGGGACTTTCCACCTGGCAGAGAGCAGAGGCTTTGATCGGTATAGCACATCCCGATTTCAGGGACTCCCTCATCAAGGACGCGGAAAAAATGGGTATATGGCGGCGCACAAACAAGGCGTGAAAATAAGGCAATAATTCACAAAACCATAATTGTATGTACGATTATTTTGTGATAAAATGACTAGTCGAAAAGAGAACTTAATCGTTTTCGGTAACGAATGTTTGATCTGTTCTCAAGGGGGTTATTTTATCAATGAAGAATCTTAGTATCAGGGGAAAGCTTCTCGCGATCGTATTTCCGCTCGTTTTGATGATCATTGTACTCGCAGTCTATCAGAACTGGGCGCAGCTCAATGTTTACAATCAGACGAAGATTCTCTATGCAGACAAGGAAAGTACTCTTCTTGACGCTCTTTCCTCTGCAAGGTCCTCCTGCTCTGAAATGGAGACTGCGGTAGCTACCATGAACCATTATGTAAGGGAGAACAATCCCAGTGGTCTTACAGGCTACAGGCAGCAGTATCAGGACAAGATGGCGGTTGTTCAGCAGCAGTTAGTGACAGTGAAAGGCATGATGGCCTCCGAGCCCAGTCTGGCCGGTACAGCTACCGAGGGTGGTACAACATTCTCGGAGCTCCTCACACAGTTTGAGGAGGAATTTACCGAGTGGACCTCGAAATATGATCCGGAACAGCCTTCGAAGGGCTTTACGGATTCACTTAACAATTATACTTTTACAGCAAAGACCATAGACAAGCTGGTTCAGCTTTCATCTCAGTGGGCTGAGAACCAGTCCTCCGCCTTCAGTGCCTCCATCAGGCTGAAGACCATTATCATTACGATATCCTTTGCGGCGATAACCTTCGTGCTGATAGTTCTCGCTGTCCTCATATCATCAAAGCTCGTGAAGAGGATAAGGGAGGTCACAGGCTATCTGAACAGGCTCTCCGAAAACGATCTCTCCTTTGCTGTAAAGCCTATAAAGTCAACCGATGAGATCGGACGGATGAAGAGCGAGTTCATCATCGTCCAGGACAAATTGAAGAAGATAATGGGTGTCTTGAACGATACCTCTTCAGGTCTTGTCGGTTCTGTTGATGTAATGGGACAGAACACGAGGGAAGCGACCGCGAACATTGACAGCATCAATACGGCGGCATCCGAAATGGCTACCGTTGTTTCAAAGCAGGCGCAGGATGTATCCGTCATATCTGATGGAATGAAGGATCTTTCCAATGCGATGGAATCCTCAATGCGAAGCACCAGCCTTCTTGAAGAAACCAGCGGTGAGATTTCCTCGGTTACCGCTCAGGGAAAGGAGAAGGTGGGAACCCTCACCTCTATCACGGCGGAAAGTATGGAGGCCTTTGAAAAGGTTCTCGCTGTCATGAATACCATAGGAGAGTCCTCACAGAAGATCGGCGCTGCCTCCTCATTCATTGAAGAGATAGCCCAGCAGACGAACCTCCTTTCGCTTAATGCGTCAATAGAGGCAGCGAGGGCAGGTGAAGCCGGAAGAGGATTCTCGGTTGTGGCCGATGAGATCAGGAAGCTCGCTGATCAGTCGGCACAGTCAGTTCAGGGGATCAATGATGTCCTCTATGAGCTCCAGAGAAATATGGGCGAGGCGGATTCCCAGATGGGCGTCGTAAAGGACTGCGTCGAGAGGCAGAACATTTCCGTTCAGGAGACCTCAGAAAGCTTTGACAAGATCATAGATTCCGTAGGAAGCGTTCAGTCCGCTATCGACGATCTGAACGGAGTGAACGATGAACTGAAGCACGGCTTCGAGAAGATCACGGACCTTGTGAATTCTCTCTCCGCATCTGCAGAGGAAAATGCGGCTTCGGCTGTGGAGCTTACAAATACCGCTGAGGTCATTGCGCGAAACGTAAACGAGCTCCATTCTACGGAGGGTACGGTTCACGGTTCCGCAGACAATATAGCGGATATCATATCGCAGTTCAGGCTCGAAGCAGAAACTGTGGAGGTGCCTGTGGAAGAAACTTTGGCAGAGTCTCCTGCAGAAACTCCCGCAGAGGGAGAGGAGTTTTCTGAAGGCAGCCCCGAGTGATGGCATGACGATTGACTTTTGAAAAGAGGGCAGCTTTGAGGACGATGGAATTCAAGATGGAACGTACCGGTCTTCTCAAGGAGGGAGATGTCCTTCCCGTGAAGGAGGGAAAGGTGTCCTCGTATTATTATTACACTCTTGGAAATTCCTTTGCGATGACCGCGAATCTTCTGCCATCCGAGAGGCTTGTCTCTGAAAAAGGAAAAGTCGTATCGGTCCGCGAGACCGAGCGCGGCTTTTATGTAACGGTCGAGTTCGACGAGTGAGTATGACAACGTAAAAAAGATCAGGGAATGGTTCCGGCGACAGGCCGCCGAATTTCGTCATAAGGGGTACCACGAAGCGGTGGATTCCTTATGACATTAGGAGTGACGCAGACCATGCCACGAAGTGGTATGGTGCCGCCCCGGCGAGGGGTTGCGAAGCAACAGGATAGGGCAATACATATTTTATGATAAAATCCGAGATGACAACCGACCGCGGGAGAGGCAATATTGACGCACTTCTTGCGGCCAGTTTCAAGGAGATAGCCGTTCATAAGCCTATCGAAAAAATCACCATCAAAGAAATCACAGACAAGGCCGGAGTGATCCGGCCTACTTTCTATAATCATTTCCAGGACAAATATGAGCTCCTCGAATGGATAGTCAAGCAGGAGCTGATCTTCCCAATGAAGCCTTTGATACAGGGAAAGCATATCAAAGAGGCAGTCACCGGCTCAATGAATGCGATGCTTTCGGAGAAGGTTTTTTATACCAACGCAAACAAGCTCTCAGGGCAGAACTCCTTCAGGGAGATACTTTTCATTGCAGTAAAAGAGCTTCTTATGGACTTCATTGGCAAGGAGGAGTTTGAGAAGAACATACCCTACAAATGGCTTACGGCGGAGGTTCTGGCCTCTTTTATATCCGAGTGGATCTGCTATGCCATTACGCAGTGGATAGAAGGCGGGATGAAGATACCGGTGGATGAAATCGTAGGAACCTTCATTTACATCAGCTATCATTCGATACTTGAGCTCATGGTACCCACCATCGATTAAGCGGAGAATTGATATGAAGATAGGATATGCCGACGTTGACCTTGAAAGAGAAAAAAGGACAGGAGTTCCCGAGGTCATTTACGGAGAGGGAAAGACCGTTTTGGAGATAGAAGGGATAATACGGGTCCTTCTTGACGCCGGGCAGTCTCCCGTCATGGTCACAAGGCTTTCGGAGGAGAAGGAGGAGAAGCTTTCAAAGTCTTTCCCTGATGAACTAAAATATTATCCGGAAGCAGGGATCGCTGTGCTTGGCGCTATGAGAGAGCCTGATGGTGACGGCACGGTACTTGTTCTGACCGGCGGGACCAGTGACATACCTGTCGCTGAGGAAGCGGCTCTTACAGCAGAGATTCTTGGCAATCGCGTGAAGAGAGTATACGATGTCGGAGTTGCAGGTATTCACAGGCTCCTTAAGCATCAGGCTGATATAGATGAAGCAAGGGTGATAATTGCCGTGGCGGGAATGGAGGGCGCTCTTGCCTCCGTTGTGGCAGGTCTTTCAAAGGCTCCTGTCATCGCTGTTCCGACAAGCGTGGGCTATGGCGCATCCTTCCATGGGCTTTCCGCCCTGCTTTCAATGCTGAATTCCTGCGCATCCGGAGTCAGTGTTGTAAATATTGATAATGGTTTTGGCGCCGGTTTTCAGGCGAGCCTGATAAATCATCACTCATATAAGGAGGGACAATAATGAAGATACTGTTTATTGATCTTTCAAACGGAGTGTCCGGCGACATGTTTGCGGGAGCTCTCTTTTCTCTTCTTAAGGAGGATGAGAGGGAATATTTTTTATCTGCAGTAAACAACTGCGGTCTTCCCGGTGTCGTTATAAAACCCGAAAAGACCAGTGCTTCGGGTATCCTTTCTTACAAGATGCATGTCATGATAGACGGAAAGGAAGAACTCCCCGACGGAGAGAGGGAGCATGAACATGACCACGAGCATGAACATGCTCATGACCATACTCATAGCGAAACACATCATCACGGTGAGAGGAGCATCGATGAGATCAATGACCTTATTGCTTCCCTTAAGCTTCCCGACGAAGACAGGACAAGGATGAAGGAGATATACGGCCTTCTTTCCGAAGCGGAGGCAAAGGCTCACGACAAGCCGGTTTCCATGGTCCATTTCCATGAGCTGGGGACCTATGATGCCATCGCTGATATCATGAATGCTGTAGTTCTTATGAGGATAATAGGACCGGGAAGAGTTGTTTCAAACTCAGTAAATCTCGGAAACGGAAAGGTAAGATGCGCTCACGGCATCCTTCCCGTCCCGGCTCCTGCCGTTGCAAACCTTCTAACTAATCTTCCGGTCTCACAGAAGACAGGCGGAGAAGAGCTGGGTGAGCTCACCACGCCCACCGGTGCAGTACTGGTAAAATATTTCGTAAACAGTTTCGGCGATATTCCCGAGATGTCTCTGGAATCCTCCGGCTATGGGCAGGGAGACAAGAATATAGGAAGAGCGAATGTCCTTCATGCGCTTTGTGGCTATACGGTGTCCGGTGAGGATGCTTCTTCAACAATACACGAATTTATTTTTACGATAGATGATATGAGAGGCGAGGATCTTTCATTTGCGGCAGACTGCCTCAGGGACAGCGGTGCAGTTGATGTTTATTTCACTCCGGTCTTTATGAAAAAGGGTCGTCCCGCCTATGTTGTGACAGTCCTTTGTCCTGAGGGAGCGAGAGAGGAGATACTCCATCTCATATTCCAGCATACATCTACAATAGGGCTCAGAGAGTATGTTTCAAAGAGAGTAGTACTCTCGCGCCATCTCGAGAAGAGAAAGACGCGTTACGGAGATATATCTGTAAAGGTCTCAGAGGGCTACGGAGTTCGGAAGGTAAAGCCCGAGTACGAGGAGCTCGTGAGATTTGCCGCGGAAAATGATATAGGTATCCGGGAGCTCAGAGAGCAGATCAGCAAGGAAATCTGAAAGCGCCTTGGAAAAAAGTGAGTTTTTAAAGAGGCTTGAAAGAGACCTCATCAAAAAAGACCGAAGCGCCCTCTGGTCACCCTTTACAAAGGCTATAAGGGATTATTCCCTTATCGATGAAGGAGATCGCGTTGCCGTATGCATAAGCGGTGGCAAGGATTCCTTCCTTCTTGCAAAGCTCATCCAGGAGCTTCAGTGTCATGGACCAATTGACTTTGAAGCCATATATCTTTCGATGGATCCCGGTTATGCGAAAAGGAACAGGGAGCTTATAGAAAAAAATGCAAGGCTCCTTGATATTCCTGTCACTTTTTTTTCCTCGGATATATTTGAAAATGTTGATGTGATCGAAAAAAATCCCTGCTACATCTGCGCGAGGATGCGCCGGGGCTATCTTTACAGCAGGGCAAAGGCAATGGGCGCCAACAAGATCGCTCTCGGTCACCACTTTGACGACGTCATAGAGACGATACTCATGGGGATGCTCTACGGTGGTCAGTTTCAGACTATGATGCCAAAGCTTCGGTCAAACAATTTTGAAGGGATGGAGCTTATCCGTCCCCTTTACTATGTAAGGGAGGACGATATCAAAAAATGGAGGGATTCAAACGATCTTGAATTTCTGCGCTGCGCCTGCCGCTTCACTGAGAGGAACGATAATGAGGAAGACCCGATGGATTCAAAGCGGCTTGAGACAAAGAAGATCATCCGTGAGCTTAAGAAAACGAATCCTTACATCGAAAAGAATATTTTCAAAAGCGCACAAAATGTGAACCTGAAAACAGTGCTTGCATACAAGAACGGCGGTGTGAAGCACTTTTTCACTGATGATTATTGAGAGGGGTGAAAGAGAATAATGACAGCAACGACCCTTCTTATCGAAAAGGAAAATATTGAGATACCCTTAAAGGATGTTCTGATATTTGCAGGATACAGGACCTGTGACAAGGACTCTCCGGTTTCAAAAGAGTACAAAACAAGAGCAGGGGATGCTCTTTCAAAGATAAAGCAGGTCTTTACTCCAAAGGCCTGCTTTATAAGGTCTGATATAGAAAAAAGGGGAGAGGACTTTGTTGAGATCCTCGGGATGAGGCTTGAAAGCAAACCACTATCAGAGCTCCTTTCTCCATGCAAAGAGGTTTTCCTTTTTGCTGTGACAGCCGGTCCCTTTGTTGACAGGGAGATATCAAAAATGAGATTTTCTCCGGTTGATGAGATACTATATGATGCGGCCGGGAGCGCGGCGGCAGAGGCCTTGTGTGATGAGGCTGAAAGGCAGCTTTCTTCCCTTGCGGGGAAAAAGCTCTGCCAGAGGTTTTCGCCGGGCTACAGCGGACTCTCAATTGACTGCCAGGGGGATTTCCTGCGGCTCCTTGAGGCAGGAAAACGCGCAGGAATCTGTCTTACAAAAGGGAATATGATGGCACCGCTGAAGTCGGTGACAGCGATACTCGGGATCCCCGAAAGAGAAGGGGAGGAAAGGACATTATATTGAACATACTTGACGCAATAAAAGAACGCCGCCTTTTCTGTGACGGCGGGACAGGTACTTATCTTCAGGCGCGCGGCTTAAAGCCCGGTGAGCCCCCGGATCTTTGGAATCTCTCAAAGCCTGATGAGATAATCGGTATGCACAAGGCTTATCTTGTCGCCGGCTCTGACATCATAGCGGCAAATACTTTCAGTGCGAGCCCGCTTCGCTTTGAAAACTACGAAGAGATAATAGCCGCTGCCATAAAAAACGCACGTCTTGCCATAGAGGAAGCAGGAAAAGAAGGTGAGGCCTTCGTTGTCCTTGATATCGGGCCCTCAGGGCGGATGCTTGAGCCGCTTGGGGACTTTCCTTTCGAGGAAGCAGTAGAGACCTTTGCTAAAATTGTGAGGGCGGCGGTGCCATACTCACCGGATGCGATCCTGATTGAGACCATGAACGATTCCCTTGAGACAAAGGCAGCCGTACTTGCGGCAAAGGAGAATTCCTCCCTGCCTGTTTTTGTGACGAATGTCTATGACGAGAACGGGACACTCATGACAGGCGCGTCTCCCGAGGCCATGGTAGCGATGCTCGAAGGCCTGAGTGTTGACGCCCTCGGAATGAACTGTTCTCTTGGACCAAAGCAGATGATCCCTTTGGTCGAGCGGATAATGAAGATAACATCCACTCCCGTAATCGTAAATCCAAATGCGGGACTTCCAAGGACCGAGGATGGTAAGACAGTCTATGATGTCGGAGAGGACGAATTTGCTTCCTGCATGAAGGAGATGGCGAGTCTTGGAGTGAACATCATGGGAGGATGCTGCGGGACGACTCCGGAATATATCAGAAAGGAAAGAGAGGCGGTTTCCGATGTTCCTTATTCTCTTCCGGCGAAAAAGGATATCACGATGGTATCCTCCTTTACCCATGCTGTCTTTTTCGGTGAACGAACCATACTCATAGGAGAGAGGATCAATCCCACGGGTAAGAAACGCTTCAAACAGGCGCTCCTTACGCACGATATCAATTATATCCTTGAGGAGGGGCTCTCGCAGCAGAAGGCCGGTGCTGACATACTGGATGTGAATGTGGGACTTCCGGAGATAGACGAGCCTTCGATGATGAAGGAGGTTGTATCTGAGCTTCAGGCTATTTCGGATCTTCCGCTTCAGATAGATACGGGGGATGAAAAGGCTCTTGAAAATGCCCTTCGGATCTACAACGGAAAGCCCATGATAAATTCCGTAAACGGAAGGAAGGAGATACAAGACAAGGTCTTCCCGCTTGCAAAGAAATACGGAGGCCTCATAGTAGGGCTTACTATAGGGGAATCAGGAGTTCCCGAAACAGTTGAGGAACGCTTTGAGATCGCCCGCAAAATATACGAGAGAGCCGCAGAATACGGTATAGAAAAAAAGAATATAATAATAGACCCTCTTGCAATGGCAGTCTCTGCGAATGACGGATCCGGTCTTGTCACCCTTGAAACAGTGCGAAGGATCCATGATGAGCTTCACGGGCTGACCTCTCTTGGCGTTTCAAACATCAGTTTCGGGCTTCCGGAGAGATCCACATTAAATTCTGCCTTCCTTTTGATGACTATGACTGCAGGCCTTTCAGCCGCGATAATGAATCCCTTTTCCGCCGATATGATGAGGGCATTTCTTTCCTTCAATGTCCTTTCGGGAAAGGACAAAAACTGCGCCGGCTTCCTTGAAAGGATAGGAGATTATCAAATTGAGGCTAGTGAGCAAAAGGTCATAAAGGATTCAGAAAGTCATCCTTCAAAAGAAGAAACAAAAGATGATGATCCTGTCTTTGCGCTTTCGAGTGCGATCGAAAGGGGGCTTAAGGAAAGGGCGGCTGACATAGCAAAAAGACTCATCAGTGAGGGGACTGATCCCATTCTCATAGTGAATAATGCCGTGATCCCGGCTCTCAACAATGTCGGAGAAGGTTTTGAAAAAAAGAAGCTCTTCCTTCCGAACCTTCTCATGGCTTCCGAAGCCGCTCAGGCTGCTTTTTCCGTCATTAAGGAAAATATGAAGGGAAAAGACGGCGGCTTTGATGAAGGTGGGAAGATAGTCATCGCGACAGTCAAGGGAGACGTCCACGATATAGGAAAGAATATCGTGAAGGTGATACTTGAAAACTACGGCTTTTCCGTCACAGATCTCGGAAAGGATGTGCCCCCTGAAAGAGTCGTTTGTGCGGTTAAGGAAACGGGAGCGCGACTTGTAGGGCTTTCTGCACTGATGACTACAACAGTACCCGCTATGGAAGAGACAATTAAAAAGTTGCATGAAGAAACGCCGGGCGTTAAAATAATGGTCGGCGGTGCCGTAATGAATGAAGAATATGCCGCTATGATAAAGGCAGATTTCTATGGCAGGGATGCCATGGCATCTGTGAGATATGCAGAAGAGGTTTTGAGGTAATAGTTTTGGTTAAGAAAAGATCAATTTTCAGGAAGGCGGGGAGACGTCTCATTCTTTCCGCCATGGTTTTTGTCATGGGGCTTTCACTCATGCCCCAGATAAACTCAGATGCGGCAAGGGGAACAACCTACATACGGCGTAACGGGATCGATGTCTCCAAATGGCAGAGCGGCACGGATTCAAGCGGAAAGAAACTGAACATCGACTGGACAAATATGGCCAAGGAAAATGTGGAGTTTGCCCTGATAAGGGTCGGACACAGATACGGTCATGACGTCTATGCAGGCGATGGGGTAACGCTTCGCTACAAGAGCGGCGACATCGAAGAGGATTCGGATTACAAGTACAATTTCGAGAATGCCATAGCAAACGGCATCAAGGTTGGAGCCTATATCTATTCCCAGGCTATTACTCCGGAGGAGGCCAGGGAGGAGGCAGACTATATCATATCAAGGGTATACAATTACAAGGTGGATCTTCCCATTATCCTTGATTACGAATACGAGAGCGGGCGCTCCGGAAGACTTGCTGAGGCTGCCTTTTCAAAGGATGAAGCGACAAAAGTATGCGAGGCCTTTGCCGAGAGAGTGAAGGAGCTTGGCTATACTCCCATGATATATGCGAATCAGAATGTCTGGACCGAGGATCTTGATGCAAAAAGGCTTGAAAAGGTCGCCCGTATCTGGCTCGCCCGCTGGACCACCACTCACCAGGAATCTGACGGGAGCGGGAATACCTGGACAGTCCAGAGCGACATGAGGATAGGGGATGAACCGACTCCTGCAACCTATACCGGTGTCTATGATTTCTGGCAGTATTCAAGCCAGGGCGTAGGGCTTAGCGGAATTCGCTCAGCCTATGTGGATCTTGACTTCTGGTATGACGACGGGACACTTTCCGCGGGGAAGGATTATTCGACTATCTTTGATGCGGATTATTATCTTTCGAAGTACCCTGATATGAAGCAGTATGAGGGAAATCCCGCGGCTATGCTTCAGCACTTCCTGACTGTCGGCGCCGCTGAGGGCAGGCAGGGCTCAAAGTATTATGATCCCTCATTCTACAGGAACAGATACCCCGATCTTCGCGCTGCTTTCGGAGACAACTGGGGAGCATATTTTGATCATTACTTCAATTACGGGATCAAAGAAGGACGTGAGGCCTTCGGACTTGATTTCATGCGGGACTTTGAGACCGTATATGAAGGAGTTGATTACAAGTCAGTCTATGATTTCAATTATTATATTTCTAAATATCCCGACCTTGTTGCGGCTTTCGGAAGATATAATGACAAGGCTGCTCTCTCCCATTTCGTGAACTTCGGCATCCCGGAGGGAAGGCAGGCAAGCCTTTATTTTGACGTCTCATATTACAGAGAGAATAATGCAGATCTAAAGGCAGTCTTTGGAAATGACAATATGGGACTGGTCAGACACTTCATTACCTACGGAGCGGATGAGGGAAGGGATGCTGTAGCAGGCTTTAACAGTGATCCTTCCGGGGACGGGTCTGATCCGGCAGAGCCGGGAACTGACGATCCAAAACCAGAGGAGCCCGTTTCCCATGACTATATAGAGGGCGCCTATACCATAGTCCTTGATCCCGGGCATGATGATGTCCACGCCGGAGCGCAATATTTCGGAACAGGTGAGGAGGATATGACACTGAAGATAGGCATGTATCTTCGTGATATGCTGAAAAAAGCAAGGCCCGATATCAATGTGATGATCACCAGGGAGACGGAGGAGTGCCCGGTGACGGACAATGCTTACTCCTGTTTGAACTGGAGGTCAACGTATTCGGCCGCAGCCTCGGCTGATATATATGTGAGCCTTCACCTGAATGCGGACGCCAGCGGGAGAGCCTCGGGCTCTCTTGTTTTTGTACCGAACGAGTCCTATTCGAAGGAATGCTATGATGAAGGGCAGAAGATGGGAAGGACGATACTTGACCGCCTCATCTCACTCGGACTCGCGGACTACGGCCTTGTTACGAGGGATTCCGACTCTATCTATCCGGATGGTTCGGCAGCTGATTATTATGCAGTCATCAGAAACAACAAAAGAAACATGATCCCCGCTATCATAGTGGAGCATGCCTTCCTTTCAAACAGGTCAGACTATGATACCTTCATCAACAATGAGGAAGGACTGAAAAAACTCGCGGGTGCGGACTGCGAGGGTATCCTTCAGTATATCGATGGAAAGAAACACAAGGCTGAGGTGTTCTCACCTGTCTATTACGCAGAGCATTATCCGGATCTTTCAAGCGGCGGCAGCCTTGATATCTTCGGGCTCTACAAGCATTTCCAGACCTATGGGATGAACGAAAAAAGGCAGGCGAGCAGCGATTTTGATCCCGAGTACTATATAGCGAAAAATCCGGATCTCCGGGGTAAATTCGGTGATAATTGGAGCGACTATTATGCTCATTTTCTGGATGAAGGAATATCTGAGGGAAGGAAAGGGACAGGGAGCGATCACAAGAGAGTAGGAACTATCACTGCATGGAAGGGTATTGACCTTGCTGCAGTTTACAGTCCTTCTTATTATCTTTCAAACAATCCGGGACTTTCCGAAAAAGTCGGTGACGACGACATCGCTCTCATCAAGGACTTTGTAGAGAACGGGATGAAGGAAGGTAAGAAAGGTAATGAGGAATTCGATTACCTCTACTACCAGAGAAAGAATCCGGATCTTCGATCAGCCTTCGGGACTGACAAGGAGACGTACTATTATCATTACGCGACCATTGGGATCGTTGAGGGGCGCGAGGGGATCGGCACAGATTACACGAGAGTCGGTACCATAAGCTCCCTTGCCGGAACCGATTATTCAGCAGTTTATGATTATGATTATTATATTAAGGCGAAGCCGGCTCTCAAAAAGACCTTCGGGGATGATGACGTCGCAGTGCTTGATTATTTCATAAATACCGGAATGAAAAACGGGGATCGGGCAAGTAAGGAGTTTGACGTGAATTATTACAGGAGCCAGTATCCTGATCTTTTGCAGGCATTTGGAGATGACCTTTCGGCGTATTATAATCATTACATGAACTACGGAAAGGCCGAGGGAAGGACAGGAGCAAAGCCTGTATAAAATACAGATACAAGGGTGATCAGGATATGAAAAGCCTTGCGGCTACGATCAAAGCGATAACAAAAAACAGAACACTGATATGGCGGCTTTCCAAAAATGATTTCAAGGGAAGGTTTGCAGGCTCCATGCTCGGAAGAGTGTGGGGCTTCATTATGCCCGTTGTGATGGTGCTCGTATACTGGTTTGCCTTTGAAAAGGGGCTGAGGGTCAATGCCGCAAGGACTGCGGCAGGACTTGAGGTTCCGTTCATTCTCTTCCTGGTATCGGGACTTGTGCCATGGTTCTATTTCCAGGATGCCCTTTCAGGCGGAGCTGCTGCACTTACGGATTACAGCTACCTTGTGAAGAAGGTGGTATTTGAGATCAGGGTGCTTCCCATGGTGAAGGTCGTATCTGCGCTCTTTACTCATATCTTCTTTGTGATAATCGCAGTCATCCTCTATACATGCTACGGCTTTTTCCCGGATCTTTACACGCTGCAGATAGTTTATTATTCGTTTGCGCTGATCATGCTGTGTACAGGTCTTGCTTATCTGAACTGCGCCATCAATGTCTTCATCAAGGACTGGGCGCAGATCATAGGTATCGTCCTTCAGGTCGGGATATGGATCACGCCCATAATGTGGGATTTCAAGACCCTTGACATCCCGGACTGGGCACGGGTCCTTATCAAGCTGAATCCCATGTATTATATCGTGATGGGGTACAGGGAGTCCTTCATGGAAAAGGTGTGGTTTTTCGAGAGTCCTTTTCTCACCCTTTATTTCTGGATCTTTTGTCTGTTTGTGCTGTGGCTCGGAATGACGGTATTTAACCGTCTTCGTGACCACTTTGCAGATGTGTTGTGATTGTTTATGAAAGATAATTCTCTTGCGATATCGATATCGCACGTTGACAAGGTATATAAGCTTTTTTCGAGGCGGCGTGACCGGCTCATAGACGCTTTTTCACTCTCGAAGACCCCTCATTTCAAGGAAAGCTATGCCCTCCGGGATGTCTCCTTTGATGTGAAGAAGGGAGAGACAATAGGGATAATAGGCACGAACGGCTCAGGAAAATCAACTATCCTGAAGATCATCACGGGAGTGCTCAAGCAGACCCGCGGGGATGTGAATATAGACGGAAGGATCTCGGCCCTCCTTGAGCTTGGAGCGGGCTTCAACATGGAATATACCGGTATTGAAAATGTCTATCTGAACGGTACCATGATAGGCTTCTCAAAGGAGGAGATCGACGAAAAGCTTGACGCGATCCTCTCCTTCGCCGACATCGGGGATTTCGTCCATCAGCCTGTAAAGACCTATTCTTCGGGTATGTTCGTACGGCTTGCCTTTGCTGTCGCTATCAATATAGACCCCGAGATACTGATAGTTGACGAGGCGCTTTCAGTCGGCGATGTCTTCTTCCAGAACAAGTGCTTCAAGAAGTTTGATGAGTTCAAGTCCCAGGGGAAGACCATACTTATAGTGAGTCATGATCTTTCCTCTATCAGGAAATATTGTGACAGGGTAATACTCTTAAACAGAGGAATAAAGATAGCAGAAGGCGATCCGGCCGGAATGCTTGATCTTTACAAGAAGATAGTAGTTATCGGAAACGGGGAAGGCATCACATCGGTCGAAGATATAAAGCGGCTCTCCGAAGAGGCGAATATTTCCTCCGGTGAGTCAAAAAGGACAATAGCGGACGAAAAGAAGGAGCTGCTTTCAGGGCGGGCTTCCTCCGGAAACATAAGAGACGGAGGACTTTGGAAGAGTCACTTTGCCGTGAATCCCGATCTCAATCCCTACGGTACGCTGGAGGCCGAGATCATTGATTTTGCAGTCCTTGACAAAAACGGAGAGTTTACGACCACTTTATTTAAGGGAGAACCGTTTCAGATCAAATCAAAGATCATGTTCCATAGTGAGATAGATGAGCCCATCTTTACCTTCACTATCAAGACACTGAAGGGTATGGATGTGACCGGCACGAATACCATGATCGAGAAAAAGTCCGTCGGAGTTGCTTCAGAAGGTGATATCTATGTATGCACCTTTACCCAGGACATGAATCTTCAGGGCGGGGAATATCTTCTCTCCATAAGCTGTACCGGCTATGATGATAAGGGTGAACTTCATGCATACAACAGGCTCTATGACCTTCTTTCCATAACAGTGATATCCGAGAAAAACACGGTCGGCTTCTATGATATGAATTCAAAGGTAGAGATAGAAAAGATCGATGGCTAAAGGTCGAAAAGGAAAAAGCAAAGAAAAAAGGGTAAAGCTTCTTCCGCTTTTGTTGATAATAATCCTCTGTGTCGCGATGGTAATCCCCATGCTCTTGATGGGGGGCTGCGGAAAGAAGGAAAGTTCTGTCACTCTCTATATTACGCGTCACGGACAGACTACCGACAATGTGAGAGAAGTGTTTTCAGGTCAAAAGGGTGATGCTTCCCTTACAGATGAAGGAAGGATGCAGGCAATCACACTTGGAGAGAGCATTTCGGACATTGTCTTTGAAAAGGCCTATTCATCGGACCTTTCGAGAGCGAAGGAGACCCTTGCCCTTGCCCTTTCAGAAAACAGGGACTGGACTTCTTCGGGAAAGACTCCTGAAACAAGGAGCGGGCTTAATGATATTGATCTCGGAGAGGCTGAGGGAATGACGGCTTCGGAGGTATCGGAAAAGTTCGGGGATATCTTCGGTGCTCCAACCGATCAAAGCTTTGTCTCACCCTGCAATGGTGAGACGAGATATCAGTTTTTGAAACGCTTTGATGAAACGATGTCAGAGATAGTAAATGACAAAGAAGTTGAAGGAAAAAATGTGATGATAGCCTGCCATTCTTCCGCAGACTGGTGGCTTGAGTCAAAGTTCCCCGAGGTCTGCGGGGAAGGTCTTTTGAACGCATGCATCACAAAGATTGAATATTCAAACGGAAACTGGAAGCTGTTGATGTACAACGGGAGGACGGTAGAATGATAAATCAGAAGTACCTTGAGAGGACGAAGAACAAGAATATCATAAGAGAGTTTTCCGAATATGCCACGGGAAGAGGGAAGGAGATCGGTTACGAGAATGTTTTCGACTACAGCCTCGGAAATCCTTCCGTTCCCGCACCGAAGTCCTTCACTGACGCAGTGATCAATATGTACAAAAAAGAGGATCCGGTGAAGATCCACGGTTACAGTCCGACTCTCGGCCTTCCCGATGTAAGGGAGATCATCGCGGATAGCCTCAAGAGACGCTTTTCAATAAGCTATGAGGCTGCTCACATCTTTCCCGTGAGCGGAGCTGCGGGCGCCATTGCACATGCGGTTCGGGCGGTCACAAAGCCCGGGGATACTGTGCTTACCTTTGCGCCCTTCTTTCCCGAATATGTCCCCTATATTGAGGACGCCGGGGTAAATCTTTCGATCGTTCCGGCAAGTCTTCCCGATTTTCAGATCAACTTTGATGCCCTTGAAAGGCTGCTTGATGAAAATGTGCAGGCAGTGCTTATCAATTCACCCAACAACCCTTCGGGCACGGTCTACTCAGAGGAGACGCTCCGGGAGCTTTCAAGGATACTCAATCTGGCACAGGACAGATTCTCTCATGAGATATATCTGATAAGCGACGAACCCTACAGGGAGATAGTATTTGACGGTAAAAAATGCCCCTATCCGGCAGCTTATTATTTTAATACGCTGACCTGCTATTCATTTTCAAAGGCGCTTTCTCTGCCGGGAGAAAGGATAGGTTACATTGCGGTGAATCCGGGAGCCCTTCACGCGAGGGAGCTTACGGTGATGTTCGGGCAGATCAGCCGGGGGATAGGACACAACTGCCCCTCATCTACGATGCAGAAGGCTGTTGCCCAAGTGATAGACGAGACCGCAGACCTGTCCGTCTATGAGACGAATATGAACATCCTCTATGATGCCCTTGTTGAGATGGGCTTTGAGGTTCAGCGGCCGGGAGGAACCTTCTACATCTTCCCGAAATGCCTTGAAGAGGATGCTATGAGCTTTTGCAAAAAGGCACTTGAGTATGACCTCATACTCGTGCCTTCCGATAATTTCGGTGTACCGGGGTATTTCAGGATGGCTTACTGCATTGATACGGATAAGGTAAGACGCTCTTTACCGGTATTAAAGAAATTTGCGGAGAGCTACGCGTAGCTGCTCCGCTAATATATTACAACCGGCATCATCTCATATGAGTTGTCGTAAAAGATATTCATGGCGTCTGACGGGGTATTGATGCAGCCGTGGCTGCCGTTGTAGGTATAGATGTTCCCGCCGAAGGAGGACCTCCACCAGGCGTCATGGATACCGACGCCCGACCAGGTCAGTCTCATCCACCTGTGAGCAAGGGTGGGGGCGTCTCCGCCGTTCATCCATTTTTCCTTGAGCTGTTCTATGATGTAATAAACCCCTCTCGGTGTATGTCTGTTCTTTCCGGAATCTCCGGTCACTACATCTGTTTCGATCACAAGATTACCGCCGCGGTAAAGCCACATATGCTGAGCATCTATTGATATCTCGATATAATCTCCGGATATGAAAGAAGCCATCTCATAGTCAAAGACAGGGTGTCTTCCCTCGACGGATTCGCCCTTGTGGAAGAGATCCTTTAAGACAGCCGTCTCTTCCGCGGTATTGACAGATGAGCCCCAGGTGCCGCCATCCACATGCATCGCGGTTCCGTATGAGTTTACAAAATCAGCTCCGGTTCCTTCAGGGTTATAAACTACATTTGCTGCCTGCTCATCAATGAAACTGTCGTCAAGGCGGATCTCATCCCCCTCGATGTTCACATTGTCGATGGAGGCTCTTACTACATCTCCGTTGTCGTAGGTCACTGACCAGGTCACAAAACGGTTCGCTCTTTCACAGAGCTCTGTAAGAGCGTCTTGTCTGACAGTCGGCTCGATCCGTATCTGTTTCTGCTCCTTTATGGAGCGGTCAATATCAAGATCCCTTCCTTCGACCTCCGGAACTACGACGAAAATATCCCCTTCTTTTTTGATATAAGCATTTTCGGGATCCGGCGCGCTTTCATTATATCTTTCCATGGCTGCCCTGATCCCGGAGTCGAAGACGAGCTCGTTTTCTACCTTCACATCCTTCCACTGTGTCGTGGTGGTCACAACATATTTCGCGTGATCGTCTATGGACTGGATGTTGTAGACATAGGCAGGCTTTTCCTGGACTTTCACCTTTTTTTTGGCAAAATAATAAAGCACACAGGCAGCACTCGTCACAGCAAGAGCAGAAAGGACAAGAGTAATTGTGATAAGCGCCTTTTTCATAGCATACCGGAAAATACTTTTTTATTGCTCAACGGGTGTAGGTCTTACCGTATCAAATACCTTCTTGACATCAAGTATATCGCCGAGTCTGTTCTGTTCTCCGGTGAGATCCTGATAGAGTCTGTAGCCGTCGACATTCCTTCTTCCGCCCCTCATGTAATTGCTGTTGTACTGGAGCCAGTACTGGGCGGAATCGACAGTGAGATAATATCTGAAGCCCGCGTCGTAGAGGACCTTGAATTTTTCATTGTCCTCGGCATAGGGACGCCAGTTCCCTATATCGCTCCCGAAGGGGTAGATCAAAATGGGGCAGGGGTCGGGAAGAAGGGGCTCCACATTCCGCTCCCATTTGTCGGTATCGGTCTTTAAGCGCTCAACAGTGCAGTCACCGGTCCTGATATGTCCCCAGGAGTGGGAGGCGAATTCATAGCCGTCCTCTTTAAGAGCCTGGGTGATCTTCTTTACCATTGCCTTGTCGTTTTCTATATTTTCATTCCTGTATTTCTCGGGATTGTAATTCGGGCTGTTGGGATCATAGGTCTCATCCGTTCTATAGCCCAGGATCCCGTTATAGCCGGTGAATGCGAGTATGGCCTTTGAACCCCTGTAGGAGAAGTCGGGATGCTCGTCAACGAAGTGGTCAAGGATGGGCACGAGGTCATAATCCCCGGTTGTCACATTCCCGTTCTTGTCCTTGTACTCGAGGGTCGGGCGCCCGTCCTCGCCTATCACGAATCTCGTGGCAAAGCCCTGTCCCTCCATGTATTCATAATAGCAGACGTCGTCCTGCGACATCACGAAGGGGATCTTTCCGGGAGGGAGCATGATCGGATTTTTGTGGAGGGTCCCGTTCTCGTCAAAGGTGCAGATATCATGCATGGTTACAAGGACATAGCCCTTCTCATACATCTGCTTCAGTATCTCGTTGAATTCCGGGATGGTGGTCATCACGGAATTGTAATTGGCTGAGTTCGAGCTCTTGAAGGCAATATCTGAGTCTACTATCAAGCTGTGAAAGAAGATGTGAGTGATCTTTGAATGATCGTAATCCTTGAGAGTGGTCTTGTCCGCTTCATAGGTGGATATCATTGCCTTCACTTCAGTCTCGGCGGCATAGGGCGAGGACTGAAGCATTTCGATGGCCTTGTCATAGTCATACATCTTCGTCAGTCTGTCGGCATCGGAAAGCAGGGTTGCCATATCGGACTTTGGAGCAGCCGCGGAGGATGAAGAAGCAGCGCTTGAAGTTTCCCCGGACTGAGAGGCACTTGTTTCTGAAATGCCGGTATTTGCCTTTTGACCACCTTCCGGTTTCTTTTTCGGGATCAGTATCAGGACGACAAGTACTACGCCAAGTATGACGAGAAGAGTAGTAAGGAGCATTATCCGCTTCCTCTTCTGTTCCTTCCTTCGTTTTTTTCTTCGAAGCCTTGCCCTTCGCTCCTCTTCTGTTTCAAAGTCCCGATCTATACGGTTTCTGCCACTTTCTGACATTACAAAAGCCTCCTGTATCATTAATGTTAATTAACTTCCCTATTATCATTCTTATTCATTTTTTAGGCAAGTGTGATTTTTGGTACATTCGATTGATAATGAATCTCTTTTTGTGTAAAATCAGTCATCATGGGTTTTGAAGAGAAGAGGAAGACTTATGTCTGAAATATTTGTCTGCCGGCACGGGCAGACCGACATGAATCTGCACGGGATCCTTCAGGGCAGGACCGATACGAAACTGAACAGTGAGGGAAGACGGCAGGCAGATGAGGCCGGGGATTTCATGCGAAAAAGCGGAATATTGATAGACGAAGTACTGACCAGTCCGCTTTCGAGGGCAGTGGAATCCGCAGAGATCATGACAGGCATACCCAGAGAGAATTTTACCTTTGAGCATGCTTTGATAGAGAGAGGCTTCGGGGAATGGGAAGGGAAGAGCATCAATGAGCTTCCAGAGAAGGAGCAGCTCATCTACAAAGAGACCACTGAAGCTATTGAGCTTCCGGGAGCTGAGACCATAGATGAGCTCATGATAAGAGTTCAGAAATACCTTTCAAAGCTGAAGAGCTTTTCACTTCTTCGGGGCAGGAGCATCCTGCTTTCGACTCACGGTGCTGTGATACATGCCATCAAGTGCGCCCTTTACGAAATTCCCAGAGAGATGTTCTGGTCCTTTTCCATAAGGAACTGTGAGATATTGAAGATGGATATAGAAAAAAATACTCTTGTAACGGTTTTTCCGGGTTTTAAAGGACGGACGGGCTGAAAATGAAAAGATATTATGACGTCATAATCGTAGGCTCCGGAGTTGCGGGCTGCTTTACGGCACTTCATCTTCCTTCAGGTACAGATATCCTCATGATCACGAAGGGCGACGTGGAGGAGAGCGATTCATATCTTGCTCAGGGCGGGATATGCGTTCTGAAGGATGACAAGGATTATGACAGCTTTTTTGAAGACACCCTCCGTGCAGGTCATTATGAAAACAGGAAGGATTCCGTTGACATGATGATCAGGGAGAGCCGCGCGGTCATTGAGGAACTGATGGGTGAGGGCGTCGAGTTCGCGAATCAGGACGGAGATTTGATCTATACAAGGGAGGGCGCTCATTCCACCAACAGGATCCTCTATCACGAGGATGTTACGGGACGTGAGATCACCTCGAAGCTTGTTGCGAGAGTAATGAAGCTTCCGAATGTTGAGCTTGTGACCCATGCAATGATGATAGACATAATCTGCAGGGATAATGTCTGTGACGGTGTCCTGATACGCGTTGAGAATGAGAGGGAGCCGGTGCCGGTATTTGCGGGAAATGTGATGTGGGCCTGCGGCGGGATCGGAGGGATATATGAGAATTCCACGAACTTCCCCATTCTCACAGGAGATGCCCTTGCCATTTCGATACTCCATCATATTACACTTGAGCATATCAATTATGTCCAGATACATCCCACAGTCCTCTACTCAAAGAAACACGAAAGGCGGTTTCTGATATCGGAGTCAGTCAGGGGTGAGGGAGCACTGCTCCGTGACAAGAACGGCGATCGGTTTGTAAACGAGCTCCTTCCAAGGGATCTTCTCTCAAAGGCGATCTATGAGCAGATGGAAAAGGACGGCACCGAGCATGTATGGCTGGATCTTACGGCGATCACAAAGGTTGATGTGAAAAAGCGTTTTCCGAATATTTCAGAGCATTGCCTTGACGAGGGTTATGATGTTACAAAGGACTGGATCCCGGTGGTTCCCGCCCAGCATTATTTTATGGGCGGAGTTTATGTGGATCAGAATTCCCATACCTCCATGCGCCACCTTTACGCCGCAGGTGAGGTGAGCTGCAACGGTGTCCACGGCGCGAACCGTCTCGCCTCAAATTCGCTTCTTGAGAGCCTCGTTTTCGCAAAGGCTGCCGCGATATATATGGCTGCACATCCTGACGACGAGGAATATCAGGGTAGGGTCAGGATACCCAGCGCGAAGCTCCTTGGTTTTTCTCTCTTCGGCGACAACGAGGGCGGACCCTTTGAGACAGAAGATGGCGATTCGTCCCCTGCCCATATCTTTATGGAGAAGGGGTTTTTAACAAAGGAGCCGCCTGCCTCATTGGACGAGCTCGCGAAAACCTATGAGCTTACTCCTGATGAGTACAGGGATCCTGAACTCTACGCCGAAAAGAACAAGGCACGTATCTGGAATGAGATACACAATGAGGAAAGAAGACAAAAGGAGATAAAGTCCAAGCGCTTTAAATGATCTATGGATGAGAATTCCGCGATAATAAGAGGCTTTGTTGATCATATTACCTATCATAATGAGGAAAACGGTTATACTGTTTTCCTTTTTTTTCCTGATGCCGGAGAGCTGTCGGATGACTTTTGCGATGGTATCACCTGTACAGGAAGTTTTGCAGAGCTGCTTCCCGGTGAAAGTCTTGAGCTCAGCGGGCAGGTGGTTAATGATCCGACCTACGGAACTCAGTTTCGCTGCGACTCCTATGAATTCATAAAGCCATCCACAGCGACAGAGATCGAGAGGTATCTTTCCGGAGGCGCGGTAAAGGGAATAGGAAAGACACTGGCGAAGAAGATAGTGAAAAAATTCGGTGACGACACCTTCAGGATAATGGAGTCGGAGCCGGAGAGACTATCCGAGATAAGCGGCATCTCCATGAGGATGGCCCAGCAGTTTGCAATAGAAGTGATGGAACACAGGGAGATCAGGGATGCCTGCGTCTATCTTCAGAAATTCGGGATATCCATAAGGCTGGCCCTTCGTATCTATGCCCGCTTCGAGAAGGAGATATATGATATCATCGAAAGCAATCCCTACCGTCTCTGTGACGAAATTGAGGGCATAGGCTTCAAGACTGCAGATCGCATAGCCTCTCTTTCAGGGCTGCGTCCCGATTCAAAGGAGCGTATAGCTTCATGTATAAGTTATCTTTTGAACTCGGCAGCAGGAGAGGGGCATACCTTTCTTCCTCTCGCTATACTGAAAAGAAATCTCCTTCATCTGATAGCGGTGGACGAATCGATATTTGAGAACGTCCTGACGGGCCTTTCGATGAAAAGAAAGGTTGTCATCAAAAAGGCAGGCGAGGAGGAGAGAGTCTATCTTGAGAGGTTCTATCGGACAGAGAAGAGGGTTTCATCCCGACTTATTGAGCTTCTTGAGAATAATGGCACAGACTGGAGAGAAAAGATACCGGAATGCAACGAGGTTGAAAAGGACGAGGGGATAGAACTTGATGAAAAGCAAAGAGAAGCTGTATGCAAGGCATGTACTTCCGGACTCTTCATCCTGACAGGTGGCCCGGGAACAGGAAAGACCACTGCCCTTCTCGTGATGATAAGGCTTTTTGAGAGGCAGGGCGATACCGTTGCTCTCTGTGCTCCGACAGGAAGGGCTGCAAAGAGGATGAGCGAGGCGACTGGGCGTCCGGCGAAGACCATACACAGGCTCCTTGAGGTAAAGTCCATAGAAAAGGATGAGGGGAACGAGTCAAAGGATATAAGGGGCGGATTATTTGAAAGGGACAGGGATAATCCTCTTGAAGCCGATGTCGTGATATGCGATGAGGCCTCGATGATAGACATATTTCTTTTTGATGCGTTGCTTTCGGCCATTCCCTATGGTGCAACATTGATAATGGTAGGGGATGAGAACCAGCTTCCCTCCGTAGGACCGGGAAACGTCCTTAAGGATATCTTAAAGAGCTCTCTTTTTTCCTCATGCCGGCTCAATACGATATTCAGACAGGCAGGGGAAAGTGATATTGTAAAGAATGCCCATCTCATTAACGAGGGAAAACGCGTTTTACTTGACAACAAGAGCAAAGACTTTTTTTTCATGGAAAGACCGGCTGTCCCTCCTCTTCTCTCAACGGTAGCTGAGCTTCTCACAAAAAAGCTTCCCCCTTATCTTAACTGTCAGAAAAGTGAGATACAGGTTATGTGCCCCATGAAAAAGGGCAATGCAGGAGTAGTTGAGGTGAATTCCTATCTTCAGGAAAGACTTAATCCACCCGCACCATCGAAGAGGGAATACAAGTACGGCTCAAAGCTTTTCAGAACAGGGGACAAGGTGATGCAGACAAGGAACAACTACCGGATACCCTGGACTGTAAAGAATGAAAAGGGAGTGATCGTTGATTCCGGTGAAGGCATCTACAACGGCGATACCGGGATCATCAAGGCAATCTATCCCGAGATCAAGGAACTTCGGATCCTCTTTGACGACGGGAAGGAGGCGGATTACCCTTTCTCGGGACTTGAGGACATTGACCTTGCCTATGCCATTACCATACACAAGTCCCAGGGGAGTGAATATCCGGCTGTCATAATCATCCTTCTTCCCGGACCGAGACAGCTTCTTAACAGGAACCTTCTTTACACAGCTGTTACGAGGGCAAAAAAGTGCGTGGTGCTCATAGGGAAGAGAGAGGTCTTTTATGACATGGAGGAAAACGATACTGCGGTAGTCAGATATTCAGGGCTCAAGGATATCTTAAAGAAGGAGCACTCAAAGCTTTCATGAAAAAAGACATCACAGAGTTCTTCACAGAGCTTTTCTATCCTCCCAGGTGCATGGTGTGCGGGGAGGTGCTTTCCCAAAGTGAAAAACGATACGGTCTTTGCACCCGCTGCAGACCCCGGGTAAGTGTCATAAGGGAGCCCTTCTGCATGAAGTGCGGGAAGAAGCTTCTCGACAGTACCCTTGAATACTGCGAGGATTGTGCAAAGTCAGACCATGGTCGTTTCTTTCTGGCAGGGCGGGGAGTTTATCTTTATGACGGCGTGATGCGGGAGATAATGTACCGCTTTAAATACAAAAACAGAAGATATTACGCTGACTGTTTTGCGAGACAGGCGTACAGGCTCTATCATAAATGGATATCGGATATAAGACCGGATCTCATCCTACCGGTACCGATGTTCAGAGGGAAGATGAAAAAAAGGGGCTACGACCAGGCCGTCTGCTTTGCAAAGGCGCTTTCAAAGGTCTTTCTGATCCCGGAGGGCAAGGACATAATAACGAGAGTGAGGAACACACTTCCGCAGAAAGGTCTCTCAGGCGCGGCAAGACGGCTTAACCTAAAGAATGCTTTTCATATCAGGGGAAATTTGGTACAATCGAAAAAGATTCTTTTGGTTGATGATATCTACACCACGGGAACGACTGTTGATGCGGTGGCAGAGGCTTTGAGAGATGCGGGTGCGGCTTTAGTCTGCTGCATGTATATATGTGTCGGTAGCGGCAAAAGGAGGAGAAAGAAATAATGGAAGTAAAGAATTGTAAGGGCTGCGGCAGGCTTTTTAATTATCTCGGCGGACCGCGTCTTTGCCCGGTGTGCAAGGATGAGCTTGAAAAAAAATTTTTGAATGTCAGGGATTTTATCAGAAGTCATCCGAAGACCACCCTTAAGGAGATATCTGAAGAGAATGATGTTGATATAGACCAGATCAATCAGTGGATAAGGGAAGAGAGACTGGAGTTCTCAAAGGATTCGCCCGTACTCATCTCCTGCGAAAATTGCGGGGCACCCATCAGGACCGGAAGGTTCTGTCCGAAGTGCAAGTCAACTATGGCAAACTCTCTTACGGATGCTTTTAAGAGACCTGAAATGCCAAAACCCAGGAAGAAGGAAAGCGATGGCGACAAGATGCGCTTCCTTGGCGGCAACAGTTGAGATAGGCTTTAATGCTGAATGAAGAACGCGTCCGTGTTATGACACGGATCGTGATAGAAGAAAAAAACGCCTCAGTAGCTTTCAGGAGGGCGGAGAACCTCGGCAGGAAGGATTATGTTTCCTTTCACGGAGTGGTCGCATTCATTGTCGGAACGATAATCTTTGTCGCTTTGTTCGCACTGCTTCTTCTTTCGATGTTTTTTACGTCGGTCTATTCGCTTACTGACGACCTTGCAAAGACATTGCTTATCATATTCGTCCTTGGTTATATATCTTTCGTGTTTGTATTTGTCATTTCCGTCAGAAAAAGTGTGAAAAAAGATTTTCAGGAGGACGAAAGGAAGCTTCAAAAGATAGCAGAGGGCTATGACAGGCTGCACGAGTTGTACAAGGAACAAGAGGCAAATACAAGGACGCTAAAGACCCTGGAAAAGAAACAGAGGAGGCATCGCGAGCCCGGCAGCCCGAAGATCAGAAAATAAGTCATGACGACATTTATGAAACTAAGAGACAGTGTGAGATTGTTTTTTTCGGCACATTCATACTGGCTCTCTACAATCGCAAAGGGCGTCATGTGGTTCATATGCGCCACTATGATAAACCGCTATCTCGGATTTTCAGAGGTTCTTTCATCTCCTCTCATAGCTCTGGGGTTGTCGGTCTTTTTGGCATTTCCTCCGATGTCTGTCGGAGGCATCGTTTTTTCTGCCGTAGTTTTGCTTCAGGTCTTTTCGCTTTCCAGGCATGCTTTGATCGCGGTTCTCGCTTTCATTCTCCTTGCATATATTATCTGCGGCATCTACAGGTGTGAGAGGACTGAGTTTTTCATAATCCAGCCTGCAATGTACTTTCTGGGGCTTCCCTTTCTTGTTCCGCTCTTCACAGGCCTTTTCGGAAAAGTGAAGAATGGCGGGAGTGTGGCCTTCTCCTGTATAATCTCATGGTTCCTGAAGACGATCTATGAGAATACGGCGCAGCTTATGGATTCTACCGCGCCGGTTACGATGGCTGATCTTCTTGTCAAAGAGGTCGTTTCAAACCCCATGTTCTATATCTATCTTTCGGCGTGCATGGCAGTATTTGTTGTAAGCCGCCTGCTTACGGGACTTTCGATTGATTACGCCTGGCAGATAGCTGCAGGGGCAGGGGTAATGGCAGGATTTTTCATAGGACTGACCGGACGGCTCTTCCTGGACAGAAGATCCGGTATATTGTCTCTTATCATATCTTCGCTGATCGTTGCAGCGGCCGGACTTATAACATCCCTGTTTTTCAGGGATCTTGATTATTCAAGGACAGAGAAGGTCAGCTTCGAGGACGATGAGTATTATTATTATGTGACCGCTGTTCCGAAGATCCACGTCGGTCAGGAGGTCAATGAAGTAAAAAAGATCAAGACTCCGGAAAAGAAGGGGAGCCGGCGTTAGATGGCCTTTGTTGAAACCGTAAAAAACTGGGTTACGAATCTTGTAGACATATCACTTCCGAATATTCACGTAACGGATATTGTAGAGATCATCCTGATCGCGTTTTTCTTTTATCTGCTTCTGGTCTGGATCAAGAATACGCGGGCATGGATGCTTTTTCGCGGTCTCATAGTCATTATAGTCTTTTTCGTGATAGCGGCTCTTCTTCAGATGAGCACCATATTGTGGCTTGGAGAAAAACTCCTTTCCGCAGGTATTGTGGCCCTCGTTGTGGTGTTCCAGCCGGAGCTTCGTCACGCCCTTGAAACTCTGGGCAGATCAAATTTCCTCAAGAATCTGTTTACTATGAACCTGGGAAGAGCAAAGGAGAAGCGCTTTTCCGACAAGACACTTACGGATCTTGTAAAGGCATCATTCGACATGGGTTCCGTAAAGACGGGGGCTCTCATAGTCATAGAGAAGGAGGTTCAGCTTACGGAATATGAGAGAACCGGTATTCCGGTGGATGCGATCTTGACGAGGCAGCTTCTCATTAATATCTTTGAAAAAAATACTCCCCTGCATGACGGGGCCATCATAGTAAGGGGTGACAGGGTCGTCGCAGCCACCTGCTATCTCCCGCTCACGGACGACCTGATGCTTTCAAAGGACCTTGGGACGCGCCACAGGGCCGCAGTCGGAATAAGCGAGGTCAGTGATTCGGTGACCATTGTCGTATCCGAGGAGACAGGAAAGATAAGCGTGGCAGAGAAAGGAAAGCTTCTCACGCATGTTTCCGAAAAGGAGCTTATTGATATACTTACGCTCCTTCAGGACCAGGACTACGGCAGGAAGGAGAACAAAAAAGAGGAAGCAAAGGTTAAGGGCGCTGATGACGGTAAAGAAGAAATGAAGAATGAAAAGGCGGCGAAGGGATGAAGAAAAGAATACTTGACCTTATCCTGAAAAATCCCGGTCTTAAGATAACCGCCCTGATATTTGCCATAATTCTCTGGTTTTTTGTCGTCAGTGTCAATGATCCCGACAACACGAGGACGATGGTTGTTCCGGTCCAGGTGGTAAATACCGATGTTCTTGAGAATACCAATGAATATTATGTTCTTACCGGAAAGACCACAGTCACCTTTCAGGTGACCGGAAAGAGATCGGTTCTCGATCGGCTTACACCGGCGAATTTTTCCGCAACTGCCGATATGAACAATCTCGATCGTGAGAATTCAAGAATACCGGTTGAGATACAGACCCTGTCAAGTGCCTCGTCAGTAACACTTTCCTCGAAGGCGAGATATCTTGATGTTACGATAGGGCAGAAGAAGGACAAGAAGCTTGTTATTACGGGTATTGCGAAGGGAACTCCCGCAGATGGCTTTGCTGTTGCCGATACCGAGGTTTCTCCGAATGTGATCAGGATAAACGGACCCACTGATTTCATCAACAAAGTTGTAAGCGCGGTAGCTTATGTGGATGTGGAAGGGATGTCCTCCACCATCTCTGAATCTGTGGTAGTGAAGTTCCTTGATGAAAACGGAGGTGAGGTGGAGTCCGCACTCATGGAGTCAAACCTCACGACAGTAGAGGTTACCGCAAATATAAGACCCATCAAATCCGTGGCGATCCTCATAGAGACAAAAGGAGAATTGAAGGATGGACTTGCTCTCGGCGAGGTGACGGCTGAGCCCGAGAGGATCACGGTAATAGGACCGAGCTCCGTCCTGAATGACCTTACAGAGGTTATAGTTCCTTCATCGGTGATCGACCTTACCACAATTTCAAAGAATTTTGAGACCACTGTTGACATTAGCGCTTATCTTCCGCAGGGTGTATCTCTTTTGAACCAGAAGCAGAGTTCCATAAAGATCAAGGTCCAAATACTTGAGAGGGTAAAAAAGACTTTTGAGATACCTGCAGCAAACTTTACTTTCACAAACGTTGAAACCGGAATGAAAGCGACCCTTCAGGAGCAGAGGCTTTCCGTTGAGATATCCGGTCTTGAGGCAGATCTTGAAAAGCTTAAGGCCTCTGATATTACAGGTTCCATTGACTGCAGCGGGCTCACGGAGGGAAGCCACAAGGTCAATGTGAAGCTGAACCTTAACGAAGAATTTTCTGCTTCCACTGTTTCAGGTGAAGTAATGATTAGTTCCGCCACACAGCCGGACACTCCCGGGCAGGGGACGGGGGAAAATGAAAACTCAGGCTCCTCAGGGACTTCGGGAACCTCCGCATCTTCTCCGACATCCTCATCAGGCTCAGGAAGCTTTTAGAGGCATAGAAACATGATAAAGAAAAAATTCGAGATAAAAAATCCGACCGGTCTTCATATCAGGCCTGCAGGCCTCCTCTGCGAGGAAGCAATGAACCACAAAGCTCATATTACATTTTTCTACGGGAACAACAACAGCGAAGCAAACTGCAAATCAATGCTTTCAATACTCGGTTCCTGTGTTCGCTCCGGAGACTGTATAGAGCTCTGCTGTGACGGCGAGGATGAGGAGGAAGCGATGCAAAGGATAGGAGAACTGATCGAAACAGGTTTTGGAGAGAAAGCTTAGAGGAAGGAACAGAAGATGAGAAAAAAGATACTTATCACAGGTGCTCTCGGTCAGCTTGGGAGAGCCGTGAGAAAGGAATATGAAGGAGAAGCTGATTTCGTTCTGACCGATATGGTCGAGGGTGAGGGTGTGAGGCTTCTTGACATATCTGATCTGGAGAAGCTGAACCGGGCCTTTGATGAAGAAGGACCGGATATCGTCATCAACTGCGCTGCGTTCACGAACGTTGACGGTTGCGAAAAAGAAGAGGACAAGGCTTTTGTGGCAAATGCGATCGGTCCTAGGAACCTTGCGGTCATGTCCGAAAAATACGGTGCGAAGCTCGTCCATATCTCAACCGATTATGTTTTTAACGGCCGCGCGGATCATCCGCTTATCGAGACCGACAAAACCGATCCCGTGTCAGCTTACGGCCGGACGAAGCTTGCCGGAGAGCAGTTTGTGGAGTGGTTCTCCACGAGATTTTTCATCCTTCGCACTGCATGGCTTTACGGCGAGGGCAAAAATTTTGTAAGAACAATGCTCTCGCTTTCTGAGACTCATGATGAAGTCTCCGTGGTTTCTGATCAGCTCGGGACTCCAACCAGCGCTTCTGAGCTTGCAAGGATGATACACTTCCTTGAGCCTACCGAGAACTACGGCCTTTTCCATGCGACGTGCGAAGGAGATACGAACTGGGCGGACTTTACCGAAGAGATATTTGCTCAAAAGGGCATAAAGACGCGAGTCAATCATGTGACGAGCGAAGAGTACAAGAGGATGAACCCCGCTTCAGCGGACAGACCTCATTATTCAATACTTGAGGATCGGATGATAAAGCTTACATCGGACTTTCGTATGAAGGACTGGAAGGAAGCGCTTAAAGATTATCTCGGGAAGGAGGACTGAATATGCATACATATCTCGTTACCGGCGGAGCCGGCTTTATAGGCAGCAATTATATTCATTACATGTTCAAAAAATACGGCGACGACATAAGGATAATCAATGTCGACAAGCTGACCTACGCCGGAAATCTCTCGAACCTGAAAGGCGTGGATCAGAGGAAGAACTATGAGTTCGTAAAGGCGGATATTTGCGATCGGGAAACGATTCAAAGGTTGTTCAGTGAAAATGATATTGACCGCGTTGTCCATTTTGCAGCCGAGTCGCATGTGGACCGGAGCATCAAAAATCCGGAGGTCTTCATAGAGACGAACCTGCTCGGGACCGCGACTATGGCAAACTGTGCAAAGGCGGCCTGGGAGAAGGAGGACGGGAGCTTCCTCCCTGATCACAAATTCCTCCATGTTTCCACGGATGAGGTTTACGGTTCTCTCCCTGACGACGGAAAGAGCTACTTTTATGAGACTACTCCCTATGATCCGCACAGCCCTTATTCAGCCTCGAAGGCGGGTAGTGACTTCATAATCAAAAGCTATATTGATACTTATCATTTCCCGGCGAACATCACAAATACCTCAAACAATTACGGGCCCTTCCAGTTCCCGGAGAAACTGATACCGCTTATTATAAACAATGCTCTTTCGGGGAAGTCTCTCCCCGTATATGGAGACGGCATGAATATCAGGGACTGGCTCTATGTTGAGGATCACGCAAAGGGCATCGACATGGTTCAGGAGCAGGGTGTTCTCGGCGAAAAGTACAATATCGGCGGGCATAATGAAAGAAGGAACATCGATATCATAAAGACGATCCTTAAGACCTTAAAAGAGCTTCTCCCCGATTCAGACCCGAGGAAGAAAAATATTTCGGAAGACCTCATTACCTATGTGACTGACAGAAAGGGGCATGACAGACGCTATGCCATAGCTCCGGACAAGATCAGGGAAAAGCTTGGATGGTACCCCGAGACCACATTTGAGGTCGGCATCAGAAAGACGATAGAGTGGTATCTGAACAATTCAGATTGGATGGAAAATGTGACGAGCGGGGCTTATCAGAAATATTATGATGAGATGTACTGCAACAGATGAGATGAAAAATATGCCGGCGGAGGATGGCTTTTTTGCTCCGCCGGCTGTTTGTGTAATTAGCGGGAATTTTTTTGAAATGAACGAGGCCATCAAGGGGCTTCGGACAGAGTATGTGATATTTCTTGAAAAAGGAGCAGCTCTTTGTAAGGATGCGGCTTCACATTTATTAAAGAATATCCGTGGAGTCGGGATGTCTTTCTGCGGCTATACTTCACCTGACGAAGAAAGTCCGGAGACAGTAAAAAGAGTGCTCTCCTCACCCGACATGGCCTGCCGGCTTTTCTTCAGGCTCCATGATGAGAGCATGCTTTCGAACAAGCTCTTTCGCACCTCTGTGATCAAAAAGCACGGTCTTGCTTTCAAGCCGTCCTTCAAAAACGAGTGCTCGTGCGCTTTTCTGGCATCATATCTGATGCACTGTAAAGACGTGCGTTTCACACCGGAAAGGCTTGTGAGTATCCGTGGTGATGAGGGCGGCAGTTTTGAAGAAACCGCTAAGTCCTTGAGGGGCTTTTCCTATATGAGAAAGCTCTTTAAAAAGAAGGCGGCCTTTACGGACGCCCTCTACTATTGCGGGGAATATATGTCGGATGTCATCTTTTCTCTATACAATGAGATGGTTTATGATGAAGAGGAGAATGATGAAGAGTACAAAAGGTCATGCCTTCGGGAGTTTGCAAGACAGCTTCCTTTGATCGTGAAAAGACCGAAGGACAGTGAATCTCTTTATTATTACAAAGCGATAATAAGATACGGATACACGGGGAGAGTGGAACATGAAATATGATTTTCTGGTTGTCGGAGCAGGGCTTTTCGGCGCGGCCTTTTCCTTCGCGGTAAGTGAGAAGGGAAAGAAGTGCCTCGTTATTGACAGGCGGGATCACATCGCGGGAAACGCCTATACGAAGGAAGAGAGAGGGATCAATGTCCATGTGTACGGAGCACACATCTTCCATACCTCGGACAGAAGGGTCTGGGATTTTGTGAACCGTTTTTCAGAGTTCAATAATTATATCAATTCCCCCATAGCAGTATACAAGGATGAGCTTTACAACCTGCCCTTCAACATGAATACCTTCTCAAAGCTCTGGAACATCAAAACGCCGCGTGAGGCGCATGAGATCATAGAAAAGCAGATAAGCTCCCTTGACATCAAAGAGCCGAAGAATCTTGAGGAGCAGGCTCTTTCGCTTGTAGGGACAGATGTCTACGAAAAACTCATAAAGGGCTATACGAAGAAGCAGTGGGGGCGTGACTGCAAATATCTTCCGGCATTTATCATCAAGAGGCTTCCCCTGAGATTTACATATGACAACAATTATTTTTCAGACCGCTATCAGGGCATCCCGATCGGAGGCTACACTCTGATGGCCGAAAAGATGCTCTCGCCCTCAGAAGTGCGGCTCAGTGAGGACTTCCTCAAGATAAGGAAAAATGATCTTTGCCTTTCCACGGGAGAAAAGATCGAATACGGCAAACTCATATATACCGGGCAGATAGACGAATATTTTGATTATTCCTTCGGACCGCTTTCCTACAGGAGCGTGAGGTTTGAGACCGAGTGCCTCCCCGAAGAAAACTATCAGGGAAATGCCGTAGTAAATTATACGGATGAGGAGATTCCTTATACAAGGATAATAGAGCACAAGCATTTTGAAAGGGCAGAGTCTCCTGTTACGATCATTTCGCGCGAATACTCATCTGAGTGGAAGAAGGGGGATGAGCCCTATTATCCCGTGAATGATGATGAAAACAACGCCCTTTATGAAAAGTACCTTTCGCTTTCAAAGAAGGAGGATAATACTTACTTTGCGGGAAGGCTTGGAAAATACCGCTATTACAATATGGATCAGGTCATAGCCGAAGCGCTTGCGCTTGCGGACGAATTATCATAAAATTTAGGGGTTAAGATTTTTTTTGGCTGAAAGGAATTTGAAATGAAAGGAATAATCCTTGCAGGGGGCTCCGGGACGAGACTTTATCCCCTGACAATGGCTGCATCCAAGCAGATAATGCCGGTCTATGACAAGCCGATGATCTATTATCCGCTGTCAACGCTGATGCTTTCGGGGATAAGGGAGATACTTGTGATATCAACACCGAGGGATCTTCCGGTTTTCAGGGAGCTTCTCGGCGACGGGAGCAAGCTTGGGATGGAGATGAGCTACAGCGTCCAGGAGGCACCGAACGGTCTCGCGGAAGCCTTTATCATAGGCGAAGACTTCATCGGCGACAGCGCCTGTGCTCTCGTGCTCGGTGACAACATCTTCTACGGACAGAGCTTTTCGAGGATACTGCTCGATACCGCAAAGAGGACCGAAGAAGAAAAGGGCGCCACTATATTCGGCTACTATGTCAGGGATCCAAGGGAATACGGGGTTGTCGAATTCGACGAAAGCGGTATGGCGGTCTCGATCGAGGAAAAGCCAAAAAAACCGAAGTCGAATTATGCTGTGCCGGGACTATATTTCTATGACAATGACGTTGTGGAGATCGCGAAATCGATCAAACCCTCTGCACGAGGAGAGCTTGAGATCACTGCAGTGAACAATGAATATCTTAAAAGAAAGACACTCCATGTTGAGACACTCGGAAGAGGCTTCGCATGGCTTGATACCGGGAATCCCGACATGCTTCTTTCTGCCGCAAATTTCGTAGCAACCTTCCAGAAGCGCCAGGGACTCTATGTAAGCTGCATCGAGGAGATAGCATACAAGAGAGGCTTCATCGACAGGGATCAGCTTTTGAAGCTCGGCCGCGAGCTTGAGAAGACGGAGTACGGAAGATATATCATAGATGTTGCACAAGGTCTTTGAAGAAAAGAGGTTAATGTATGATCACAGTTGAAAAAAACTGCAACGGTATAGAAGGGCTTGCGGTGATAGAGCCAAAGGTCTTTGGTGACGAGAGAGGCTACTTCATGGAGACCTACAACAAGAAGGACATGGAAGCAAACGGTCTCTTTTATGACTTTGTACAGGACAATCAGAGCGCATCGAAAAAATGCGTCCTCCGCGGACTTCACTTTCAGATCGACCACCCCCAGGACAAGCTTGTGAGGGTCATAAAGGGCGAAGTTTTTGACGTGGCAGTCGATCTTCGGAAAGGAAGCAAGACCTTTGGAAAGTGGTTTGGTGTAAGGCTTTCGGCAGAGAACAAAAAGCAGTTCATGATACCGAAAAATTTTGCCCACGGTTTCCTTGTCCTTTCCGATGAGGCGGAATTCTGCTACAAGGTCACCGACTTCTATCATCCGAATGATGAGGGCGGGATCCTCTGGAACGACAAGGATCTTGCGATCGACTGGCCCTTCCCGGAGGGAACAGGCGAGAGCGATGTCATACTCTCGGAGAAGGACAAGGTGAACATGACTTACAAGGCCTACCTTGAGAGCCTGAAGGCGTGAGGCTTTTCCTTTGATAGAGGTAAATGATTTTCTCGACGCCATATTCAATGCCGTCTTCAAAAAGAGCAGCGGGACAAGAGTAGTCATCCCGATCTATTTCAAGCTGAAGGAGATCATGATGTACGGGATCTTCGGGCTCGGGACGTTTTTTGTAGCTATTATCACCTATGCGCTCTTTACAGAGACCTTTGGCTGGCCCATCCTCATAGGAAACGCTCTCTCATGGGCCTTTACTACGCTGTTTGCCTTTCTCACAAACAGGAAATGGGTCTTTCCCCGGCACAATCACGGACCAAAGGCGTTTCTGGTGCAGCTTTGGCTTTTTGTTGCCGGCAGGCTCCTGACGCTCGGGATGGAGGAGTTTCTGCTGTATCTTACCGTAGAGGTACTCAACCTTCCGAATATGTGGATGAAGCTGGCTGTACAGATACTGGTCATTACGGCAAATTATCTTTTCAGCAAGATACTGGTCTTTCGGACCGCAAGGAAAAAGGATATCTGAAAAGGAATCGCATTCCGATCTTAGGAGGCACGGGAAGAGGAAATGTACAGGCGCGGAAAAAGAAGCTGGGTGAAGCACCTTGACTTTACGCTGCTTGACATAATATGTCTGGAGTTGGCTTTCTTAACGGCCTATCTCATCAGGATGAATGGCGCTTTTCGATCAGAAGACGAGCTTTTGGATAACGGCATCTATTCAACCCTTGCGATATTCATCGCGGTGCTCGATATCTTTGTCGTCTTCTTCTCCGACCCGTACAACGGGATTTTGCGAAGGAACAAGTATCAGGAGCTTCGGGCTGCGTTACTTCACTGCATACTGAATTTCGGATGCATCCTTGTTTACTTCTACGCTACCCAGAAGTCGCTCGACTACTCAAGAACCCTGATCTTCCTGTATCTCGGTTTTTCGATCGTCTATCTTTACGTTGCGAGGGTGCTCTGGAAGAGGCTCATAAGGTATCGGATGCTCCACGACGTGAACAAGTCAGAAATGCTTGTGGTGTGCGAGGATTATAATGCGGCACGCTGTCTTCATGAGCTTTCCTGCAACAGATATACGGAATTTCGGATAATCGGCGCGGTAGTTGTAGACAAGGACAGGACCGGCGAGACGATAGAGGGGATACCCGTTGTAGCGAACGCTGACGGCTTCCTGAACTATGTCAGGGAGAATGTCGTTGACGAGGTATTTATAGACGGGAATACGAGATCGTCCTCGGAGGCGCTTGCCTCCGAACTCATCGAACTCGGAGTCACTGTGCATACCTCCCTTGTTTACTCGGACAGGCTTCTCATGAATACCACGGTGGAGCGATACGCATCCTATACAGTGCTTACCTCATCAATGAAGATGCTGACCCTTCGACAGGCTTTTTTCAAGAGGTTCTTTGACATAATCGGGGCACTTGTCGGACTTGTATTCACGGGAATAGCGATAATAATATTTGGCCCCGTCATAAAGCATCAGTCACCGGGTCCTATCTTTTACAAGTCTACAAGGATAGGGCGAAACGGAAGGCGCTTTCTGTTTTACAAATTCAGGACCATGCATGTGGGTGCGGACAAACTTCAGGAGGCTCTTGCCGCGGAAAACGAGATGAAGGGCAATATGTTCAAGATGGAAAATGACCCGAGAGTATTTCCCATAGGGCATTTCATGAGGAAGCACTCAATAGACGAGCTTCCGCAGTTCTACAATGTCCTGAAAGGGGATATGTCCCTTGTTGGAACGCGCCCTCCGACAGAAGCGGAATTTGAGAATTATGAATACCATCACAAGGCGCGGCTTGCCATAAAGCCGGGACTCACCGGTATGTGGCAGGTGAGCGGGCGGTCCGACATCACGGATTTTGAAGAGGTCGTGGCCCTTGATACGGAATACATCCAGAATTTCTCGCTTGCCCTTGATGCGAAGATCATACTGAAGACAATCGGCATAGTCTTTAACGGGAAGGGCGGTAAATAATATTGCTCTTTACCGTAGTGATGCTCCTAAAGGATACGGATCCCGACTACTTCAGAGACTCCCTTGAGTCCCTGCTTTCGCAGACGATGGACGATCTTCAGCTGCTTCTTATAGATCAGAACAATGAAAGCGGTTTTAAAGTCTTCGTCTCGGAAATGTTTCCCGGTGACGAAAGAGTAGAATATCGACGTCTTTCGCCCCAAAAGGGCAGGGGTTTTTCGTTAAATTATGCGATTGACAGCGCCCGTGGTGATTACATATTATTTTTGGGACAGCACGAGAGGCTTTCGGAAAATGCCCTTTTTGCTTTCGCGGAAAAAGCCCTTCATGACGAAGAAGCGGCTATGCTATACTGCGACACCGACGAGCTTTGGGACGGCGAGCGGAGAAATCCGTATTTCAGGAGCGGCATCAATATCGAGCTCCTTCGCCAGACCAATTATATCGGGACCTCCTTTGTCGTAAAGAGGGAGGCCTTCAGAAGAGCCGGCAAGTTTTCGGAGCATACGAAAAGGCTTCCGGAATGGGAATTTCTCTTGAGGCTCACGGAAAGAAGATTGAAGATCCTTCATATCCCAAAGCTCCTCATACACAAGAGGGGCGGAGAGAAGGAGGTTTCCTACGACAGAAGGGAGCGGACGGGCTTTGAGCTTGAGGCCGCGGCCATAGTTGAAGCATCCTTGAGGCGGCAGGATATAAAGGCCTTTGTCCGGTCTTATTTTTTGAGCGACGCCCTGTATGTAAAAGTCACCTATGACGGCAGCAGCTATGACATGAAGAGGGACAGCTTCCTTTTTCTGAAGGATCAGAATGTGAGATTCCCGACAAGGCATGCCGTTGAAAAGCTTTACGGTGTCCTTTCCCAGCCTGACGTCGCAGTAGTTGGATGCAGGTTCCTCGGGGCGGCTTTTTCGGTCTCAAACTGCGGCTTCATATTTGATAAGAGCGGCATCTGCTACAGCGCCTGCCACGGACAGAGTGTTTTTTCAAACGGCTACGGCGGCCGGATAGCCCTTCGAAATGATGTGTCCTGTGTGGATTTTTCCTTCTGCCTCATAGACGAAAAATTCTTCAGGCGCTCGGGAGGCTTCGACAAAAAGCTTATCGGGCGTGACCTCATGCTTGATTTCTGCCTTCGGGCAAGAAAGCACGGGCTAAGGACTGTTTATGAGCCGGAGGTCACTGCAAGGTATTTGGGAAGGGAACCATTGAGCTCAAAAGAATCAAATGACATCCTCATGGAAAGATGGGGAAAAGTCATCAAAAAGGGAGATCCGTACTACAATGAAAATCTTTCAATGGGTACGGACAATTACGGTTTTTAAGATCGTCCTTTTAAGAAAGGCGGGAAAGATTTATGGCTTCGGACAATTCCATCAAAAAGATAGAAAGGCCGTCTTCGGGGCAGAGGACTCCGGAACAGCGCGCCGCGCGTATAGCCGCGAGGAAGAGGAAGAGAAGGAGAAGAGCCATTTTCCTCATTGTCGAGATGGCTATACTGACTTTCCTCTCGATAGTCCTCTTCCTTTGGATGAGGTACGGGAGCAGAGCTGTTCAGGCCTTAAACGAGATCAGCCATGTTGAGATAAGCAGTGAAGCCATCTCGGTAAACTCTGTTACGGAACATACCGAGGAGGTCAGGAAGGGCTTTGAGACCATAGCCCTCTTTGGAGTTGACAACCGTTCCGCCGGAAATTATGACTCCGGAAATTCAGATTCAATGATCATCTGTGCCATCAATCTCGATACAAAGGAGATGAACATGATCTCCGTTTACAGGGATACCGTAATGGATGTGGACGGCAAGGGAATGCTTCGGAAGTGCAATTATGCTTATGCGGTGGGCGGCCATGAGAATGCCATCAATATGCTGAACCGCAATCTCGATCTGAATATCCAGAACTTTGTAGCCATAGACTTCAGCGGCCTTATAGACTGCATAGACGCGGTAGGCGGTGTGGAGATCGATGTCACGAAGGAAGAGATACAATGGCTCAATATGTATATTGAGGAGATGGCGGAGGACACCGGAAAGACGTCTCCTTACGTGAAGTCGAGCGGGACTCAGCTATTGAACGGTATGCAGGCTACTGCCTACTGCAGGATCAGATATACCAGCGGTGATGATTTCATGAGGGCTACAAGGCAGCGGACTGTGATCAGCAAGCTCGTGGAAAAGGCAAAGGAGTGCAATATGGATCAGCTCCTCGACCTTGTGACTGTCCTTGCTCCGAAGATAGCGACCTCCTTTGATACGAATGAGATACTCCAGCATGCCGTGGCACTCCGCGAGTATTCGATAGCAAAAACAGGCGGATATCCCTTCTTTAAAGTTGCCGGTGAATACGGCGGGAATATCAATGATGCTGTTGTTCCCTGTACGGCTGAGACGAATGTCAAAAAGCTTTATGAGGAGCTCTACGCTGATACAGCGCATGAATGCTCTGAGACAGTGCAGGATATAAGCTACAGGATCACAAAAAAGACAGGCGTTACAGAGAAGGATGCCGTTGAATACAATCCTTTGTATGAGGGGTCGACATCGGAGTTGAACAAGTTGAAGAGCGAGCAGGAATAGCATAAAGGGGGCATCGCAAGAGCGATGCCCCCTTTTTTTTTAGTATGACGGGCATGCCGTCAGTCTGTGGTGAAAGTCCACAAGGGGCGT
>CAMVHB010000012.1 GCA_947167155.1 uncultured Lachnospiraceae bacterium | reverse complement strand
GTTATGGCCGTGCCGGCTAAATGTGGAGATGACTATGAGGTGACCTTCACCGGTAAAGGCTCTTACACGGGAAAAAAGAAGGTGAAATTCCATATCGGAACGCCCTTTAATTCCGACAATGTCTTCATCACCATGTACGGCCCCGCGGGGACAAAGACAGTGAACGGTGAGAACAGGCTTACTTATTTCGGAAATAATGACCCCTATTTCATCCTGACATCCAAGGATGGTACAGTGATCACCGGACCTGCCTATGAAAAGGGGCTTTATCAAAACGGCAAAAAGGCAGAGTCAGAGTACGAAGTTTTCTTCAGCCCTGATGATGCGACTTCAAGGCACAAGGTAGGAACTACCGTTACCGTGACCTTCAAGGCAAAGGATAAAGGCGATACCTGGTACAATGAAAATAGCAACGGGATCGAATATAAATACACTGTCGTGCCGGGAAGCCCGATAGAAGGGACCGGTTACGGTGTTATAGGATCCATGCTTTCAGTATATACAATGAGAGATGATGGAACACCGGGCTCGGAGTCGAAGATCGATGAGAGAATAAAGTTCCCCGGGACGGCAGGCTGGCAAAACGAGATAATCCTGACCAGATCATCCGCGCAGTCCTCCGCACCGTTGGTTTACAAGTATACTACGGAGCCGGCGGATCCCAACCTTTGGATATCCTACAATCCTGTAGCAAGTGATCACGTGTCTCAAAGTCAGGGAACGGGTATTCCCGAGCTCGGCAACGGGATTTCATATGCCGACCCGTTTGAATGCCCGTTCAGCTATATCTTTACCTTCGAACAGGGGAGCACGATAAGTGCTACCGATAAAGACAAACGTATAATCGTAACTCCGACTAACGATAGCTGGCTCAGAACAACAATTAAAAATAAGGAAGCCGAAATCCGGGTGGCATACGATTTTGATAATGCCTCTCTTTCGGATGCGGAGATCACCTTGGAACCTTCAAACGGGGAATATGCCTATACCGGAAGTTCTGTGGAGCCGAAGTATATGGTCACGATGGGAGGTTCAACCCTTTCGGAAGGGACAGATTATGAACTGGTTGGGTATTACAAAATAGAAAAAGACACAGCTCTGCCTAAGCCGTCAGAAGTTACTGCTGACACGTTGGATATCATTGGAACGAAGCTTGCTAATGGCAAAAAACCCACCAAGGCTGGTACCTATGCCTTCGTCATCAAAGGAGTCGACGGCGGCCATTACACAGGCTACAATATTTCGAAATTCACCATTACAACCGCAAAACTCACAGCAACTGTTCTAGATCGCGGATCCTTTAGCGTGACTTATAACGGAGAGAACACAGGGCTTCCTACACCCACAGATAAAAATCTGTTGGTTACCGGCGTCGACGGATCCTCCCTTAAACATACAAGTAAAGGTTCCACAGAGGACGGCTACTATATTGAAGCAGATAAAGATATGGTTCAAAAGCCCAGGACTGACGCCACGGCGTGGGTCTGCGGTACAGGGAATTACGAGGGTGCTAACGATGATGTATCTTATAGTATCATTGCAAACATAAAAAAAGACGAGACACCGGATTTTGAGAAGACAAACTTAGGTCTTACAGACACATATTCAGATTCAAATCACTGCCTCCCGCTCACATTAGATAGTAATGGTGGGCTTACATATGCGGCAACTGGCGGCACAAGGGAGAGCTTTAATCTTACGAAGCTTACCCTTAGCGACGGCTCGACAAACGGGACGCTTAAGTACGGCGAGCATTTAACAGCTATAGTTACCGGAATAAATAGCGATAACGATATAGCCACAGTCGGGAAAAAACTGATTACAATAGAGGCTGCAACCGATGCCCCGGTGAAAGAAAAGCGGTATTATTATGTGGAAGTCTTTGGTGATATCAGCACTGCAGAGCTTACGTTTTATGCTGGTGGAGTGAAGGTAGATGGTACCGAGATCGCTTATACCGGCGATACTATAGACGTGCAGCCGAGCTTGACGTTCGGAGGGTACCCTCTCATCAATGGTGAGTATGAGGACAAGAGTACTGTACCCGAAGGTGGCTATTTGGATGTTGCAAAACATACTATGACATTGCAAGGGAACACCGCGAAATACTATACCGGCACGATTTCCAAAGATTTCTCCATAGTTTACGACCTAGAGAAAAACATTGAGATAATATATGAAGGCGATGGTAAGAAGCTTTCAGGGCATAAGTTCGAATACACCGGCAACCCTGTTATAGGCAGTAGCGATGTACGTGTAAAAGTGGAAGGAAAGCAGATCTATTTAGAGACGATAAAAGGCGATTATGACATAAAATTTAACAGTGTCACATCACCGGGAACGGGGACCGTTAGAATAGAGAGCAAATCTCCAAGATCGAAGGGCTCCCAGACTGTCAATTTCTACATAGTAGGTAGCGATTTTAAGGATGGTACATGCAAAATAACTTTGGATAGCGCCACACAGGTATATGACGGTACGGAAAAGAAGCCCGCGGTATTGGGAGTCACGTATACTAGGAATGGCAAGGATTGGCCGCTCACCGAAGGTCAGGATTTCGATGTAAGCTATTCAAACAATATTAATGCGACCACCGAGGGAAATAAGGCAATCGTTACTATCAAAGGGAAAAACGGATATAGCGGAACTGCGACAAAGGAGTTTGTGATTGAGCAAAAAAGCCTTGCGGACAACGATGTAGCAGTTGAGTTCTCCGATGTTCCTTTCGGAGGAAAGGATTCCAATGGAAACCGTATAGTTATAGAACCTACTGTAAAAGTGACGATTGGCAGAAAAGAGGTTAACCTTAAGAAGGACACCGATTATAAGATAGTATATCCCGATGACAAGACTGCTGAGCAGTATTTAATAAAGAATGCCGGAGATCCTGATCCGACCTATAAGGTTAAGATTAAAGCTGTAGAAGAAGGTAATTGTAATTACAAAGACGAGACCAATTTTATTACTATCACACAGCTTCCCGGCGACCTTAATAACGCAAGTATAGATCCTTCCTTGTTGAAATCCGTTTATGATGGCACGAACCAGAAGGATACTATTCTTAGTAAACTTGTGGTCAAAAATGGGGAATGTACCCTAGTTAGAGGTACAGATTATGAAGTGACGGTTCCTGACAGCATCATAAATGCCGGCACATATCCTATCACCATAAGCGCAACAGAGGGTGATTATAAAGGTACCTCCAATACCTTCACCTACGAGGTCACTCAGCGCTCGATTGAAGAGCTCGAAGTTACCCTTTATGACCCTGATACCGGGAGCATCGTTTCCGAAAGCTCGAACTTCAAATGGACAGGAAGCAAGATAGAGCCGGCGGTGAAGCTTGAAGACAAAGGGCTCAAACCTGACGCAGGCGTGGCGAAAGCCTGGACCAACAAAGACGGCCAGGCGATGGTCGGCTTTGAAGTAACCTATGGAACCAACACGAACGCTGGTTCTAAGGAAGATAAGGCAGGAGTAGTGACCTTAACCGCCTCCGCCGGCGGCAACTACACCGGCGGCAACTACACCGGCACCCTCACAAGGTACTTTGCCATAGGGCAGGATATAGCCAACGCTTCTATCACCTATGATAAGTACACAGCGGATTATGACGGGACACCCAAGATCCCGAAAATTACCGTGAAGTGCAACGGAAAAATCCTTGAGGCAGGAACCGCCTACGAAGACACCATAGAATTCGAATGGGCAGGAGGCAAAACAAATGCTCCTGAAAAGGTGGGAAGCTACACCCCCGTCATAGTAGGAAAGCCTGACGGCGGGTACTATGGTGAGTTGAAGGGCACTCCTCCCTTCATGATCACAGCAACGAACAAGACCGGCGATATACGGATCACCTTCAACGGACGGCAGGGTGAGGTGGAAGCGGCTGATTATGTCTGCCATTACAACGGTTCGAAGCAGGAGCCCTCTATCAATGTTTATGACATAAGCTCAGGCTTAAAGCTGACACGGAATATAGACTATACCGTAACTTACGGAAACAACACAAATGTAGGATCAGCCTATGTCTATGTGTGGTTGGAGGGAAATTATACCGGAAGTGCAAAGGAGATCTTCTTTATAGAACCTTACGACATTTCAAACTTGACCCCTGTGATTACTGAAGGCGATAATGGGGTGATCAAGAATGTGCCCGAGAGTAAATTCCCGTATGTACCGATCTTCAAGCTTGTCGGGACCGATGATAACGGAAGGCCATTTGAGATAAGCTACGGAACGTCAGCGTATAAGCCATACCTCATAGTTCCGGACTCCTCAAAGGTGAAGAAGCCCGGAAAGGGTTCCCTTACCGTGAGCGGGCAGGGCAATCTCTTCGGCACGACCAATGCTTGCGAATACGAGGTCTACGGAAGGCTTTCTGAAAGCAATGTTTCGGTGAAGGCACCGATCTACACGGGTACAAAGAAGGATCCCGAAGTAACAGTCACCTTTGCAAAAGAGAAGCTGGTACTTGATACTGATTATTCTCTTCGGGTGATCCCCTTCGACCAGACGGCTACAGGCGGCGGAAATGTTGTAGTGACCGGACTTGGTTATTTCAGCGGAAGCGTTTATCTGACATACGGAGAGTCGGGAGATGTCTCGTCCCTCACACTCCGCGGCTTCAGCCAGCAGTATGTATATTCCGGCAGATTCGCGGGACCCGCGGAAAGCGCTGTTTACGCGGCTGACAGCGAAGGAAACCAGGTGATCCCGGCAGACAAGCTTGAGTGCACCTTTACAAGCAGTGTGGACAAGGCGGCCTGCGTCAGCGCAAACGCGACTGTCACTATTACATCAAAAGCCACTCTCGATGACGGAACGGTCGTGGCGGGACCTTCCGCTACATACAAGATCGTACAAAGGAACATAAGCTCCTGCGACATCAAACAGCTGACGAGCGACATCTACACAGGAAAGGCCCTGACGCCGCCCATCTCGGTATCCTATGACAGGAAGACCTATTCGGGTACCGTGGCGACCGGAAGTGATGTTATAGCCCTGGTCTCCGGGAGGGATTACAGCTTAAGCTACTCGAACAACGTCAACCCCGGAACAGCAGTGGTCACAGTCACCGGGAAAGGAAATTATACCGGGACGAAGAGGTTCATGTTCACCATCAAGGTCGCGGATATGGCGACTGTTACTGCGAGACAGTCCAGTGAGGGCACGATAGTTTCCTGGACGGCACGCCCGCATGTGACAGGCTACAGGGTTCTCTACAATACAAACGGAATGACAAAGGAAGAGACGAGCAGAACGACTATGACCCTGAGGGACGCAGTTCCCACAGTGGTCGGCGTACAGGCATATGTGAAGGATTCCGCAGGGAATATCACCTACGGTACACCGAAATATGTTGCGGTAACGAGGTGAAAATGCTTTAATTAAGGCATGGCAGACTTTGTAGAAAAAAACGGATCAACAGATGAGGCAGCTTCCTTCGGGGAGGCTGCCTCATCTTCGTCCTTTGAGACCCCGAGAAAATATGTAATAGGGGAATTCTCCTTTGACAGTTTCCACGAATACAGGGACGGTCAGGAGGACCTGAAGAAGATCTCCGTGATACAGAACAATCTTGACGTATCGGACCCGGAGACCGCCGTGAAGATATACAAGGCGCTCCGGAGCGGTCAGATAGTCTTCCGCTCCCCGATAGGCGAGCAGTTCGCGCAGCATATCACCGACATAGTCGCGGAAAAGTCAAAGGGGCTGATAGACGACAAAAAGATAGTGGATGACGCGGAGAAGCGGACAGGCTGGACCAGGTGGCTCGGGATAGCCCTGGCCTGTGTCGCTGCATTTTTCTTTGTCTACTTTCTCGGCCAGGAAATACTTGAGGTGCAGAGCGCAAGAAAGGCGGAGGCTCTTCGGAAGCAGGTCGCGGAATCGATCGCAAAGGGCGGTTATTCAAATGTAGATTACGGTGAGGCTTCAAAACCGGGAGACACGCCGTCGGGAAGCGGTGAAAATACGCCCCAAAGTAATGAGAACGCCGGGCTTATCGGCGGCACCGGCGGGACCGAGACCAGGGTAACGAACATCTACGGACAGAACATAAGGGTGGACCGCTCAACGCTCACGGTTCTCCCGGACTACGCCGGGCTGTACGCGCAAAATCCCGATACTGCGGGCTGGCTTACTATTCCCGATACAGAGATAGATTATGTCGTGGTGCAGACTACCGACAATGACTATTATCTCCGGCGGGATTTCTACGGAAATTCCGACTCAAACGGTACCCTCTTCGTGGATTACCGGTCGGACATCGTGAATCCTACCACAAATACCATCATATACGGGCATGACATGAATTCGGGGCTTATGTTCGGGACGCTGAAGAGATACTATGAGGATGAGAACTTCTACAGGAGCCACAGGACCATCAATTTCAGCACGATCTTTGAGCACAGGACCTATGAGGTTGTCGCTGTCTGCCTTTCAGAGGTGAAGTACCAGGACGACAGCAGCTACCGGTATTACAATTTCATAAATGCAGGAAATCAGGCGGAATGGAACGCCTTCGTTGATAATGTGAGGGACCTGACGCTATATCCAAAGGACCTTTCGCTTTCTCCCGGCGACCAGGTCCTGACATTATCTACCTGTGATGATTACAAGGACAACGGAAGACTCTTTATTGTTGCGCGTAGGGTCAGGTAGTGATAAAATACACAATATCTTGTGTTCGCAGGCTGAAATGGATATATGTGCGGGCGCAAAGATCCGGTGCGTAATTTTCGGCAGGAAGCCCGAAAAAGGCTTATAGTCGGAGGGATCCGGCATGAAATTCTTTTCATCTGCTTGGGGGAAGATAAAAAACATGAAAAAAGGAACGAAGATAGGCTGGCTTCTTATTGCCCTATCAATAGTGCTTTCTGTCTGGGTGATCGTCGCCCAGAGTTCTAGGGCTGTTGAAGAAAACGGCTTCATAGTCGATGACAGCGGTACCATCACTGCCTATACCGGCGGACTCTCGAACATCACCGGAATGCCGGGAAGCGCGAATTCGATAGCGGCAAGCGCTTTTGCGACAAACCCTGACATTACCTCCATCTCAATAGGTTCATCCATTACATCACTGGCGCCGGGCTGCTTCGCGGGCTGCAATTCCCTCTCTTCGGTATCGGGCGGTTCCTATTCAGCCATTCCTTCCCAGTGCTTCTACAACTGCGGGAGCCTTTCCTCGTATTTGATACCGGGTTCGGTCAGCTCCATAGGGAGCCAGGCCTTTCAGGGCGCAGGCATTTCCGGCATTACGATCCCGGCAAATGTTTCATCCATAGACCCCACTGCCTTTGATGAGACCTACAACCTTACGAATATCGCTGTGGATCCGGGAAATTCGGTTTATTCATCCAAGAACAGCTGCCTTTACAACAAATCCGGCTCAAACCTCATCCGGGTTCCCTTCGGGGCTTCCTCGGCAAGCATATACAGCGGCGCCACTACCATAGGCTCGGGTGCCTTTTCGGGCTGCTACGGCATATCTTCGCTGGAGATACCCTCAGGGGTGACTACGATAGCTGACGGCGCCTTTTCAGGCTCGGGCATAGCGGAGATCTGGATTCCAAAGTCTGTCGCGACCATAGGCGGGCAGAGCGGCTGGACTCCCGCAGTGATCTACGGCTATAACGGCACTGAAGCACAGAATTATGCTGATTCGAGAGGTATTCCCTTCGTTTCCCTCGATACCCCCGTAGATCCCGATCCGGGTCCCGACCCCGGTCCCGATCCCGGCCCTGATACAAGCTCAGGCTCAAGCTCCGCTGCCCCGAGCAGCTCTGATCAGCAGCCTGCAAGCTCCGACCCTTCGAGCCAGGGCTCAGGCGGACAGGGCGGAAACAACCAGGGACAGGGCGGAACAACTCCCGGAGGCAACGCCGGCGGCAACGGCGGCGGAAATGCCGGCGGAAATGCCGGCGGGAACACAAATCAGGGTGGCGCTGCCGACAATGGAAGAAATCCGGGCGGCGGCACTTATAACGGTGGCGGCGGAACCTACTACAACGGCGGTGGCGGCGGCGGAACCCATACCCCCGACTCCACGCCGAAGACCGCTGACGGAGACATAGACCCCCGCTTCATCATAGCGATAGCGGTTTTGGCAGCAGGCCTTGCGCTCATCATAGTGGGCCGGAGAAAGAAGTCCGTTATTGTAAAGCAAAAGAGAGAAGAGAGACTCGACGACTGAAAAAGGAAAGATAATGCCAGCTCATATTATTGATCTGAAAAAACCTCTCAGGATCCATTTCATCGGCATCGGAGGGATCTCAATGAGCGGTCTCGCCGAGATCCTGATGGAAAGAGGTTTCACTGTCTCAGGCTCTGACAGGGCGCCGTCGCCTCTCACTGAGCAGCTTTCAAAAAAAGGCGCCGTTATTATGTACCCTCAGGATGCTTCAAATGTGAAGGACAGGGACATTGATCTCGTTGTCTATACAGCGGCCATCCATCCCGACAATCCCGAGTTTGCGGAGTGTGAAGCGCGCGGGCTCCATATGATAAGCCGGGCCGATCTCCTCGGCTCTATTATGGCGGATTATGAAAATTCAATAGCGATAGCCGGTACCCACGGGAAGACCACCACGACCTCGATGATCACGGAGGTTTTGCTTCAGGACAAAGAAAACCTCCCAACCGTCACGGTAGGCGCTGTCGACCCTTCCATAGGCTCGAATGTGTTTGTGGGAAACTCTGACCGCTTTGTTGCCGAGGCCTGCGAATACTCGAACAGCTTTCTTTCCTTCTTCCCGAAGGTGGCTGTGGTCCTCAATGTGGAGGCCGAGCATCTCGACTTTTTCAAGACCCTCGAGAACGTCAGACAGGGATTTTCCGATTTCATAGGAAATGTCAAGCCCGGCGGCACAGTCGTGATAAGCGCCGACATAGAGGATTATAATGAGCTTACAAAAGGGCTTTCTTCCGACCGTGACGTCATTACCTTTTCTCTTGATGAAAAGAAGTCGCCGGATGTGACGGCGAGGAATATTTCCTACGGGGAAAACGGCTGTCCATCCTTTATCCCTGTATACAAGGGAAAGGAGATGGAGCGCGTCACGCTATCGGTTCCCGGGGACCACAACATTTCAAACGCGCTTTCCTGCATAGCTGCGGTGAAGGCGATCTGCGCCGATTCAGACGACATTATCCTTTCGGATGAAATGATAATAAAGGGGCTCTCCTCCTTCAAGGGAGCGAACCGCCGCTTTGAGATGAGGGGATATTACAAGGGCGCGACAGTGATAGATGACTACGCCCACCATCCGACGGAGATGAGGGCGACCTTTGCGGCTGCGAGGAGGCTTCCACACGAGCGCCTCATAGTCGTATTCCAGCCCCATACCTATACGAGGACCAGAGATTTCTTCGACGACTTCGTAGAGGTGCTCTCGGAGCCGGATATCACGGTCCTTGCGCCGGTGTATTCGGCGAGGGAGAAGGATGTTTACGGAATCCATTCCACCGATATCAGAGACGCGCTCCAAAAAAAGGGCAAAAAAGTATACGCATTCGATACATTTGAGGAAATAAAAAAATTTCTTTCGCAAACTCTTATGAACGGCGACCTGTTGATAACGATGGGGGCCGGAGATGTCGTAAAAATAGCGGATGACATCACGTCAGATACATGAATCAACATTATCCACAGGAAAAAGCCGGTGAAACATCGCCTTCCTGTGGATATTTTTTCTTTGAAATTATCACATTTAATGGACTTAAGAACATTATCGACAGTTTCACGGAAATGGCTGTAAACCGCTCCTGCTCTTAATTTCAGGCTTTTCAGATCAATCCTCCTGTGCTATACTCCGTTTCGTCACAGGGACAGGTCATTGTCTTTCGCCTGTCCTTTACGGAGGAGGTTTTTATCACATGGACGACATTAGGCTTCGGATGATAAGTCTGAAGAGCCGTACCACGGCTGTCCCGGATGTTTTCATAGATGAATATATGGCAGGAGCCGACGGGGAATTCGTGAAGGTATATCTCTATCTTCTTCGGAGCCTGACAAAGGAGGAGCCTTCATTTTCAGTATCAGAGATGGCGGATTTCCTTGGACACACAGAACGCGATATCACCCGTGCACTCAGATTCTGGGAGAAGAAGGGGCTTGTCTGCCTGGAATTCGATTCCCGTCATGGCCTCACCGGGATCAGTATGATGGATCTTTCCGGCGGCGGTCTTTCTTTCAATGAAGAAAGGAAAAAGCCGGGGCCAGACGTTTCAGAGAGGCAAGAGGCGGCTCCCAGCGAGATAGAAAAGGGGCTTTCGCTTGAAGAGGACCTGATGGAGGTTCTCAAATGCACTGAGTTCTATATGAAACGCCCGCTCTCGCCTACTGAGACACAGAAATTCTATTCCTGGCACAAGGATCTTTTGATGTCGCCGGAACTCATATCTTATCTTATCGAATCCTGTATTGAGTCGGAACATGCCGATTTTTCCTATATGGACGCGGTTGCAAGGAAGTGGTCCCAGGCGGGCTACAAGACTCCTGAAGAGGCTGAATCCGGAGGGAAGGTTTATTCCTCCACGATGAGAACGGTTGCAAAGGCCTTTGGAATAACGGGTCGCAGTCTTGCTCCGGTCGAATGCGAATATATCGAGCGCTGGTCGAAGGAATACGGTTTTTCGGATTCTATTATCCTTGAAGCATGCCGAAGGACCATACTTTCAGCCGGAAAGGCCAGCTTCCCCTATGCTGAGAGCATGCTGAAAAGCTGGCATGACAAGGGCTTCTCAACTCTTGAGATGATAGAGGAAAATGACAGGAAGCGTCAGAAGCCGAAGAACTACGGCACGGAGCTCACTATCAGAAAGTCAGGCACTGCGAGGAAGCAGTCGAACTTCCCTGAGAGGAAATACGATTTTGATGAGCTTGAGGCAAGGCTTTTGAACCAGTCATGAGAGGATCAGATCAATGCCGCTTACAAATGAGCAGTATGAGACCGTAAAGGCGGTTTTGGACGAGCGAAGGAACAGGGCTGAGCTTTCGGCGCTTGAACGCCGAAGGGAGGTCGCAGAGAAACTCCCCGAATTGGGCAAGCTCCTTGATGATATTTCAAAAAGAGGCGCAGACTCCGTAAAGAGATACATAGCCGGAGATGAGAGGGCGAGAGCGGACTTTGAGAGCTTCCTGTCCACTGCGTCCCAAAGAAAGACGGATCTTCTTTTACAGGGCGGATTTCCCGCGGATTATCTTGAAACGAGATATTCATGTGAGAAATGCGAAGATACAGGCTATCTTCCCGACGGGGAAAAGTGCTCCTGCTTCAGGCAGCTCGAGTACGATCTCGTCTTTTCGCAGGATCGGCAGAGGCGGCTTTTTTCGGTGCACAACTTTGAAACCTTTGATATTTCAGTCTTTTCCGACGAGGGAGTTGATGAAAAGACAGGCCTTACGCCAAGGCAGAATGCAAAAAAAGCGCTTGAGACCGCAAAACGGTTTCTTTCTCCTTCTTCGGAAGCCCGGAGAAATCTTCTTATATACGGCACAACGGGTACGGGAAAGACCTTTCTTTCCCACTGCATAGCAAAAGAGGCTCTTGACAGGGGGCTTAACGTAATATATCTTACTGCACCGGAATTCATGGACATTGCCTCGGATTCCGAATTCAAGCATATAGACGGGCCTTTCAGGGGTGTGATGGAGACTTCGCTTCTCATCATAGATGACCTCGGGACGGAGCTCATAAACAGCTTTGTCGTCTCCGCGGTCTATCGCATAGTCAATGAGCGTCTGCTTTCCGAGAGAAGGACTGTGATCTCCACAAACCTCTTTCCTTCTGATATCGCAGAATGTTATAACGAAAGGGTATTGTCACGGATAGCCGGGAATTATCAGTTCGTCAGGATGACGGGACCCGACCTCCGCTTACAATAAAAACAACGCTGTCTGTTTAGGAAAAGGAGCAGAATATGCCAGCAAACATCGACGAGGATTTCATAACCAGGCGCCCTGTAGCGCCCCTTGGCCTTATCCCCCTTGAGAGCATCAAGGCGATAGGAAAGAAGGTCGACAATTATCTTGTGGACTGGAGATCGGACCGACCCATAGATCATCTCGACACATATGACAGGGAGCACTACGCCGGAAATACCTACATCATAGAAGCCCAGTGTCCGCGCTTTGGTTCAGGCGAGGCAAAGGCAACCCTCGGTGATTCCATCAGGGGGCTTGATATCTATATCCTTGTAGATGTCATGAATTATTCTCTGACTTACAAGATCTTCGGTAACGAGAACCATATGTCGCCCGACGATCATTACGCGGACTTGAAGCGCGTGATCTCCGCCATTGCGGGGAAGGCTCAGAGGGTGAACGTGATCCTTCCCTTCCTATACGAGTCGCGCCAGCACAAGAAGTCGCAGAGAGAGTCCCTCGACTGCGCTGTGGCACTTCAGGAGCTCGTGACGATGGGGGTTGACAATATCATTACCTTTGATGCGCATGATCCAAGAGTCATGAATTCAATTCCGCTTCACGGCTTCGAGTCGATACGCCCTGCGTATCAGTTCATTAAGGGCATATGCAAGAAGGTGAAGGATCTCGAGATCGATCCCGACCACCTTATGATCATAAGCCCGGATGAGGGCGCCATGGACAGGGCGGTTTATATGGCAAACGTCCTCGGCGTGGATGTGGGTATGTTCTACAAGAGACGTGATTATTCAAAGATAGTCAACGGCCGCAATCCCATAGTCGCCCATGAGTTCCTCGGAGATGATGTTGAGGGCAAGGATGTGATCATCATAGACGATATGATAGCCTCCGGAGAGTCAATGATAGACGTGGCGCGCCAGCTGAAGCAGAGGAAGGCAGGAAGGATATTTGCGGTAGCGACCTTCGGCCTCTTCACAAGCGGTCTTGATTCCTTTGACAAGGCGGTTGAGGAAGGCGTGATCTACAAGGTCGTGACCACGAACCTCGTATATCAGTCGCCTGAGCTTCTTTCAAGGGATTATTACATCAGCTGTGATATGTCAAAATACATAGCGCTCATCATCGACACATTAAACCATGACTGCAGCCTTTCCTCGCTCCTTGAGCCTTCAGTCAGGATCAACAGGCTGCTCGAAAAGTACAAAGCAGGAAAAAATTGAATCTTACATTTCGAAGGAAGGGGATACCGAAGTGGCTGATACGGCAGTTTCTGCTGATCGTATCAGTGTTCTTCGGTTCCCTTGCTCTTTTTACATTTCTATTGAATATCAAACGAGGCGAGACTACCACGAGAGCAGGCGGCGCAACGCTGCCCATAGTCTCAATGACGGCCTGCGGACGCCAGGTTGAGAGCCTGCCTGCCTACATAAGCCCGATGGATACCTGCTATATGAGAGACGCGGTGATACCTCTTGATGATAGCCGCGTGCTCCCTATCAGAATAGAGACCTTCGGAAACAAGGTGGAAAAGGCCTCTTATGAGATCAGATCCCTCGACACAGAGCGAAAGATAGCAGAGACCTCGATCGCAGAGATTCCCACAGAGGAAAATGGCATAGTCACCCTCATGCCCGAGCTTGAGAACCTTCTTTCGGACGGGGCTGAATACCTTTTCACGCTGACTTTGCAGGTTTCCGGCCGTCCTCTGTATTTTTACACAAGAATAATAATGCCGAGAGACGCTCATGTCACAGAGATACTGGCATTTGCGGAGGATTTCAGGAAGAAGGCTCTCGCACACGATGCCGAGCCACTGGCTCCTTATCTTGAGCCCGTTCCTGATGCGGCTCTCACGGACACTTCGGGACTTGCCGATGTTTCGATCAACTCAACCGCAGCCGAGGTGGCCTGGGAAGGTTTTGTCGGAAATGAGGCAAATACGGCCGTGGTATGCTTCAACGAAGTGAGCAGTGATTACTGTGCCCTTACCTTCGAGTACAGGATGAGCGACGGGGCGAAGGAATATGACGTAGAAGAGTACTTCAAGGTACGTTACGGCACGTCGAGACTTTTCCTGCTTGATTATCAGAGGAGGATGACGGAGAGGTTCACGCCGGGCAGTGACCGTGTGAACGGGAACAGGCTGACTCTCGGTGTGGTGCCTCGGGATTATGATTATCTTGCAAACGATACAGGGCTGATTGCCGCATTCTCTCAGAACGGAGAGCTGTTTGAATATGATGCCTTAAATGGCACTATCACGACGGTATTCTCCTTTACCCCTGACGGGAGCCTTCCCGATGCGAGGACTATGCGGGAGGAGCATGCAATAAAGGTTCTTTCGATAGACGAGAACGGCACGATGGTCTTTGTCATATATGGCTATATGAATTCCGGGACCCATGAGGGGCGCTGCGGGATAGACGTGATGAGGTATGACGGAGTCACAGGAGCCGTGACGGAGCAGGCCTTCATAGCACAGGAGCGCTCCTTCCAGGTTCTGAAGGCGAATTTCTCGGAGCTTATATACCGTTCCTCAAATGATGATTTCTATATCATGGCTGACGGCTCCTTTGTCCATGTGGACCTGGACACCCTGAAGGTGGATATTCTGACTGAGGCACTCCCGGGCGCAGATTATGCAGTCTCGGCTTCGAGAAGGTATCTTGCCCTTCCCGGAGGAGTGCTTTCGGACAAGGCATTCGGGATCAGTTCTTCAAAAGGTCAGGGGGACGAACGGACAGGCGAGATAGTGATACTCGACCTTGAGTCAAAGACCGGAAGGGTGATAAGTCCTGATGAGGGTGAGTTCCTTCGCCCTCTTGCATTCATGGAGGATGACCTCGTCTACGGCCAGACAAGGACTTCTGATGTCTATGAGACTGCCGCAGGGGCGACTGTCTATCCCATGTACCGCCTTTCAATAGTACCTGTTTCGTCTGCCTCTGAAAACGCGCTTCTCACCTATGAGAAGCCGGATATCTATGTCACCGGTCTTCTGAAGACAGACAATTCAATGCTTACGCTGTTTCGGGTGAAGAAGAGGGAGGACGGAAGCTTCATTTCCGTTGAGGATGATACTGTTCGGGCCAGCGATGTAAAGGCAAACAGGGCTGTAAGCCTTGAGAGACGCTCTGTGGAAGGGGTTGGAGAGGTGGCTTACCTCGTAATGGCCTCAGCTCCCCAGTCTTCCTCTGCGATCGCTCTTGCGAGGGCGCCTGTAGTCCTTCTTTCAAAGGACGAGATCATCAATATCGAGACTTCTCAGGTCCCGGATCAGTACTTCGTCTATGTCGGAAGCAATATCGTGCTGTCAACGGTCGATGTCAGCGAGGCAGTGAAAAGGGCTGACATGGAAATGGGCATAGTCATAGACAATTCCCAGAACACGATATGGCGCAGGGGAAGAGGATCTTATGCCGACAATTCAACTGCTCTTCACAGGAACGATTACGATGATGAAAAGGCAGCAGCTCTTTCAGTGATGCTCTCGGCCTCGGGCCAGAATGTGGATGTTTCCTCAATGCTCGGATCGGGTATGTCGGTTTCGAATATTGCTTCATCTGTCTTAAGGGACAGGAAGGTGCTGAATTTCTACGGGATCGCACTCTCACAGGCCCTTTACTATGTAGATCACGGTGAGGTTGTCTACGCGGAGTACATAGATACTGACGGAACGAGGAATTATACCGTGATCACAGGCTTTGATCCGAAGAATGTGATCCTCTTTGAGCCTTCCACGGGCAGAACGAAAAAGATGGGGATGAATGATGCGGCAGATGCCTTCGCAGCTGCCGGAGGGATATTTGTAACGTGCGTGCCGTCACCATAACCTCTGCCAATAACGGTCCGTAGGCAATTTTTACCGAAAAAACATTCCGATGTTGAAGTATTTTTATAGAATGTGTTATAATGCCTCCGGATAGTTTCCGCTGACCGGCGTCTTCAGCGGCAGAGGAAACAAAGAACTCATATTACTTTTGCACAATGAATAGAGGTGACGCGACATGATGCACAAAGAAATGATTGCCATGCTCCTTGCGGGGGGACAGGGATCGCGTCTCGGCGTACTCACGGCCGATGTCGCAAAGCCGGCAGTCGCTTTCGGAGGCAAGTACAGGATCATCGATTTTCCGCTTTCGAACTGTATCAATTCCGGGATCGACACAGTTGGCGTCCTTACACAGTATCAGCCTCTCGCATTGAATCAGCACATCGGGATCGGTATTCCGTGGGATCTCGACAGGAACGACGGGGGAGTATCCGTCCTTCCGCCCTATGAAAAGTCTGACAACAGTGAGTGGTATTCAGGTACCGCGAATGCCATCTTCCAGAACCTGCAGTACATAGACGGCTACAATCCGGATTATGTACTGATTCTGTCGGGAGATCACATTTACAAGATGGACTATGAGGCCATGCTTGATTTCCACAGGCAGAACCAGGCGGATGTCACTCTTGCGGCGATACCCGTTCCCATTGAGGAAGCGAGCCGCTTCGGTATAGTGATAGCGGATGAAAACCACCGCATTACGGAGTTTGAGGAAAAGCCTGAGCATCCGAGGTCGAATCTCGCTTCGATGGGTATCTATATCTTCAGCTGGCCGCAGCTTCGAGAGGCTCTGATAGCATTGAAGGATCAGAGCAACTGCGATTTCGGCAAGCACATCATTCCTTACTGCCACAAGAAGGGCGAGAGGATATTCGCATTCGAGTTCAATGGCTATTGGAAGGATGTCGGGACGCTTGGCTCATACTGGCAGGCGAACATGGAGCTCATAGATCTGATCCCGGAATTCAACCTTTACGAGGAATTCTGGAAGATCTACACGAAGCAGTTTTTGATAGAGCCCTCATTCCTCGGAAAGGAAGCAAAGGTCTCAAAATCCATAATCGGCGCCGGGACCCGCATATGCGGTGAGGTCACGAATTCAGTGGTTTCTGCCGGTGTTGTGATAGAAGAGGGCGCTGTCGTACGTGATTCCATTATCATGAAGGATACCATCATCAGGAAGGGCTGTTATGTCGAGAAGTCGATAATAGCCCAGGATTGCGAGGTCGGAGAGAATACAAAGATCGGTGTGGGCGAGGAGGCGGAATCCAAGCTGAATGCCTCTATTTATTGCTTCGGTCTTGCTACTATAGGGAACAGGTCGATAATTCCCGCAAATGTTACTATCGGAAAGAATACCGCGATCCGCGGAGTTACCGATGAGTCTGATTATCCGGATGGCACGCTTGAAAGCGGCGGCTATATTATTAAGGCAGGTGATGTGGCATGAAGGCACTGGGAATCATTCTTGCAGGCGGAAACTCACAGAGGATGAGAAATCTCTCCGAAAAGAGGGCGATCTCCGCGATGCCCATAGCCTGCAGCTACAGGAGTATCGATTTTTCACTTTCAAATATGACAAATTCCGGGATCCAGACGGTGGCGGTGCTCTCGCAGTACAACGCGAGATCGTTGAATGAGCACCTTAATTCAGCCAAGTGGTGGAACTTCGGAAGAAAGCAGGGAGGTCTTTTCCTCTTCACACCAACGGTTACAGCAGACAACAGTTGGTGGTACAGGGGGACGGCCGACGCGATGTGGCAGAACATCGATTTCTTAAAGAGGCGCCATGAACCTTATGTAGTGATCTCCTCCGGTGACTGTGTATACAAGATGGACTTTGCACCGGTGCTTGAGTATCATGTACAGAAGCAGGCGGATATCACGATAGTCTGCGCGAGAGTTCCTGAGGACGAGGATATCAGCCGCTTCGGAACAGTGAAGATAGATGCGGACGGGCTTGTTACCGATTTTGAGGAAAAGCCCATGATGGCTCACTCAAACATCGTATCCACAGGCACCTACATCATCAGGAGAAGAAAGCTCATAGAGCTCCTTGAACAGTGCAACCGCGAGGGCAGGTACAATTTCGTTACCGACATCCTGGTCCGCTACAAGGGTATGAAGAAGATCTACGGCTGGATGCTTGAGGAGTACTGGTCAAATATCTCAACGGTCGAGTCCTATTACAAGACGAACATGGACTTTTTGAAGCCGGAGGTTCAGGATTTCTTTTTCCGTGAGCAGCCTACCATATATTCAAAGGCAGCTGATCTCCCGCCGGCGAAGTTCAATGTAGGCTCGAATGTGAAGAACAGCCTTATCGGTTCGGGATGCATCATCAATTCAAACGTTGAGGGTTCGGTGATATTCAAGAGAGTCTTCATCGGGAACAACAGCACCGTGAAGAATTCCATTATTCTTAACGGGGCCTATGTCGGAGACAATGTTCACGTGGAGAACTGCATTGTCGAATCAAACGAGACGCTTCTCTCCGACCAGAATTATATCGGGGAGAACGAGATCAAGGTTGTGTTTGAACGCCAGAACAGATACGGGGTCTGAGACAGGACCAAAGAGAAACAAAGAATGCTATAATTTTTCAGCAATAGAAGGAGAGGCAGTTATCATGCAGATTACAGACATCAGGATCAGAAAGATGGAAAAAGAGTCAAAGATGAAGGCGGTCGTATCCGTTACTTTCGATGACGAGTTCGTTGTACACGATATCAAGATCATCGACGGCGACAAGGGACTTTTCATCGCAATGCCTTCAAGAAAAGGCACAGACGGCGATTACAAGGACATTGCTCACCCCATCAGATCAAACGTACGCGAAAAGCTTCAGGAGATGATCCTGAAGAAATACGAAGAGGAATTTCCTGAGGGGGCAGGAGAGACCGCAGGGGCTTGATATACAGGCGTAGTACAATAATGGCGCATTGTTGAAAAAGGGGGCAGGGCGTAAATCGTCAACCCCCTTTTCTTTGTGAGGAAAAAAGATAATGTACGTGGTTGCGGGGCTTGGAAATCCCGGTCTTTCATACAGACATACAAGGCATAATATAGGCTTTGACGCGGTAGATGTCATAGCAAAGCGGTATTCGGCAAAGCTTTCAAAGAGCGAATTTCGCTCAAAAACGGCAAATTGCGTCATATCCGGCGAGAAGGTGCTCCTGGTAAAACCCCAGACCTTCATGAACTTGAGCGGGGAGGCGATAAGGCCGCTCCTTGATTATTACAAGGCAGATCCCGTGAAGGAGCTCATAGTGATCTCCGACGACGTGGCACTTGACGCCGGCCGGATCAGGATCAGGAAAAAGGGCTCTGCAGGCGGCCACAACGGGCTGAAGAATATCATCAAAAACCTTGGGACTGAAGACTTCATCCGAATCAGGATAGGCGCGGGAAAGCTTCCCGCAGGGCAGGACATGATATCCTTTGTCCTCGGGCGAAATGACAGGAAGGAAAGGCAGACCCTCGAAAGCGCATTCGAGCGGGCTGCAGATGCAGTGGAAACAATAATAGCACGCGGCGTCGACGAAGCGATGAACCGCTTCAACGGCGATATACAGGAACAATAATGGCAGATCTGTTCAGGGAGTGCGTGCTCTCGCTTTCGGAAGCAAAGACAGCGCGTGACGCACTCCTCGACAAACGAAAAAAAATAATATCGTTCTCCGGGATCACGGACGCAGCCAAGGGCATGGTTTCATATGCTATGTCTTCGGACTTTCTGCGCCGTCTTATCATCTGCTCAGACTCAAAAAGGGCAAAGGAGAGGGCTGAGGAGTATCAGTGTTTTGACAAAAATGTCCTGTACTTCCCTTCAAAGGATCTCCTTTTTTATGAATCCGATCTTCGCTCAAATTCGATCACAAAGGAGAGGGTAAGCGTCCTTTCCCGCCTTCTTTCAGATGAGCCCCTGACCGTCTTCACAGGCGCCGAAGCGCTTCTCAACAGGCTTTCAAAGAAAGAGGAGTTCAAAAAGGGCTTTCTTCTACTCGAGGTCGGAGCAACCGTTGAAGAGGATGCCCTCCTTCATTTCCTTGTGAAGAACGGCTATGAGAGTGTGGCCGAGGTAGAGGGACCCGGCGAGTTTGCGTCCCGGGGCGGCATAGTCGATGTGTTTGCACTTTCCATGGAAAATCCCGTGAGGATCGAGTTCTTTGGCGATGAGATAGATTCCATAAGGCTTTTTGATATTCAGTCCCAGAAATCCATAGAAAAGATTGAAAGTTTTACGATCTGCCCCGCGGGGGAATTTGTCCTTACAAACGAGGACAGGGCCGAAGGGAAGAAGAGCCTTCTTAAGGCCATGAGAGAGCGCTATGATGAACTTTTTGGCGCTCAGATGACAGAGGAAGCTTTCAGGGTGAAGCAGAAGGCGGATGCCATAGATGACAGTGATGCCTACAGTATCGAGGATTCCGTGATCGAGACCTATCTGCCTTACTTTCCGGTTGAGACAGTATCGCTTCTTGACTGGTTTTCGGACGATGACCTCGTCGTCATAGACGAGCCGGCAAGGATAGAGGAGTCGATCTCTCTCACGTCAGAAGAGTTTTCGGATGCGACGAAAAGGCGCATTGAGACCGGAGACTCCATGCCCCTTCAAAAGGATCTGATATTCACCGGCAGGGATATTGTTTCAAGACTGAATAATAAGCGCGCCCTCACACTCTCGATGCTGGATCTCACCGGGAAGAAGGGAGGGCTTGATATCTCTGCCCGCTTTTTCATGCACACGGAGGGCATTGTCTCCTTCAGGAGGGATTTTTCCTTATTTTTGAAGGATGTTCAAAAATACAGGAAGAACAGGTGGAAGACAGTCATAGTCTGTCCTTCAAGGACCCGGGCAAAGAAGCTTTCGGAGGATATGAGGGATAATGGCGTAAACTGCTCCTATACAGAGGACCGTGAAAAGGACATGGTTGAGGGAGAGGTTGTCGTGACGGTTGGAGGTCTTATTTCCGGGGCTGTCTTTGACAGCGCGCGCTGGGCCTTCATTTCCGAAAATGACATATTCGGGCGGCTGAAGAGCTCTGAAAGACGCCGCATCAAGCGCTTTACGGGAGGCGAGAGGCTGCGCTCCATCAGGGATCTTTCCATCGGAGACTATGTGGTCCATGAGAATTACGGTCTCGGCATCTATGGCGGTATGGAAAAGATCGAAGCCATGGGCATTGTGAAGGACTGCATCAAGATAAGCTACGCAAAGGGTGACACACTCTATATCCCGGCGACCCAGTTCGACAGGATAGGAAAATACACTCTCACAGGGGAGAAGGGAACGAAGCCGAAGCTGAATTCCCTGAATTCGAAGGAGTGGGGCGAGACCAAGGCAAGAGTCAGGGCAGCAGTCACGGATGTCGCAAAGGATCTTGTATCTTTGTACGCAGCGCGTCAGAATGAAAAGGGCTTTGCCTACAGCAAAGATGGTCAAATGCAGCGCGAGTTTGAGGATACCTTCCCTTACGAGGAGACGGAGAGCCAGATGACTGCGATCGAGGAAGTAAAGGCGGACATGGAGAGTTCAAAGATAATGGACCGCCTGATCTGCGGCGACGTCGGCTTCGGTAAGACTGAGGTGGCGCTTCGCGCAGCGATGAAGGCGGTGATCGACGGGAAGCAGGTCGTTTATCTCTGTCCCACCACGATACTCTGTGAACAGCATTACAACACCTTCAGGGAGAGGATGGAGCCCTTCGCGGTCTCGGTTTCGATGATGAGCCGCTTTCGCACCGATGCCGAGAACAAAAAGACCGCAAAAGAGCTTTCCGATGGGACCTGCGATGTAGTGATAGGGACACACAGGGTGCTTTCAAAAGATGTGAGTTTCAAGAATCTCGGCCTTCTCATCATAGACGAGGAGCAGCGCTTCGGCGTGCGCCACAAGGAGACCATCAAGAAGCTGAGGCGAAACGTTGACGTGCTCTCACTTTCAGCGACTCCGATCCCCCGTACCCTTCACATGAGCCTTGTGGGGATCAGGGATATGAGCCTTCTTTCGGAGGCGCCGGAGGAGCGTCTTCCCATCCAGACCTTCGTTATGGAGCGCTCGCCCGAGATAGTGAGGGAAGCGATAGAGCGCGAGCTGTCCCGCGGCGGTCAGGTTTATTATGTCATAAACCGGATAAGGGATATCGCCGATGTCGCTGACAGGATCAAGGAGCTTGTTCCGGACGCGAATGTCGAATACGCCCACGGCAGGATGCCGGAGACAGTGCTTGAAAATATAATGTCGGACTTCATCAACCGCCGTATCGATGTCCTTGTCTCAACAACGATAATAGAGATAGGCCTCGACATCTCAAATGTGAATACCATCATCATCCACGATTCTGACCGGCTGGGGCTTTCGCAGCTCTATCAGCTTCGGGGCCGCGTCGGACGGTCGAACCGTACCGCATATGCCTTCCTCATGTATACAAAGGACAAGATGCTAAAGGAGATCGCAGAGAAGAGGCTTTCCGCTATCAGGGAGTTTACGGAGCTCGGAAGCGGATTCAAGGTGGCTATGAGAGACCTTGAGATCAGGGGCGCCGGAAACCTTCTTGGAGAGGCCCAGAGCGGCCATATGGCGGCCGTCGGCTATGACCTCTACGTGAAGATGCTCTCTGAGGCAGTAGCCCGGGAAAAGGGTGAAGGAGAGGTTTCCTTCTTTGATACAACGATAGATATTTCCATAGACGCCTTCATCCCGGACAACTATATCAAAGATCCCGGCCAGAAGCTTGAAGCCTACAAGAGGATTGCCGGCATCCGGGACGAGGATGACAGATCCGAGGTCGTAGACGAGCTTATAGATAGGTTCGGGGATATACCCGGAGAGGTAATGGGGCTCATGGATATAGCGATCCTTCGAACCCGCGCGAATGAAGCCTATGTCACGGATATAAAGCAGATCGGGAAAGTCTTCCGGTTCGCCCTTTACGAAAAGGCTGCGCTTGATGTTGCAAGGATACCGGAGCTTCTTGAAAAGAACGCGCCCTATCTCTCATTTGAGCCCGATCCGAAAAAACCTCTGCTTGAATTTGATGCGGGAAAGAACAACCGGCTCTCAAAGGATGACGTAGCAGCTGTTCCGTGGAAGATAGTTGACGAACTGGTATCATTAAAGTTATAATCTGTGAGTTGTCCGTGGCGGCGAAGCCGCCACGGACAACTCACAGATCATTATTCGGAGGTTAGACAGGTTACAATGTTTTCGAAAAAGAAGGCGGCAGCGGGAGTTGCAGCGGCTGCGCTTGCACTTACATTATCATTGACAGGCTGCGGGGCAAATCCCAAGGCCGCTCTCATAAAGGTTGATACGGGTGATTCCATAGAATACGGCTACGCAAATTTTGTGGCGAATTATTACAAGGCGCAGTACGACGTTAATTACAAGCCTTATTACGGCGAGAACATGTGGTCAAGCGACATCCAGCAGAACGGCACGACTCTCGAAGAAAACGTGAAAAGCCAGGTTATCGACCAGATCGAGGAACAGTGGGCTATCAGGCAGCACGCTTCGGATTACTCTGTGACACTTACTGAGGATGACAACGCGAAGATTGAGGAATACACGAACAAATTCCTGGAGGCAAATACCGAGAACGGTCTTTCAAAGCTTGGTGCATCAAAGCAGTACGTTGCTGATTTCCTTACAAACATGGCTTACGCGATAAAGGTACAGAATGAGATCTACTCTGAGGCAAAGACGGATTTCACCGCTGCCGAGACAGAGCAGTCCACTGTTTCCTATGTCAGGTTCTCGACCGAAGGCACTACCGGTTCTGACGGGACTGAGACACCCATGTCAGATGAGGACAAGGCCGCTGCAAAGAAGAATGCCGAGGATCTTGCCGCTGCCGGCGCAGCAAATTACGAGACAAAGGCCGGGGAGCTTTCCGGTGAGGTAAAGTCCTTCTCCTATACAAAAGCGGATTCCACATTCGAAGGGATGATACTTCCCGAAAATGTCATCAATGAGTCAAAGAGCCTGAAGGAAGGCGAGATCTCAAAGGCCATAGAAGGCACCGACGGATATTATGTGGTCAGGATGGACAAACTCCTTGATGAAGAAGCCACTGAAAACAAAAAGAATACCCTCGTTTCATCCGCCCGCAGCGACCATTACAGAGAGGTCGTTGACGGATGGAAGGAAGGTTATACCTTTACTTTGGATGAAAAGCTCTGGGAGAAGCTGAGCCTTCAGGAGGTCGCCTTTACCCAGAAGGCTTCAAATTAAAAACGAAAAGACACTCATTCAAGCTTTCAAAAGCACGGAGGGGCAATGGAACAGTTTGTGATGAGAGGCGGCATTCCGCTCTCTGGCGAGGTTTCAATAGGCGGCGCGAAGAACGCGGCCCTCGCGATCCTCGCAGCAGCCGCGATGACTGACGATACCGTAGTGATAGACAATCTTCCGGATGTCAGGGACATAAATGTGATGCTTGGAGCGCTCGAAGGGATAGGAGCCCATATCGACCGTCCCGAGGCGCACAGGGTAGTCATCAACGCATCATGTATCACTACACTGAATGTTGATTATGAATACATCAAGAAGATAAGGGCTTCTTATTATCTTCTCGGAGCACTGCTTGGAAAATTCAAACGGGCGGAGGTTGCGCTCCCCGGAGGCTGCGCCATAGGCTCACGCCCCATAGACCTTCATCTGAAGGGCTTTAGGGCTCTCGGTGCGAAGGTCGACGTAAGCTACGGCCTGATCTCGGCCGAGGCAAAGAAGCTTTCGGGCGCACACATCTATCTCGACAAGGTTTCCGTTGGCGCGACCATCAATATCCTGATGGCAGCGACTCTTGCCGAGGGCAGGACGGTCATTGAAAATGCCGCGAAGGAGCCCCATGTCGTTGATGTCGCCAACTTCCTGAACTCCATGGGAGCCAATATCAGGGGCGCCGGTACCGATGTCATCAGGATCACGGGCGTTCAGAGACTCCATGGCACGGAGTATTCCGTCATTCCCGACCAGATAGAAGCGGGGACCTTCATGTTCGCGGCCGCGGCCACCCACGGTGACATAGTTGTGAGAAACGTGATCCCGAAGCATCTCGAGGCCACGACGGTGAAGCTTCTTGAGACAGGCTGCGAGATAGTTGAGTATGATGATTCCGTACGGGTGATCTCGACAAATACCATTCTTCAGCCCACATCCGTCACGACCCTTCCCTATCCCGGCTTTCCCACGGATATGCAGCCCCAGATGACCGTGGTGCTTGGTCTCGCAAACGGCGTATCCACGGTGACGGAATCGATCTGGGAGAACAGGTTCAAGTACACCGGCGAGCTTGCGCGGATGGGCGCCGAGATAAGGATCGAGAGCAATATCGCGATAATCACCGGAGTGTCAAGATATACGGGTGCAGAGGTCTCGGCTCCCGATCTTCGGGCGGGCGCAGCCCTTGTCATAGCAGGGCTTGCAGCGGACGGCATCACGGTTGTCGATGACATCCATTACATACAGCGAGGCTATGAACGTTTCGAGGAAAAGCTGAAAAAACTCGGGGCAATGATCGAAAGAACAGACAACGAGTTCGACAGAAAGAAATTTGAACATGCCCAGGCTTCATAATGAAAAAAACGCCCCGTCAAGGGACGTTTTTTTTTGCCGTTTTTCTCAAAAGCCAAGCATTTCAAGGATATCAGGCCTTTGATTTTTTTCGCAGTAATCCCTGACCTGATCTATGAATTTCGAAAGATAACTGTGTGTAGATGAGATGCTCTTGGGCGGCGTCATATATGAGTCCCCGTAATAGACCCGGCAGACCTCGTCCCAGCCCTTTGGTATCACTATGCTTCCCCCATCCACCTCAAAGGGGACTCTCTCGGGTTCAAAGGCATCGAAGGAAAACAACCGGTCTATAGCCTGGTGGCTGGCGCAGTTGTTCCAGAGTATATAGGAGATTGAATCCTTCCTCTTTGGAAGGGTCGAGAGAGTTACAAAAAAGTCCTCGAGCTGCAAGAGGACATTTCCTTTCCTGTCTATCTTCGTATTCAGCATCTCCTCTATCATATTGAGATAGGGAAAGTCCCTGCTTTCGATAAGCGAGGGATCTTCCGTGATATGGCTGATCGTGAAAAAGATAGTCGTAAGGATCGAAAATAATGACTGCTGAAGCTCTTCATCCTTTGGGAAGAAATCGAGGATAGAGATGTCAATCCATATCGGGAACGGGCACAGATAATTCTCCTTCAGATACTCCTCAGAGATCTCGATCCTGTCATTTGTGACGACCCTGAAATAGCCCTGGAAGGGGAAGAGAGGGTCGTTTTTGTATGCTATCCTCCAGCCTTTCGGAAGCTCCTTTTTTGCCACAGCAGAAAAGGTGTTGAAATCGGCTCTCGTCATTATGAGGTCGACATCGTCGTCCCAGGGTATCATCCCCTTTTCCCGCACTGCACCGAGGAGCGTGCCGGAATCCGCAAAATAATTGATATGGTGGCGGGCGCATATCTCGTCTATCACCTCAACCACATGCAGGGAAGCGGCCCAGATCCGCTTCATATAGGACTTTACACTGTATCCCTGTCTTACTTCGTCTATGAAATAGTCTTTGTCAAATACAAACCCCATGCGATCTCTCTCCTTGGTGAGATTATACAAAATTTGCGCCGGAAATGATATAATTTCAGAGCATGTATGCTATAATTCATTTCGGTCATGTTGTGGTTGGCATCAGGGAGAGATACATCATATGATAAAAGTAATAACCTACGGTACCTTTGACATGCTCCATTACGGGCACAGGAGGCTTCTTGAGAGAGCAAAGGCGCTTGGGGACTATCTCATAGTCGGGGTGACTGCGGAGGATTTTGATATGAACCGCGGGAAGGTCAATGTCCACCAATCCCTGATGGAGAGGATCGCGGGCGTGCGGGCGACCGGGATAGCCGATGAGATCATAGTCGAGGAGTACGAAGGTCAGAAAATAGACGATATCCAGCGCTACAACGTGGATATTTTCACTCTGGGCTCTGACTGGACAGGGAAATATGATTATCTCAATGAATACTGTCAGGTCATCTATCTTCCCCGGACAGAGGGGATATCAAGCTCCGATATCCGTGAGGAGGAGGATCATCTGGCGATCGGGATAATAGGCGGCACCGGTATTATGGCGGAAAAGTTCATCCGGGAGGGTTCCTTCGTAACGGGAGTGAATTTCACGGGACTGTGCATTCCGGGAGGGCATGGCAGCGGGGAAAACAAAGTCAGCATATCCGACAGAGCCCGCGCTGCAGAGCTCTTCAAAGATGCTCATCTTTCCGGGGCTGACGGGAGTTACCTTCTGACCCGCGACAAAGAGGAGCTTCTGGACGCAAGTGACGCGGTATATATAGTGAGCGCGGCAGCCAGCCATTACAGCGATATCAGTCTTGCTCTGTCAAAGGGAAAGCATGTGATAGTCGAGGCCCCCCTTACCTTTTCCGTAAAGGAGGCAGACGGGCTTTTTTGCATGGCAAAGGAAAGAGGGCTGATCCTTACCGAGGCTATCAAGACAGCGTACTCGCTGGCGTTCAACCGGATGCTCCTTCTTTTGAAGGGCGGAGTGATAGGGGACGTTGTTTCCGTTGACGCGACCATTACCTCATTGAATTCAAACATCAGGATCCCTGAAGGAGAGTTTCAGGAGAACGGAAGTCTCTTCGCCTGGGGACCTCCTGCTATACTTGCGGTGCACAGGATCCTCGGGACAGGCTATCGCAGAAAGCATATACTGTCTGCTTACGGCGGAAAACACTTCGATCTTTTCACAAAGATAGATTTTGAATATGACAATGCCGTCGCCTCCATCAAGGTCGGAAAGGGCGTGAAGTCCGAGGGCGAGCTGGTCATTACCGGGACGAAGGGGTATATCTATGTCCCGGCACCCTGGTGGAAGACGGATTATTTTGAGGTGAGATACGAGGACCCGAATGAAAACCGGAGGTTTTTCTACACTCTGAAGGGAGAAGGCATCAGGAACATGATCGTCTCCTTCGTAAGGGATATCAAGTATCCGGAACAGACAAACTCCAGGATATCTCCTGCGATGACGCTTGCTGAAGCGAGGCTGATGGAGGATTATCTTTCGGATACGGATCTCACCAAGCTTCAGTTTCCTGAGAAAAAGCTGTAAGGGGGTTGCTTATGGAAAAGACCTACGAAGAGATCGTTGATGAATGGTGTGCGCGCTGTATCGCGGACGAGGGGGAGCTTTCTCTTGCAATAGGGGAAAAGGCTGCAGAGATGTCCTATCATTCCTCAAGGCTTGAAAATGACAGGATCACTATGAAGGAAGTGAAGGATATATTCGACGGGGACAGTGTCTTTGACTATACAGGGCATCTCTTCAATCTCTACGAGATCAGGAATTCAAAGATAGCTTATGAATATTTCCTCTCCTCCTACTCCCGCCACGTTGCCCCTGATGAAAAGATGCTGTGCGAAATGCAGAGGCTCCTTACGCTGAACATCTATGATGACATCCGCTGGCGGAAGGGTGAGCGTCCGGGGCAATACAAGAAAAACGAGTATGTCACGGGAAGGCTTGAGGTTGGCGCTGCTCCGAAGGATGTTCAAAGAGAGGTGGCTTCACTGATGGCGGAGGTACCGGATATCGACAGCGATCGCATCCTCACAGGAGCCGCTTATTTCCATGCAAAGATCGAGAACATCCACCCCTTTGCCATGGGAAACGGAAGGACGGGGCGGCTTTTCATGAATTATATTCTTGCCTTTCACAATCATCCCATCATCATCATTCATGAAGAGGACGCAAAGGCCTATTATTCAGCGCTTGAAGCCTGGGACCGTACAGAGGAGCTCTCTCCGCTCGTCGCATTTCTGATGGAACAGACTGTCAAGACCTGGAGCTGAAACGAAAGGAAAGTGCATTGTCGTATTATATTAACCCGAATGTCGAAAACCTCGACCGGATCTTTGACCAGAACCTTCGAAGCGGCTATCTTCGGCTTGATCTTAATGAAAATCCGGGAGGGCTTCCAAAGGACTTTGTCGAAAGGACTCTTTCAAAGATCACTCCCGAGATCATCGCAAAATATCCGGAAACCCTGCCTTTCACGGAAACTCTCGCGAAGTTCCTTCACTGCAGTATAGAAAACATCTGCCTCGTGAACGGCTCCTCCGAGGGTATCAGACAGGTGATCGAGGCCTTTTCCCGCCCCGGCGGGCGCATAGTCGGAGCGGACCCTTCCTACGCAATGTTTTCGGTCTATTCCAGAATGTATGGGAGGTCTTTTGTTCCCGTGCCTTATGAAAAGGACCTTTCTTTTGACTCATCAAAGCTTATTGATGCGATCACGCCGGACACGGATATCGTTATCCTCTTAAATCCCAACAATCCCATGGGAAATGTTTATACAAGAGACGAGATCGATGAGATCCTTAAAAAGGCGGCGTCCTGCGAGACTACGGTCCTTATTGATGAGGCCTATATTTATTTTTATCCAAATGAGCTTATTTCCTGCGCCTTCGAGCGGGACAATGTATTTGTGACAAGGACTTTCTCAAAGCTCTTTTCTCTTGGCGGGCTTCGGCTTGGCTATGTGTGCGGTCGTCCGGAGGGGATCCGTATGGTTCAGAAGCTCTCAACTCCGCACAATGTAAATGCGATAGGGCTTCTCTTTGCACAGGAGATAATAAAGACCCCCGGGATGCTTGACGAACTCATTGAAAAGCAGCGCGAGGGCAAGAAGTGGCTTGTTTCAGCGCTTTTGGAAAATGGCTACAGCCTGAACGCAGGGGAGGGAAACTTCATCTTCATAAAGCCGAAGACTGAGGCTTCCCGCGTCATGGACAGAATGAAAGCCGAAAAAAAGATACTTATCAAGACCTACCCTTCAGTCGGTGAGCTTGGTACCTGTCTTCGGGTGACTACCGGAGAAAGGCAGTATATGGAAAGGTTTTTGACGGATCTCCTTGAGGTTGACAGGGAAGACTGAAAGATGTGTGATATGACAGGAAGGCTTGTGGACAGGTTATGAGATGCTGGCTCATCGTAAACTCCTTTGTAAATTCAGGAAAATTCCTTGAGATATATGAGCTTATCCGGGAGCAGGCTGTCAAAAGGAAAATGGAAATGGAGATAAAAAGGACGGAGGATCTGATGTGCGATGTCCTCTCTGACTTCAGAGACTTCGACCTTCCGCCTTTTGCGATCTTCTGGGACAAGGATATATTGCTTGCGCGAAGGCTTGAAGAAGCGGGGGTCCGGCTTTTCAATCCGGCGTCAGCGATAGAGGCCTGCGACAACAAGGCTCTCACTTATCTGTATCTCAAAAAAGCAAATATTCCTTTTCCAAAGACCTTTTTTTCACCCAAAGCCTTTCCCGGTACGGGTATCAACAGTCTCAGCTTTCTTGATGCAGTTGAAAAAAGTCTTGATTATCCGATCGTGATCAAGGAAGACTATGGCTCCTTCGGGTTTCAGGTGCATCTTGCAAAAGACAGAAAAGAGGCAGAGAAGATAATATCAGACATCGGCTGCCGCCCGTTCCTTTTGCAGGAGTTCATAGAAGAGAGCAGCGGGCGTGATGTGAGAGTCAATGTCGTCGGGGAAAAGGTGGTGTGTTCCATGCTCCGTTACAACCCCTCCGATTTCAGATCCAATATCACAAACGGCGGCAGCAAGAAGAGTTACGAGGTAGATGAAGCGCAGGAGGCGCTTTCCGTTGCAGCTTCAAAATGTCTCGGTCTTGACTTTTGCGGTGTTGATGTCCTGTTTTCAAAAAACGGTCCACTGATCTGTGAGGTGAATTCCAATCCGCATTTCAAGAGCTCGCTTGAATGTACGGGAGTAAATATGGCAGAGTCTGTTTTGGATCATATAGTTTCTTTTCAAAGATAATGTACCACGGGCTTCTCGTTTACAACAAAGCCGATGTCGACAGAAACAGCTGGTTTATATCAAAACTCACCGGACGCTCCCGTGACTTTGGGATTGAGCTTTCACTTTTTACAGGTGATTTGGACAGTGCATTTTCCGATCTTCTGAAAGACATTGATATCGTTCTTAACAGGAGCCGTGATATAAGGGTAAACCTCCTTTGCAGGGAATGCGGCGTGATCTGCATGAATAATGAGCCAACGGTCCGCCTTGGAAACAACAAATGGGAGAATTATCTTTTCTGTGTTGAAAACGATATACCGGTGATCGACACAATACCTGTAAAAGAGGGCGGTCCTCTCCCTGAATTTCCTTTTGTAATGAAGGAGATCAGTGGGCACGGCGGCCATGAGGTATATTGGATAGATACAATTGAAAAATACGAAAGATTACTCAGCAGACCGGGAAAAAGCTATATAGCGCAGCGTGCCGTCTCGGATCACACGTCTGATCTGCGCCTCTACATGATGGGAAATCGTATTATCGCCAGTATCATGAGGGAAAGCACGATCGATTTTCGAAGTAATTACTCAAACGGAGGCTCGATCAGGCTTTTTGAACCGGACAGTGGTGTGACGGAAATTGCGCGGAAGGTGCAGAGGCTTCTTGACTGCGATTTCATCGGGATAGATTTCATCCCGGACAAAGGAAAGTGGTATCTGAACGAGATAGAGGATGCGGTCGGTTCGAGGATGGTCTATCAGCTTACGGATATAGACGTAGCATCGCTTTATCTTGAAAGAGCAAGGAGGAATCTGAATGAACAGGATAATCACTATAGGGCGTGAATTTGGCTCAGGCGGAAGAGAGCTTGGGCGCAGGCTTTCCGAAAGGCTCGGGCTGGCCTATTACGACCAGGAGATAATCGAAGAGATAGCGGAGCAGACCTCGCTCTCAAAGGAATATGTGAAGACCATAGTCGAGAAGCGTCCGGTATTCTCTTACCCGATACACACAGCGCGTACACTTTATCCCCAGACAAATCCCGTCATGGAACAGAATCTCGAGATTTATTCAAAGCAGCATCAGATCATCAAGGACCTTGCGGAGGAATCGGAATGCGTCATAGTCGGGCGCTGTGCGGATTATATTCTCCGTGATATGGAGCCCTTCAGGATCTTCGTCTTTGCTGACATAGAAAGCAGGATGCAGCGCACCCGTGAAAAATCCTATGGAGACGACGAGGTGAAGGGACTTTCGGACAAGGACTTGAAACGGAGCATTGAAAGGATAGACAGAGGACGCGCGAAATATTATGAATTCTATACGGGGCAGAAATGGGGAGCGAGACTGAATTATGATATTCTGGTAAATACCACAGGCATCCATCTTGAAGCTGTGGCAGAGCATGTGGCAGCACTCTTTGGCTCCTGCAGGGATCCTTACAAAAAGGCTTAAGGAAACGCTGATCGACTCAGCGGTTCCTTAAGATCAAAAAGCGATCTTCAGACGGAAGGCCTGTATGCCTTTCTCAATAAGCTCACCGCGGAAGTACCAGGCGTCAGCGGTTTTCTGATATTCAACAAAAAGCCTGTCCCCGGGCAGGATCTCATTTACATAGTCCGCCTGGAAGCCTTTTGGGGAAAGGGTTTCTATCTCATCAAGCGGTATCAGATCATCTGCTATATCAAAATAACGCGAATTGTTGAGATGACCGTTCATATCCGAAAGTGACCAGCCTGCGGTAATCTCCCGGCTTCCCGAAAAAATGACATCACCCGAGTCGTGGGAGGGCAGATGTACGGCTTTTGGAAGAGAGGCGCCCTCCGGCGCTTTTACTCCCTCGATATTGATCCCGACCTTGTCGGGGAAGACCATTGTTCTGTCCTTTTCATTCATAAGGAGCCAGAGGGAGGTGCCCTTTATGATAGGAGCGCCCGAGTCCTTAGGATCGTTCAAGTCATTGTTCTCGTATCTTGTGATCCCCTCGGAATAGATCTCGATATATCTCGGAAAGAAGATATGCATGGTCTTCATGGGATAGAGCCTTATCGTGAGGGTCTCGTCATAGGCAGGCATCCTTACTACATCAAAGGCCTGTTTTGCTATGATCCAGAGAAGTCCGCGGTCCAGAGTGAAATTTCTTGTGACACCGGCTTTTTCAGTGGCCTCTACCGTTATCTCCTGAAGCAGCTGAAAGAGGACAGAGGTACGAAGCACCCGGGCTCTGTTTACATAGCGGCTTTCGACATTTATTTTTTTCTCAAAAAAATCCGGCATTATTTTTTGTATTTCAGAACTGCGTCAACGAGGTCACCGAGTCTGCTGTAATGATCCCATTCCTCCTGGGGGATCTTTACGGAAAACTCGCCTTCTATCTTGCATATCACAAGAATGAAGTTCATCGAGTCGATGCCCATGTCGCGGTTTACGACGGATTTCTCGGTGAGATCTTCATCTGCAAGCTGGGGCACATAATCGTGGATGAGCTTGACGATCTTTTCTGTCACTTCTTCTCTTGTAGGGGGCACTTTTTCTGCCATTGAACTACCTCCTGAAAACTGTGGGGCCTGATATAACACTTATTTTGCAATGAGCAGGTATCTCATTACCTTTCCTGTTTTCGTTTTCGGGAGCGGTTCCGGTTTGAAGACAATGTCCGAAACCTGACGATCCCTTTGTAATGTCTGATTGAATTCCTCGACACGTTTTTTCAGCATATCCTTTGAAAGACCGCCGGGAAGGGGATGGCCGATGAAGAGCACGATCTTCCCTCTGCCGGATTGTACCGCGGCCAGATCCTCCACCGAAAGAGCCTCCCGGAGTGCTTTTTCATATTCCGGAAGGAAGACTTTCGTGCCGCTTGAAAGGACCAGGACATCTTTTTTTCGTCCCGTAACATGGATGCAGCCCCTTTCATCGATGAAACCGAGGTCGCCTGTATGGAGGCAGCCATCCTTCAGTACGGACTCCGTATCGCCGTTCAGGTAGCCGTCCATCATGGATTCTGTTCTGACCAGGATCTCGCCGTCTTCTGTTATCGAGAATTCACAGTCGGGACAGGGGGTTAAAGCCAGGGGATCCTTATCATCATGATGGAGGGCTATACCGCTGGCGGTCTCTGTAAGGCCGTATCCCAGGTGTACCTCGATCCCCATCTGCGCGAGCTTTTCAAGGACTTCTTCTCTTGCAGCAGCTGCACCTATTATCATAAGGCGAAGGTCGTGATTCAGGCTGCCAGCCTTCACAAGTACCTCTGCCATCGCAGGAACAACGGAAACTATGGTCGGTTTGAAGAAGGAAAAATCATTGAAGAAATTCCGTGCTCCCCGGGAAAGTGCAACAGCAGCGCCATAGCAAAGTCCCCATAGAAGGGCGCAGATGAAGCCGAAAACATGGGAGAGGGGGAGAAGGGAGAGAAGTACATCCTTTTCACCGCAGGGAGAGAGGGACTGCCCGTTGTAGCAGGCGCGAAGGAGCGAGCGGGTCGTGAGTATCACGGCCTTTGAAGCAAAGGTCGTGCCTGACGTGAAGAACAAAGCCCTACCCTCAAAAACACCGGCAGCAAAAAGCTCATCAGGCAAAGGGGGATCAGAGGCCGGGACCTCCTTTTTTTCAAAGCCTGCAGGCAGAGACTTGTTTTCAGGACCTTCATCCTCAAGGAGCAGAAGGTCATTTCCGATAAGGAGGTTTGCAAAGAGCGAAGATATACATTCGGGAGTTTTTGCAAACGTAAATTCTATCGGGAGAGACTCCTTTTCAAGAGACTTTGCCTTCTCAACCACCATTTCAAAAAGCTCTCCGTAGGACAGCTTTTCTGCAGGATCCTCCGGATCATTCTCGGAATAGATGAGGGCCGTATTATTATTGTTTTTCCAGGTCTTTACGAGAGACCATAGAGTGGGAAAAAGATTGATCATGATCATTTCTCCGGTGCTTCTGAAAATAAGGGAAAAAGTGCTTTCGTATGCTTTGACATTTGTCTTTCGTATCGTCATAATATCATAAATAAGTACAAAAACATAGTCTCACCGAAGGGAGGCTTTTATGAAATTCTATAAGGATCATTATGACGTGATAATAATAGGTGCCGGGCTTTCCGGACTTTCCGCGGCACTGCATCTTCAGTCGCAGGGAGTGCGTGATATCCTGATCCTTGAAAAGCACAATCTTCCCGGAGGCCTTGCTACAAGCTATGTGCGCCATGGTTTTGAGATAGAGGCGACACTTCACGAGATGATGTCCATAGGACCGGAGGAGGACAGGCTGAAGGTCGGAAAATTCTTTGATGAACAGAGACTTTCCATAGACTGGTTGAGGGTCCCGGAGGCTTACAGATTCCTTGAACCGGCGAAGAATATAGATATTACTCTCCATGCGGGCTTTGCAAAGGCAGCGGACGAGATCGGGGAAAAGTATCCCGGATACAGGGAGAAGGTCTATGATTTCCTATGCCTCTGCGGAAGGGTCTATGACTCGATGAATTATCTCTCGGTGAATCATGTGAGCAGGCTCAGGATGCTCCTGAATCACAACGATTTCGTGAAGACCGCGGGCTATACGGCATATGAAGTGATGGATACCTTTGAATTCCCGCAGGAGATCAAGGATATACTATCCGCCTACTGGATCTATGTCGGGGCGCCCCTTGACCGTCTCCCCTTTACTATTTATGCATTTCTTTATGCGGATTATCTTAGGGGCGGCTCCTATGTATGCAGAAATTATTCTCATGAGATGTCGATGAAGCTTCTTGCAAAAGCTGAGGAAAACGGCGCCCAGGTTGAGTTTCTGCAGGAAGTCGAAAAGATAATGGTGCATGACGGTCGCGTTCAGGGCGTCCGGACAAAAAGAGGCGACGAGATAAAATGCGACTACCTGATCAGCGGCGCTTATCCGCACAAGGTCTATTCCTCAATGATAGAACCGAAGAGCGAAGTTCCGTCCAATGCGATCAAACAGGTGAATGGACTTCCGCTTTCGGTCTGCCCGGTTTCCGTGATGATGATACTCGACGGAACGCCGGAGGAGATTGGGATCCGTGATTACAATATATTCTCGGCCCAGACCATGGATCCGAAGGCTATCTGGGAAAACGAGAAGGGACCGGGACCTTACAGCTACCTTACTTCGATATGCCTGAACCTCTCGAATCCCTCCTGTGTGCCTGAGGGTTATACCCAGTTTTCGATCACGGCGCTCCCGCTTGTGAATTCGTTTCTGGGTGTTGAACCGGAGGACTATCCCAAACTGAAGGAAAAGATAGGTCGGGAACTGATCGAAGGCTATGAGCGGATGACCGGGATCATCATACATGACAGGATCCACGAGATAGAGGTCTCAACCCCCGTGACGATCTCGCATTATGTCGGAGCATGGAAGGGCTCTATCTACGGTTATCTTCACACCATAGAAAACCACGCGGTCGCGAGGCTTCAGATGAAGGAGGAGGACCGCACCATTGAGGGGCTTGAATTTGCATGTGCCGCAGGGATGAGCGGAAACGGGATGGGACCCGCTGTCACGAACGGCCGCGCTGCCGCGAAGAATGTCTGCGAAGCGATGGCAGCAGCGCAGAAAGGAGTGCATTGATGAAGATAAAGGGCTTTTTACAGGATGTGGGAGGCGCTGACAGAGTCACTTCCCTTCGCCGTGAGACGATAAATAATGCATCAGCGACTCCGGATCCGAAGGACCACATCAGGGAGATCGCTGAAAGAGTCCATCCGGGACCGAAGGCTTATGTAGTGCGTGAGATACGTGACGCGAGCCCTTCCTCGAAGACCTACAGGCTTTCACCCAAAGACGGCATTGGACCGGTATTCATGGCCGGACAGTATATGGTCATTCATCTCAATATCGGCTCGTCAGTGCTTACAAGGGCTTATTCCATCTCAAGCGCGCCGTATGAGGCACTCTCGGAGAACGGATATATCGAATTTACGGTAAGGAGGAACCGGCCCTACCTCGTTCCGGATCATCTCGAAAAAAATCTGTCCGTGGGAGACGAGATAGTTGTAGATCTGCCCTTCTCAGACTTTTTCTATCAGCCGCTCAGGGATTCAAAAAATGTGGTGGCGCTTGCCGGAGGCTCCGGAATCACGCCCTTTGTGTCAATGGCAAAGGAGGTGGCAGCAGGGAAGCTTGATATCGACCTTACGATACTCTACGGAAGTGTAAAGCATAGTGACATAGTCTGCGGCGATGAGCTTGCAGCAGCTGAAAAAAAGGCGGATGGCAGGGTCAGAGTCATCAATATCATGAGCGATGATCCGGAATGGACCGGGGAAAAAGGTTTTCTTACAAAAGAGATCATCAAAAAGTATTCCGGCGAGGATCCCACATACTTTTTCTGCGGACCGAGACCCATGTATGAGCTCGTTTCGGAAATACTTAAAGGTATGGGAGTTTTGGAAAAGCGTTTCAGATACGAAGCAATGCAGCAGCCAAATGAAGCCTTGAATATCCCGGGCTTCCCGGCGGAGAATATCGGGAAGACCTGTCATATCACGGTAGTAAGAGGTATATCCGAAACTGCCATAGATGCGAAGATGGACGAGCCTGTGGCTGTTTCCCTGGAGCGGGCGGGGATCCCCGTCGACTGCCACTGCAGAGCCGGAGAGTGCGGATACTGCAGGGCAAAGCTTCTGTCCGGAGACATCTTTGTGTCGCCCTTCGGTGACGGAAGAAGGAGAGAGGATAAGGAAATGGGATGGTTTCACTCCTGCAGCACTTATCCTTTGAACGATCTTCGGATAAAGGTACCTGTTATTTAAAGCCTGACTGGGAAAAGGAGGTCAGATCACAATATGGAAGTACAGACATGTTCAAAATGCGGCAGACTTTTCAACTGGGTCGGTATCGGCCCGAGGCTGTGCCCCGTCTGCAAGGATCAGGAGGAAGATATATTCAAAAAAGTCAAGGAATATCTCTGGGACCACAAGGGCGCAACAATGCCTGAGGTCATTGAAAACTGCGGTGCCACTGAAAAGCAGATCAAGCAATGGCTGAGGGAGCAGAGAATAGAATTTGCAAAAGGCTCGGGAGTCACCGTTGACTGCGAGCGCTGCGGAAAGCCCATTTTGTCCGGCAAGATGTGCAACGAGTGCAAAAAGAAGATGGAGGAGGAGCTGAAGGCCTTGAGCTCAGGCGAAGAGCTTCCCGTAAGGAAGAAGGTGCGTGACAGGGACAGAATGCGTTTCCTCAACGAATGATGCTCATATGGAAAAACCTTTTTTATCCCTATTGAAAACAGAAGAAAAATGTTTATAATATTTTTCTGACTCTCGCTTTTCGGAAAGGCGTTTGCGATATTTGAAAGGAAAACTCCATGGCACTTATGGGTGGAAATGATATAGGAATAGATCTTGGCACCGCGAGTATCCTTGTTTATCTGAAGGGGCGCGGCGTTGTGCTGAAGGAGCCCTCGGTCGTTGCGTTTGACCGTGACAGCTCAAAGATCAAGGCGATAGGTGAAGAGGCACGCCTCATGCTCGGTCGTACTCCCGGAAATATAGTTGCGGTGAGACCTCTTCGTCAGGGCGTTATCTCGGATTATACCGTTACCGAAAAGATGATCAAATACTTCATCCAGAAGGCGATGGGGAAAAAGAATTACAGAAAGCCAAGGATCTCGGTCTGTGTGCCCTCCGGAGTTACAGAGGTTGAGAAGCGTGCGGTTGAGGATGCTGCATATTCAGCGGGAGCCAGAGAGGTCTACATCATAGAGGAGCCCATTGCCGCTGCTATCGGTGCGGGGATCGACATTTCAAGACCCTGTGGAAACATGATAGTCGATATAGGAGGCGGTACAGCGGATATCGCTGTCATCTCCCTCGGCGGTTCGGTTGTCTCCACATCCATCAAGATAGCCGGAGACGACTTTGACGAGTCGATAGTCCGTTATATGAGAAAGAAGCACAACCTCCTGATCGGTGAGAGAACGGCGGAGGATGTGAAGATCAATATAGGAACATGCTATCCTCTTCCCGAGCCCATGACAATGGATGTGAGGGGAAGGAACCTGGTCACCGGTCTTCCGAAGACCATTGAGGTTTCAAGCGAGGAGACGGAGGAAGCTCTCCGTGAGCCTACGCTTCAGATCGTTGAGGCGGTACACTCCGTGCTTGAAAAAACGCCGCCGGAGCTTGCGGCTGACGTTGCTGACAGAGGGATCATACTGACGGGAGGCGGAGCGCTTCTCCGCGGTCTGGAGGAGCTGATGGAGGACCGCACCGGCATCAATACCATGACGGCCGAAGATCCCATGACCTGCGTCGCTGTCGGCACCGGAAAATACGTGGACTTCATCGCAGGCGATCGGGAGTAATCAGTCAGGACTTATTGTAATGTGAGGATTTCCCTTTGCACCGAGCATCAGGACCCTGAGGGTCTTCCAGGAAAAGGAAGCCGCAGCTGCGATCAGAAACTCATCGATTGAAATACATATATTTATATCTTTTGTGACCTCCGAAAGGAGGTCATTCAGGTGGTCGAGGTTTCCGGTGAAGTCGTCTTCCTTCGAAAAGCCGAAAAGTTCGATCATATAATCCCGCATAGAATCTCTTTCTTTCAGGCGGGAGCAGTCAAGCATTATCTTTTTCATTATTATTCTTCCCCTCGTATAAGCTCAAAGGTCTCGTAATGATCCTTTGTGTAATATATCTTGAAGTCGTCTGACCAGACCAGGCGCTTACTTCCGCGCTTCGCTTTGTTTATCGTATCGATATCGCATTCGTGGTAGATCCTGTTTTTCGGCAGGTTGCCTTCAAGATTCAGATATTCATCCCCTCCTATGCATTTTCCGGGGATGACGCGGTTCAGGGCGCCTGACTCCCAGCCCTTTTTTCTCGCTTCACTTTTTGTCATATAATTTTCCGGAAGCTTGTGGTAATATAAAAGATAATCCGCAACATCTTGTGCCGAGTCGTAGGTTCCATGCTCGTCAAGAGCAGCAGGCTTTTCCGATTGAGCCTGTGACGAGCTCTTTTGGGAGGATTCCTGCGAAGAGGCTTTTGACGAACTTTGCGAGATGCTCTGCGATGAACTTTGCGATGTGATCTGCGGCTGGTTCTCAGAGATGCTCTGCTCCAAACCAGTGGGCGATAGTGCCTTTCCCGTGCTGTCTGCCGCTGCATTCCCGCAGCCCGAAACTGTGAGGAGAATGGCGAGTGAAGCAAGGAAGATACTTAAAAATTTTTTCATGATCCGGCTCCTTTTGTGGTAAATATTGAACTCAAATATAACGCAAAAGGTTAAGATTTCAAAGAATAATACCGATATTATTCTTGAAATGAAGATTCGGGCAAGGGCATATTGCTTTTGTTACGGCATGGAGGCCGGGGATCCTGACGGAAAAGCAAGTTCCGTCTGACCCGGTCGTTTCATTTGTAAGGGGAAATGCTATGGTAAAAGGGCTTTACACAGCGTTTACAGGGATGAGGAATGAGGCGAGGCGAATGGATGTCCTTGCGAACAACCTCGCAAACGCCGATACTACGGGCTACAAGAAGGAGGGGGCGACAGCCGTTTCCTTTGCTGATCAGCTCGCGATAAAGATCAAGGACACCTCATTCAATACCATGCCCCAGCGCATAGGTATCGTAAACCTTGGCGCAAAGATAGGCGAGACCTATACGAACTGGGAGCAGGGCAGCTTTGAGATCACTGACAAGCCCTCTGAGCTTGCTCTTGCAGGAAGGGGCTTTTTCCCCATAGAATTTACGGACAAGCAGGGCAACACCTCCATCAAATATACAAGAGACGGCAATTTCGCTGTGGACCGTGACGGCTATTTTGTAACTGTTGACGGCGACCACCTGCTGACACAGGCAGGGGCTGAAGCGAACGATCCCAATGCCTGGGTGAGAGTCGACCCCATTACGGAATTCACTGTCGACAAGCAGCACAACGTCTGGCAGAACGGGCAGATAGTCTCGAACGTTGGAGTTGTTGATTTTGAGAACTATGATTTCCTTTCAAAATACGGGGAGAATATGTATGATCTCGTTGAAGGCGGGCAGATGATAGCATCCGACGCCGAGATCGAGCAGGGGGTTCTCGAAGCCTCAAATGTGAAGGTAGTAGATGAGATGGTTCAGATCATAGCCATATCAAGGGCTTATGAGGCTGACCAGAAGATGATACAGACCGAGGATACGACGATTGAGATGGCTGTATCCCAGGTAGGAAGGGTCTGATTGGAGGTTAATGCATTATGATGAGGTCACTCTGGACCGGCGCTGCCGGCATGAAGGCTCAGCAGACGAGCGTGGATACCATCGCAAACAACCTTGCGAATGTAAACACCACGGGTTACAAGGCACAGTCCACGGAGTTCAAATCACTCCTTTATCAGACTCTCCAGACGGAGACCACAACCTCGAACGGAGATCCGAAGCCCACTACGGCGCAGGTCGGACTCGGAACAAGGGTAGCCTCGCTGAATTCGAACTTCACTCAGGGCGCGATGCTGAAAAGCGACAACCACATGGCTCTCTGCATTTCGGGAAAGGGCTTTTACGCGGTCCGGGGCGCAGACAACGAGCTTTATTATACAAGGGCCGGAGACTTCGGCTGGGCGCTTGATACCGTACAGGGTGAGAGAGTCCTTGCGGATCCCAACGGAAACAGGGTGCTTGATACGAACCTGAATCCGGTAGTACTTCCTGAGGGGATAGGCGCAGACAATGTGACCGTAAGCTCTGAAGGGATAGTTGCCTACAGGAATGAAGAGGGAGCATATGTCGAGACCGGACAGCAGATAGGGCTTTTCCAGTTCCCCAACAACAAGGGGCTTGAAAAGGCTTCGGACAGCCTTCTTCAGGAGACGGCTGCCTCCGGGGCTGCCATAAATGAGGTGACCACAAATCTTCCGGTTGAGCGGTCGACTATCGCTCAGGGTTATCTTGAGGGCTCTAACGTGGATGTGGCGACTGAGATGGTGAATCTCATTATCTCTCAAAGGGCATATGAATTGAATTCAAGGGCGATCACGGTTTCCGATACGATGCTTGAGCAGGCGAACAACCTGAAGAGATGAAACTAGAATAATAAGGAGGAACTATAGATGGACAGCATTTCGGGCATTTCCGGTATATCGGATTATTATTCATTACAGAGCGAGAATTCAAAGGCGGCTGAAAATGCCGAAAAGGTCACGGGGAAGGTTTCGGGGCTTTCAAAGGACTCCTCCAGAGAGGAAGTCAAGGAGGCTGTCAGATCCTTTGAGAGCTACTTCCTTGAGCAGGTCATCAAGCAGCAGCAGGAATCCGTGAAGGCCTTCAGTGATGACGAGGAAAAGGATCTTTACGCATCGCAGATCGAGGATATGTATTCAGAACAGGCTGTACAAAAGATCGCGGAAAGCATGGTAAAGCAGAACTTTGAAGGTATGACGGACAAGTTTACCGATCAGATCATGAGAAATTACGGGATAGAAGAAGACAAATAATAAAAGCACTGTATTTGCAAGGACTTTGGCTCCGGCGGGTTTTCACACCTGCCGGGTTTTTCTATATATAGAGGTCATGGACATTATTTTATACAAAATATGCCCTCTTTCACTTGAAGGAGCCGTATGAAGAAGGTATAATCGGATTTGGTTCTTATGAAAAGAAAGGAGATTCTAATGAGAAGGTCAAATAAGATTTTTGCTTCCGTACTCTGTGCGGCAGCTGTATTTACACTTGCTCTGACAGGCTGCGCCGGGAAATCGGAGTCAAACAATTCAAACACTTCCGAGCCTGTTTCACAGGCGGCTCAAAGTGCAGCTCAGGCTTCATCAGCAGCATCTTCAAAGGCATCAAACGCGTCATCAGCTGCCTCATCTGCTACTTCTGCGGCGTCTTCAAAGGCATCGACGTCTTCCGCAGCATCATCTGCAAAGACATCTTCGGCTTCATCTTCCGCAAAGACTTCGTCAGCATCATCTTCAAAGACATCAGCTTCCTCCTCAAAGGCAGGAAGTGCGACGACGAATTCCACTGCAGTGAAGGGCACGCTTTATACAAAGCAGGGCGTGAATCTGAGAAAAGGTCCCGGGCTTGAATATGATGTTGTAACCGAAGTTCCCGGAAAGACCAAGGTCAATGTTTACGGCGAGTCCAAGAACTGGTCGGAGGTTGATTACAACGGGAAGAGAGGTTTTATAAGCAATTATTATCTTCTTGAAAAGCTTGACTCAACAGAGACTGTAGCGGCAAGCACAGAAAAGGCGACTGTGGAGCTTGGGACGATGTATGTCACAAGCGGAGTGAATCTCAGGAAGACCGCGTCAAAGGACGGAGAGGTGCTCACAACGATGCCGAAGGGCGCGCAGGTTGAGGTTACCGGATCCGAGAACGGCTGGATCAAGGTGAAATACAATGGTCTTGAAGGCTACACAGGTTCGTCCTATCTTTCAAAGACAAAGCCTCAGTAAAGAATTAAGCAATAAAAAAGGAGCGCCTCAGTTTGAACTGAAGCGCCCCTTTTGTTTTTCTTCACTTGTTTTTTGTCAGGTGAAAAGCCCCATATGTCTTCTGGCTTCGTCTTCCTGACGTCTCTTCTGCATCATGACGGATACGGTATCGAGCAGACGCTGCTTGTCCATAGTACTCACGCCCTTTGCCATATCAAGGTCAGAGATGCGTGAATTTGCGGACGTAAGATTGTAGGACGCGCCGGAGTTCACGGATATCTGATAGGCAAGGGCATTTGACTGGGCTCCGGCTGTCGAACGCTGGGTCGATACCTTTTCAAGTGCCTTGTCAATAGCGCTTAGGTCAAAGTCCTTTGTGACATCAAAATCCGCAATGCCGAGGGCTTCAAGTGTCGCATTCGCCGCTGTGACAGATGCTTCGCCACCGTTCGGATCGGTTTTCAGCCGAAACGCGCTCTCAGTGCCGTCAAGCAGATGCTTTGTATTGTAGGTGGTCTGCGATGCGATGTCCGCGATCCCCTGCTTCAGCTGGTCTATCTCGGCCTGATTCTTTTCGATATCGGAGGGGGTCATTACTGCGGTGTTCATCGATGCAAGAGCAAGCTCCCTGATACGCTGGAGATTGTCTGTAATGTTTCCGAGAGCACCGTCCGAGAGGTTTGCGACATCTATACCGCTTGCGGCATTGTCAGAACCTTTGTCATAACTTCTGACCTGAGAATCCATCTTCTCGGAAATAGCTGTTTCCGCGGGTCCGTCCGCAGCACTCATCAGCCTTGATCCACTGGCAAGCTGTCCGTAGACAGAGCTTGAAGAACCTACTGCTCCAATTCCCATAAAGACCTCTCTTTCCGGGTATTCCCTTACCCGAAGGCTCAAATGGACAAGAATTCATGCTAAGTATAGCATGCAGACTTGAAAAATGTCCAACTTTTTTTTATTATACTATAGATGAAAAGAAAAGGCACGCAATGTGTACGATAATTATTTCAAGGAGATAATAATGTCAAAACGAAAAAAGTTTTATGCACTGTTTCTTTCCTTTGCGGCAGCGCTAACGCTCACCTTCACGGGCTGTGGTGCGTCAAAGGGCGGCAATTCGAGTTCCCTGGCTTCTTTGAGTAATGCCATATCCTCAGCTTCGAGCTCAGCAGCAAAAGAAAGGTCTTCTTCGGTGAATTCCGGGGCATCTTCGTCCTCTGAAACACAGGCTTCATCGTCTTCTTCGAAAGCGGGACAGACGACATCCTCAGCTGCGGCGTCCTCTTCAAGGACAACTTCTGCATCTTCGTCAAAGGGAACATCGCAAAAGACAGCCGACATCGTTGTCGATCCGGTAAAGATGTACACGACGGCGGCTGTTAATTTCAGAGAGGGTCCCGATACGTCCTACGGCGTGATCAAGAAGCTTGAAAGCGGAACGGAGGTCACAAAGAATGCCGAGAACGGAAGCTGGTCCAGAGTAGAGTATGATGGGAAAAAAGGCTACATCTCAAGCGATTATCTTTCCGACAAAAAGAAGGAAAAGACCGACTACTCTACAGGTCAGGCGGTTTCAGGCACCACGTTTGTAAAGAAGGCACCCTCTGATTGCCTTATCGCGATAGATGCGGGACATCAGGGGAAGGCTAATTCCGAGAAGGAGCCCGACGGTCCCGGTTCATCAACGATGAAGGCGAAGGTGGCAACAGGGACGAGCGGCGCAGCAAGCGGCCTTGCTGAGTATCAGCTGACGCTTCAGGTTTCCCTCAAGCTTCAGAAGGAGCTTGAATCAAGGGGCTACAAGGTCCTCATGATAAGGACAACTCATGATGTCAATATTTCAAATGCGGAGCGCGCGAAGATAGCAAACGATGCCGGCGCGGACGCATTCCTTCGGATCCACGCCAACGGCTCCGACGATCCTTCCGTTCACGGCTGCATTACAGCCTGCCAGACGGCCTCGAACCCTTACAACGCAAACCTATACAATGCATGCCATACGCTGGCGCAAGATATCCTTGACTGCTTCTGTGCTGCAACAGGTGCGAAGAAGCAGTATATCTGGGAAGTTGACAACATGAGCGGGATCAACTGGTGCAAGGTTCCGGTTACGATAATAGAACTTGGCTTCATGACCAATCCTGAAGAGGATCTGAAGATGGCAACCGATGATTATCAGTACGCGATGGTAAAGGGCATCGCAGACGGGGTTGACGCCTTTTTCGGAAATTGATATATTGCGTTCAATTTTCAATATAATATAATGATTGAGTTTCTGACGGTTTTGTTTTTCAAAATGGAGGAATTGAAATGGATCAGAATCAGGCACAAAACGGACAGAATGCCGGACAGGCAGCTCAGCAGAGCGCAGCGCAGGCGAACCAGCAGTATCAGCAGTATCAGCAGGGCGGTCAGCAGTACCAGCAGGGTGCGAACCAGCAGTACCAGCAGTATCAGTACCAGTATCAGCAGGGCGGCCAGCAGTATCAGCAGTACAATCAAAATCCGAACGGATTCCAGAAGACCGTGAATGAGGTCAAGGGAGCCTTCAGGGACGGACAGGGAATGTATTCAAATGTTGGCAACAAGCTCTGCGTCATCGCAAAGGTGGTTTTCTGGATCGGTGTTGTATATCACGCGATAAACTGTATACTCGGAATAGTAGGCAGTGTCGCGCCCGGCGGTTTGTTTGGCTACGGCGCGAGCGTGAACGGAGTAGGGATCGTGAGTGCATTGATCAGCGCAGCCCTCGGCGTCTTCGTTTTCTGGATCGCTTCGCTTTGCATTTACGGCTTCGGACAGATCGTGACAAAGATCACCGAGGACAAAAAAGACTGACACAAAGATCTTCATTGCGGAGGCGGCCATCGCCTCCGCTTTTTTCTTCAGGAGGAGAGTTTTTTGGGAGGAGCGTATTTTGAGGATAGCGGACGGCTGGAAGGAATTTGAAGTAATAGACGCGTCGTGCGGCGAGAAGCTGGAGCGCTGGGGGGAGTACGTCCTCCTTCGCCCCGATCCCCAGGCGATATGGGATACAAAAAAGAGCGACGTCGCCTGGAAGAAACTGAATGCGCATTATCACAGGAGCGCAAAGGGAGGCGGCGACTGGGAGATCTTTGATCTTCCGGAGGAGTGGACCATCTCTTATACGCTTTCTTCAATACAGAAAAAAATAATATTTCATCTTCGTCCCTTCAAATTCAAGCATACCGGCGTTTTCCCGGAGCAGGCGGTGAATTGGGAGACGATAGCTTCGATGATAAAAAAGAATTCAGACCGCCCCGTAAAGGTCCTGAATCTTTTCGCCTACACCGGCGGCGCCACCCTTGCGGCTGCAAGCGCCGGAGCTTCTGTCGTCCATGTCGACGCCTCAAAGGGCATGACGGGCTGGGCGAAGGACAATGCATTATCTTCAGGGCTTTCCGATGCACCGATCCGATGGATAGTCGACGACTGCGCGAAATTCGTCGAGCGTGAGATCCGCCGCGGCAACCGATATGACGCGATAATAATGGATCCGCCCTCTTACGGTCGCGGACCGAAGGGTGAGATATGGAAGATAGAGACCTCAGTCTTTTCTCTTATTGAAAACTGCGCGTCTCTCCTTTCCGATGCCCCTCTCTTTTTCCTCATCAATTCCTATACCACAGGCCTGCAGCCCGGAGTCCTTTCCTATATGCTCTCGTCAGCGATCAAAAAGCCCGGGAATGTAAGCGCCGGCGAGATCGGCCTTCCGGTCACTTCAAACGGGCTCGTCCTTCCCTGCGGCGCCAGTGGAATATGGCTTTCAAAATAATATTGTTCTAAACAAAGTACAATATCTGAAAAATATTTCTTGCAAGTTCTCAAAAATTCCTGTATATTACTTCTCGCTGTGGCATTGATAGCGTAGACACGCAAGATTGCTGTTTCCACATGGGTGACGGACTAACCCGCCGCGCACCGGAGTGGGCGCAGGGAACTTGCGCCGAGCGAATGTCTGGTAAAATTCAGACGGCAATGTGCTGTGCATTAACGGTCTATCATATGGTAGAAACAACGTGTGGTCCGATTTTTGTGCGTTTTGGAATAGGACACACACGGAACTGTGTACAGTCACCGCTTGTCGTGCTTACATTTTGTAACGCGGATAAGGAGGCGGCTTTTTTTATGGCTACATCAGTAATGAGGATCACCCTCAAGGCTTATGATCACGAGCTGGTCGATCAGTCAGCACAGAAGATCATCGACACTGTAAAGAAGAACGGTGAGGCAGTTTCAGGTCCCGTTCCCCTTCCCACAAAGAAGGAAGTAGTGACCATTCTTCGTGCGGTTCACAAATACAAGGATTCCCGTGAGCAGTTCGAGCAGAGGACACACAAGAGGCTCATCGATATACTCAGCCCGACCCAGGCTACGATCGATTCCCTCTCTCACATCGAAATGCCCGTCGGTGTGGATATCAATATTCGTATGAAATAATTTATATTATTTTCAGTCAGCAACCAATCTAGTATGAACCTTCGGGTTCCGCTGTAGAAGGAGGAAAAAGTTTATGAAGAAAGCCATACTTACAAAGAAACTTGGTATGACGCAGATCTTCGAAGAGGACGGGACTGTTATCCCCGTTACCGTCCTTGAAGCAGGTCCCTGTGTAGTGACACAGATCAAGACACAGGAAAACGACGGATATGACGCAGTTCAGGTGGGCTTCGTCGACAATGCCGTAAAGGCCGTATCCGTTGACGCAAACAACAAGAAATCAGTAGCGAGACGCCACGGCACGAACAAGCCCGAGGCAGGTCATTTCAAGAAGGCCGGCGTTTCACCGAAGAAGTATGTCAGGGAATTTCGTTTTGAGAATTCAAGCGAGTATCAGATCGCACAGGAGATCAAGGCTGACATCTTTGAAGCAGGCGATCATATTGACGCTACCGGCATTTCAAAGGGCAAGGGCTTCCAGGGCGCCATCAAGCGTCTCGGACAGCACAGAGGACCCATGGCACACGGCTCAAAATTCCATCGTCATCAGGGCTCGAACGGTGCTTGCTCTTCACCGAGCCGCGTATTCAAAGGCAAGGGAATGCCCGGTCGTATGGGCGGGGTGAAGTCCACAGTACAGAACCTCATAGTTGTGAAGGTAGATCCCGAAAAGAATCTTCTTCTCGTAAAAGGCGCGGTTCCCGGACCGAAGAAGGCGCTTGTTACCATCAAAGAGTCTGTAAAGGCTGCGAAATAAGGAAGGCGGGAAGGAGGAATAGAAAATGGCTGAAGTAAAAGTGTTTAACACTGACGGCAAAGAAGCAGGAACCCTTGAGCTTTCCGACAGCGTTTTCGGCGTAGAGCCGAATGAACATCTCGTTGCCCTTGCTGTAAAGCAGTATCTCGCCAATCAGAGGCAGGGCACACAAAAGGCAAAGACCCGTTCAGAGGTTTCCGGCGGCGGAAGAAAGCCTTGGAGACAGAAGGGTACAGGTCACGCAAGACAGGGGTCGATCAGAGCTCCCCAGTGGAAGGGCGGCGGAATGGTATTCGCACCGGTTCCCAGGGATTATTCATTCAAGATGAACAGGAAAGAGAAGAGAGCGGCTCTTTGTTCAGTGCTTTCTTCAAAGGTTCTTGACAACAAGCTCTGCGTCATCGAAGGTCTTTCAATGGACGCTCCGAAGACGAAGGATTTTGCAAAGGTTGTTTCAAATCTTGAGCTTGCAAAGGCAGTATTCGTGATCACAGAAAACGACGAGAGCAGGAGCAACATCGTGCTTTCCGCAAGGAATATGCCGAATGTGATCACTGCAGCTCCGAATACGATAAACGTATTTGATCTTCTGAAGTATGACACGATCGTTCTTACAAAGGACGCGGCAAAAGAGATCGAGGAGGTTTATGCATAATGGGTATGGAATACTATGACGTTATATTACGTCCGGTCGTGACCGAAAAGTCCATGGCCGATATGGCAGACAAAAAGTACACCTTCATCGTTCATCCGGATGCTACAAAGCCCATGATCAAGAACGCTGTTGAGAAGATGTTCGACGGAACACAGGTTGAGTCAGTTCGGACAATGAACCTCGAAGGAAAGACCAAGCGCAGGAATTCAAAGAGCGGCGTGACGACTGGTCGTACAGCATCAAAGAAGAAGGCGGTAGTCAAGCTCACTGCCGACTCAAAGGATATAGAGATCTTCTCCGGATTGTAATTCCCGGAAGATGATAAGATCCATTATGCGAGAAGACACTCGCGACAAGAAAACGTAAGGAGAAAATAATATGGGAATCAAGAGTTACACTCCCTATACTTCTTCTCGAAGGAACATGACAGGCTCTGATTTTTCGGAGATCACAAAGAAGACTCCCGAAAAATCGCTCCTTGCAAAGAAGAAGAAGAACTCGGGAAGGAACAATCAGGGAAAGATCACCGTTCGCCATCAGGGCGGCGGAAATCGTCAGAAATACAGGATCATCGACTTCAAGAGAAGGAAGGACGACGTTCCGGGCAAGGTGGTCGGGATCGAGTACGATCCCAACAGGACGGTAAACATCGCACTTATCAATTACGCTGACGGCGAGAAGGCTTATATCCTTGCTCCCGCAGGACTTAAGGACGGGATGACCGTAATGAGCGGTGAAAATGCAGAGGTTACGGTTGGAAACAGCCTTCCCCTTCAGAACATCCCTGTCGGTACAATGATCCACAATATAGAGCTGCTTCCGGGCAGAGGCGGGCAGATGGTCCGTACGGCAGGCTCGTCAGCGCAGCTCATGGCAAAAGAAGGAAAGTACGCAACTCTTCGTCTTCCTTCAGGCGAGATGAGGATGGTACCCATCGTATGCCGCGCTTCCATAGGGGTTCTCGGAAACGGCGACCACAACCTCATCCATATCGGAAAGGCCGGACGCAAGCGTCACATGGGCATCCGCCCGACGGTCAGAGGTTCGGTCATGAACCCGAACGACCATCCGCACGGCGGTGGTGAAGGTAGGGCACCGGTTGGACGTCCCGGTCCTTCAACTCCCTGGGGTAAGCCTGCTATGGGTCTCAAGACCAGGAAGCACAAGAAACAGTCCAACAAGCTTATCGTAAGAAGACGTGACGGCAGGGCTATCAAATAAGTCCCACATTATTTCGAAAGGAAAACAATAAATGGCACGTTCACTTAAAAAAGGCCCTTTCTGTGATGAGAGCCTGATGAAAAAGGTTGAAGCCGTTGCGGCAGCAGGTGACAAGACCGTTATCAAGACCTGGTCGAGAAGATCCACGATCTTCCCTCAGATGGTTGGTCTTACGATAGCTGTACATGACGGAAGAAAGCATGTTCCGGTATATGTTACCGAGGATATGGTAGGACATAAGCTCGGTGAGTTCGTTCAGACAAGGACTTACAGAGGGCATGGCAACGACGAGAAAAAGTCTAAAGTAGGCTGAAGACGGAAGGAGGTAAGTTCAGATGGCAACCGGACACAGGACGCAGATCAAGCGTCAGAGAAACGAAGAGCAGAGAGAAACGAGACCTTCCGCAAAGCTTTCGTACGCAAGGATCAGCACAACAAAGGCTTGCTTTGTGCTTGACGCGATCCGCGGGAAGGGTGTAAGAGAAGCGGAAGCGCTCCTCACCTACAATCCCCGTTATGCATCGGGAGTGATAAAGAAGCTTCTTCTTTCGGCAGTAGCAAATGCGGAGAACAACAACGGCCTTGACGCGAACACGCTTTACATCGCTGAGTGCTACGCGAACAAGGGCCCCACAATGAAGAGGATCCAGCCGAGAGCACAGGGCAGGGCATACCGCATTGAGAAGCGTATGAGCCACATCACCATAGTACTTGATGAGAAGAAGTAAGGAGGAGAAAGAAAAGCATGGGACAGAAAGTCAATCCTCATGGCCTGAGAGTCGGGATTATCAAGGACTGGGATTCGAAGTGGTACGCAAAGGATCAGGATTTTGCTGACAATCTTGTAGAAGATTACAGGATCAGGGAATTCCTCAAGAAGAAGCTCTATGCAGCCGGCATTTCAAAGGTCGAGATAGAGCGTGCCGCAGGCAGACTGAAGGTTACGGTGTTTACCGCAAAGCCCGGTGTCGTGATCGGCAAGGGCGGCGCTGAGATAGAAAAGATCAAAGGCGATCTTCAGAAGCTCATAGACAAGACGAGCGAGAGAAAGACGAAGGAAAAGCTCTCGATCGATATCAAGGAGATCAAGCGTCCCGACCGCGACGCACAGCTTGTAGCTGAGAATATCGCGGATCAGCTTGAGAACCGTGTTTCCTTCAGACGAGCAATGAAATCCTGCATGCAGAGAACCATGAAGGCAGGAGCGCTTGGTATCAAGACCATGTGCGCCGGCCGTCTCGGCGGAGCCGATATGGCACGTACAGAGACATATTCTGACGGGACGATCCCGCTTCAGACTCTCCGCGCGGATATAGATTATGGCTTTGCAGAGGCAGACACAACCTACGGAAAGGTAGGCGTAAAGGTCTGGATCTACAAGGGCGAGATCCTTCCGAGAAGGAAGAAGTCAAAAGACGAAGGGAGGACTTCCGATGTTAATGCCTAAGAGAGTGAAGCACAGGAAGCAGTTCCGTGGCACGATGCACGGCAAGGCTTCCCGCGGCAACACTATGATGGAGGGCTCATTCGCAATAGTTGCAATGGAGCCCCACTGGATCAAGAGTAATCAGATCGAGGCAGCCCGTATCGCAATGACGAGATTCATCAAGCGTGGCGGAAAGGTTTCGATCAGGATATTCCCCGACAAGCCGGTTACGGCACAGCCCGCTGAAACCCGAATGGGAAAAGGAAAGGGCTCCGTTGATTACTGGGTAGCAGTTGTTAAGCCCGGAAGAGTTCTTTTCGAGATCGGCGGTGTTGCGGATGATGTAGCGCGTGAAGCTCTTCGCCTTGCGACACACAAGCTTCCGCTCCGCTGTAAGATAATGAGCCGCGAACAGCTCAACGGGAAAGAAGAAAACACAAAGGTTTCCTGAAAGGCAGGTACTCTAAGAGATGAAGACCAAGGATTTCAAAGAAGATCTGAAAGGCAAGAGCGCTGCAGATCTTGAAGAGTCCCTGACTGAAGCAAAGAAGGAACTCTTCAATCTGAGATTTCAGAATGCTACGAACCAGCTTGACAATACGGCTCGTATCCGTGAGGTCAGGAAGAACATAGCGCGTATCAAGACAATGATGACCGTAAGCCAGAAGGCCGCAAGGTGACCGAAAGGAGTAGAACGTGGAAGAGAGAAATCTTCGTAAAACGCGTGTCGGCGTTGTGGTATCTGACAAAATGGACAAGACCATAACGGTTGCGGTACGCGACAACATCAGACATCCGCTTTACAACAAGATCGTAAAGCGTACTTACAAGCTGAAAGCGCATGACGCGAACAACGAGGCCCATGAGGGCGATACAGTCAGGGTTATGGAAACCCGTCCTCTTTCAAAGGACAAGAGGTTCAGGCTCGTTGAGATCGTTGAGCGGGCAAAGTGATTAAGGAGGATTCGATATGGTACAGCAGGAAAGCAGGCTGAAGGTAGCCGACAATACCGGCGCCAAGGAACTCCTTACTATCAGGGTAAAGGGCGGCTCTACAAGGCGCTATGCCGAGATCGGAGACATCATCAGAGCTACGGTCAAAGAGGCAACACCCGGAGGCGTTGTAAAGAAGGGTGACGTCGTAAAGGCAGTCGTTGTCCGCACAGTAAAGGGCGCACGCCGCAAGGACGGTTCCTATATCAAGTTTGACGAAAATGCAGCGGTCATCATAAAGGATGATAATACTCCTACGGGAACGCGTATTTTCGGGCCGGTAGCAAGAGAGCTCCGTGACAAGAAGTTCATGAAGATAGTTTCTCTTGCACCCGAAGTACTGTAAGGAGGCTTTGAAGATGGCATCAGCAAAGATCAAAAAGGGCGATACGGTCCGCGTGATCGCCGGCGCTGAAAAGAACAACGAGGGGAAGGTCGTCTCGGTCGATCCGAAGAAGCAGACCGTAGTTGTTGAAGGCGTTCACATGATAAAGAAACATGTTAAGCCCGGAATGAAGAATCAGCAGGGCGGCATCATGGAGCAGGAAGGCCCTATAGCACTTTCAAACGTAATGCTCGTTCACAACGGGAAAACCACAAGAGTCGGCTTCAAGGTAGAGGACGGAAAGAAAGTCCGTATCGCGAAGGTCGACGGAAGCAAGATTGATTGACTGCATTAAACGAGGAGGCAGTAAGTTGGCTAGACTTAAAGAACAGTATCAGAACGAAATAGTGAAGGATCTTACAAAGAAGTTCGGATACAAAAATGTTATGGAAGTCCCGAAGCTCGTAAAGATCGTAGTCAATATCGGTCTTGGCGAGGCAAAGGAAAACAAGAAACTTCTTGAGAGCGCTCAGGGAGACCTTGAGATAATCACAGGCCAGCATGCGGTTATTACGAATGCGAAGCATTCCATCGCGAACTTCAAGATCCGTGAGGGAATGGGTATCGGCGTAAAGACTACGCTTCGCGGCGAGAAGATGTATGATTTTCTTGATCGTCTCGTAAACCTTGCACTTCCGCGTGTCCGCGATTTCAGAGGCGTTAATCCCGACTCCTTCGACGGCAGGGGAAATTATTCTCTCGGTCTTAAGGAGCAGATCATCTTCCCTGAGATCGAGTACGACAAAGTGGACGCGATCCGCGGAATGGACATAGCTTTTGTTACCACGGCAAAGACCGATGAAGAGGGGCGCGAGCTCCTTCGTCTCTTCGGAATGCCGTTCTCAAAATAAGGATAAAGCGGAGGAAAGATAATGGCTAAGAAAGCAATGAAGCTTAAGCAGGCAAAGACTCCCAAGTTTTCAACGAGAGCTTACACCCGCTGCAGGATATGCGGCCGTCCGCATTCGGTCCTGAAAAAGTATGGCATCTGCAGGGTTTGCTTCAGGGAACTTGCGTACAGGGGAGAGATTCCCGGTATCAAGAAGGCATCCTGGTGATTTTTGAGAAGGAGAAAAGATAGATATGACAATGAGTGATCCTATCGCGGATATGCTTACAAGG
>CAMVHB010000011.1 GCA_947167155.1 uncultured Lachnospiraceae bacterium | reverse complement strand
TCATGGACAAACTGAATACCAAGTTTTGGTATTCAAATATGCAGGAAAAGACTGATGAGAGTTACAGCGACGATATAGAAGTTCTGATCAGGAGGGCAGAGATCCCCATCACGGCAGTGCTTGGGAACAGCTCCATAAATGTTTCTGATTTTGCTGCTCTTCAGGTGGGCGATATCATCAGACTTGATACAAAGGTTGATGATGAGCTATCAGTTTTCGTCGGAAACCTGAAGAAGTTCACGGCGCTTCCCGGAGAGTTTGGTAAGGACTATGCCGTGCGCGTAACATCCATAATCAGGGAGGAAGAAGATGAGTGATACAACACTCTCACAGGAGGAAATAAACGCCCTGATAGCCGGCGGAATACCTGACAGTCCCCCGGCATCTTCGGCCGTCTCCGGTGATTCACCGCTAACGGGTGAGGAGATCGATACGATCGGCGAGATCGCGAACATCTCCATGGGCTCCGCCGCGACAGCGTTGTTTTCTCTTGTAAACAGAAAAGTTGAGATCTCGACTCCGGTGGTTTCGATCGCCAATTGGGAAGAGATCATCTCTCTATATGAAAAGCCCTGTGTTCTTATCAAGATCTCATATACAAGAGGTATCGACGGTTCAAATGTCCTCATACTGAAGGAGGATGATGTAAAGATCATCACAAACCTGATGATGGGCGGTGACGGTACCAATGTGGATGATGAACTTGGAGAGATACATCTTTCCGCTATCTCCGAGGCCATGAATCAGATGATGGGATCTTCTGCGACCTCATTATCTTCGATGCTGAACAAGACCGTCGATATCACGCCTCCTGTCTCGGATCTTATCGATCTTCAGGATACCGGGAGTATCGACGGGATAGGAGAGTTCATAAAGGGCGACTTCGTCAAGATCCAGTTCCGTCTTCTCGTGGGCGAGCTCGTCGATTCCATAATGATGCAGCTCTATCCTATAGCCCTAGTCAAGGACATGGTCTCCCAGATCAGATCCAATATGGAGACGGATTCGAATTCCACGGTTGACGATGCGGCCTTCGGTGAAACGCCCAATGATGCTCCTCAAAGCGCACCTGCACCTGCACCTGCGCCGGCTCCGCCGCCTCCGCAACCGATGCCTCAAGCGCCGCCTCCGCAGCCAATGCCGCAGCAGATGCCGCCTCAGGGGATGGAGTACCAGTACCAGCAGCCGATGCCCATGTACCAGCCCCAGCAGCCTCCTGTCAATGTTCAGGCAGCACAGTTTACATCCTTCGCAGGGGCATTTCCACCGTCCTATTCCTCCGAGAACATCGACATTATCATGGATGTTCCTCTGGAGGTTACCGTAGAGCTTGGAAGGACGCACAAATCAATCAAGGATATCCTGGAATTCACTCCCGGTACTATCATTGAGCTGAACAAGATAGCGGGCGAACCCATAGATGTCCTGGTAAACGGGAAATATGTTGCAAAGGGCGAAGTTGTGGTAATTGAAGAGTCTTTTGGAATACGTATTACCGAGATTGTCAAGTAATGCTTGCGTGATTTGTCTTAAAATTGTATTATATAGTCTGTCTTTATTTTACTTAAAGGAGATGAAACGATGGCAAAGAACATACTGATCTGCGATGACGCTGCATTCATGAGGATGATGATCAAGGACATCCTTACGAAGAACGGCTACAATGTTGTCGGAGAAGCCGAGAACGGACAGAAGGCTATCGACGCGTATTCGGAGTACAACCCTGACCTCGTTCTGATGGACATTACCATGCCCGAGCTTGACGGGATAGGAGCGCTCAAGGGGATCAAGGCAAAGGATGCCAATGCAAATGTTATCATGTGCTCGGCAATGGGTCAGCAGGCGATGGTTATCGAAGCCATACAGTCAGGTGCCCGCGATTTCATTGTGAAGCCCTTTCAGGCTGAAAGAGTTCTTGAGGCCGTCAAGAAGGTTATAGGCTGAAAGAATCCCGGTCATGGATATTCTCCTTACCCAGGGACGGTTTGAGGGTGTCTTTCAGCTTATTGTAGTTCTGATAATCTTCGTGGTCGTGCTTGTTCTCACATATTACACGACCAGGTGGATAGCCGGCTATCAGAAAAAGCATGGCAACGGGAAGAATTTCAGGATAGTTGAAAGCGCGAAGATAGCGACGAACAAGTATATTGAGATCGTTGAAGCCGGGAAGGAGCATTATTTTGTCATTGCCATAGGCAAGGATGAGGTGACCTTCATAGGCGAGTTACCGAAGGAGGATGTCCTTCTGGAGAAAGAGGAGACTCACACTCAAAATGGGTTTATGGCTTCAGCCAACGCATCTTCGAGGTTTTCCGAGTTTCTTTCCTCGTTCAAAAAGCGAAAGTAATCTTACATGAAAAAGACAACTTCAAAAATAATCTGTGCCGTCAGTCTTTCATTGGCGGCTTTTTTCTTAGCTGTTTCTCTGATCCTGATCCTTCCCGGAAGGGCGTTTGCGACTACAGTCAATGACGCACAGCAGAATGAAGTGACTGTTCCAAATGCCGGAAACGACAATGCGGGCTATGGAGAAGCAGATCAGACCCAGAATAATATCCCGCCATACGGCAGGAACGACAACAATACAAACCCATATTACACGGACTATGGCTCGACGCAGTACGCTCCAAATGCGTCCAATTCCACTACGAGCACAGGAGGCTTTTCGCTGACATTTGACGGGCAGAATGCGTCTCTTTCCGCTACGGTAAGGATGTTCCTCGTTCTTACAATCCTTGCGATAGCGCCGGCTCTCCTTGTGATGCTCACGTCATTTACAAGGATAATTGTGGTCCTCCATTTTATCCGTGCAGCCCTCCAGACGCAGACCTCACCTCCCAACCAGGTTATGGCCGGTCTGGCTTTATTTTTGACATTATTTATAATGTGGCCGACTCTGGTCTCGATAAATAATAATGCCTTAGCGCCCCTTGACCGGGGAGAGATCACCTATGAGCAGGCCGTAACCGAAGCGCAGAAACCCCTTCGGCAGTTCATGTATGGACAGACGCAGACGAAGGATCTCAATTTTTTCTGCGATATTGCGAATGTGACCTACACCGACTATGATGACGTTCCCTTCATCGTACTTGTGCCGTCGTTCATTCTTTCAGAGCTTCGGACTGCCTTTATAATTGGCTTCCTAATCTATATACCATTCATAGTTATAGATATGGTTGTTGCTTCGGTGCTGATGTCCATGGGTATGATGATGCTTCCGCCGACCACGATATCCATGCCGTTCAAGATACTCCTGTTCATTATGGCGGACGGCTGGAACCTTGTCATTGGCAGTCTTATAAAGACCTTTTATTAGTATTACGGAGGAAATGGAAAATGACTGAAGGTCAGGTACTGGATGTAATGCGTGACGGCTTTTACAATATTATCATCTGTTCTGCGCCAATGCTCCTTATATCTCTTGTGGTGGGTCTTGTGATCTCCATATTCCAGACCGTCACCTCCATACAGGAGCAGACGCTTACCTTTGTCCCGAAGATACTTTCTATCTTTATAGCGCTCCTGGTGTTTGGTTCATTTATAATGAATACGCTTATCAACTATGTCGCAAATACCTGGTCAAACTTTTCACGGTTCATAAGACCCGGTTCTTCATGAAATGGTACAGCAGACCTTTTCGCTTGCGTCATTTGAATATTTCCTTCTTATCTTCATCAGGATCGCATCCTTCACTTTTGCTGCACCTTTTTTTTCCACCAGGGGCTTTCCTGTTAGAACGAGGATAGGCTTTTCGGCAGTGCTTGCCATTCTTGTATCAAACGCCATTTCACCTGTTGAGATGCCTTATGTGTCAGCCATCGGTTACAGCGTGCTGGTTGTGAAGGAGATAATCTGCGGAGTGCTGATAGGTTTTGTCTGCAATATCTGCATGTCCATTATAACCTTTTCCGGCAGCCTCATAGACATGAACATCGGTCTTTCGATGGTGTCGGAATTCGATCCCACGATGAACACGCAGATGACGGTGTCGGGACAGTTTTATTATTACTTCATGCTGCTTTTGATGCTTGCCTCTGACATGCACAAATACATATTGTCAGCCTTCATAGATTCATTTACGATGATACCCCTCGGGGGCGCTGATTTTGCGTGGGATAATATCGCATCGGTCCTTATCATATACCTTTCGGACTATGTGCAGCTTGGCTTTCGGATAATGCTTCCAATCTTTGCCTGCATGCTTGTTGCGAATGTAGTCCTTGGCGTAATGGCAAAGGTAGCGCCGCAGATGAATATGTTTTCAGTCGGTGTCCAGATCAAGATACTGATCGGCTTTGCGGCGATGTTCTTTACGGTATTTCTCTTCCCTGAGGTGGTCTCAATGATATCTGATGAGATAAAGAGGCTGCTTCCCGGAGTAATGGAAGCAATGTATTGATGAAAGCTTAATTGAGAAGATCGAAAATGAATGATATGTCAGGCTTTATGATATACAAAAAAAGCCTCCTTCTCCCTTACGACCTTCAATTCTTCGGGGACGGTCCCGGAGGTGAAAAGACTGAAGAAGCTACCGGCAAGAGGCTTTCAGATACCAGAAAGAAGGGACAGGTTGCAAAATCGCAGGAGCTTGCCCACTCCTTTGAACTCCTGGCACTCTTCATTATGCTCCGTCTTTTCGGAAGCCTTTCAAGGGATCGTCTCCTTGGTGTGATCAACTGGGATTACGGCACAAATATAAATGAGGTTGTCGCTTCGAGCAGAAGCGGACTTACCGTGCTTACGGCAAGCCAGGTTTTTAACCAGGGACTTACCACAGTCATTCTTGCTGTGCTTCCCTTTTTTATAGGCGGCTTTATAGTGGCCTTCTTTGGTAATGCTCTTCAGTTTAAGTTCAAGATCACGACGGAACCCCTGAAGCCAAAGCTTTCGAAGTTCAATCCGATAAACGGCTTTAAGCGGATGTTCTCAAAGCAGCAGCTTTTCAATCTCCTGCTTTCTATAGTGAAGATAGCCGTGATCTTTATCATAGCCTATTCCTTTCTTGTAGGGAGACTGAACGAGCTGTTCATTCTCTATGAGCTTGATATGAGGCAGGCTGTGGCGCTTGTTGTTGATATGGTGATCGATCTCGGGATCCGTATCAGCATTGTCTATATCCTGATTGGCTTTGCGGACTTTGCTTTCCAGAAATGGAAGTTCAAGCAGGATGTAAAGATGACGAAGCAGGAGGTCAAGGACGAGTACAAGGATCAGGAGGGAGACCCTGCCGTAAAGGGAAAACAGAAGCAGAAGATGCGCGAGGCATCCATGCGGAGGATGATGAATGCGGTTCCTACTGCCGATGTAGTCATCACAAACCCCACACATATCGCGGTCGCGATAAAATATGACTCGAAAGTAGCCCCGGCTCCAATTCTTGTGGCAAAGGGTGAGGAGTACCTTGCTGCAAAGATAAAGGATACGGCAAAGGAAGCCGGAGTGACCATAGTTGAAAATAAGCCGCTTGCAAGAGCCATATATACCACAGTGGACATCGATCAGGAAATTCCGCCCGAGCTTTATCAGGCTGTGGCGGAAATCCTCGCCATGATTTATACTAAAAGAGGACAATGATGTCATTTGAGATTCCAAAAATGCAGAAAGAGGAGAGATAGAAGATAATGGCACGCTTGAAAGGCATAAAAATAGCCGATTTTGGTGTGGCGATCTATCTTCTTGCCGCAATAATGTTCTTTATTGTGCCGATCCCCTCCTTCGTTCTCGACATCATGCTGGCCTTCAATATTTCTGTGGCTCTGGTTGTCCTTTTTAACTGCCTGTTCGTACGGGAAGTGCTTGATATGTCATTCTTCCCGACATTGCTTTTGTTTACGACGATATTTCGGATCTCGCTTAATGTATCGTCTACAAGGCTGATCCTTTCAACCGGAAATCCCGGGAACGTTGTTGAGGCATTTGGTGAGTTCATGGGTGGAGGAGACCTTATAATAGGTGTCATAGTCTTTGTCATCCTCCTTATAATCCAGTTCATAGTCATAAACAAGGGTACCGAACGTATATCAGAGGTTACCGCGAGATTTACCCTCGACGCCATGCCCGGAAAGCAGATGGCTATCGACGCCGACTTAAATACCGGAGCCATAACAGATGAACAGGCAAGGGAACGAAGAGATAAGCTTCAGCAGGAGTCCATGTTCTTTGGTTCAATGGACGGTGCCACAAAGTATGTAAAGGGTGATGCTACGGCCGGTCTCATCATTACCATGATAAACCTCGTAGGAGGATTGATCATGGGGGTCGCGAGACAGGGCATGGATATAAATGACGCATTGAACCGCTATACCATTCTTACCATAGGTGACGGTCTTTCTTCCTCCATACCCTCGCTCCTTATCTCCCTCGCAACAGGTATTCTTGTTACGAAGGGCTCAAAGGAGGCCGACTTCTCGAACACCATAGTAAAGCAGCTTTTCGGGATCCCGAAGGTGCTCTTTCTGGTGGGCGGATCACTCATGTTTCTCGGTCTTGCCACTCCTCTTAACACCTTTCTGTTCCTGCTTATGGGAGGAGCTTTTATAGTTTCCGGTGTTGTGATGCAGCGTTCCATTGGAAAGCAGGAGGCAGAGGCGGATGTTACGGAGGATGAAGAGGAGGCCGAAGAGATCAGAAAACCGGAAAATGTGGTCTCGCTTTTGAATGTGGATCCAATAGAGCTTGAGTTCGGATACGGGATCATCCCGCTTGCCGATGTGAACCAGGGCGGTGACCTTCTCGACAGGGTCGTAATGATAAGGAGGCAGATAGCGCTGGAGCTTGGAACCGTTGTTCCGATAATCAGGCTTCGCGACAATATCCAGCTGAATCCCAATCAGTACATTATCAAGATAAAGGGTATAAAGGTTGCCGAGGGCGAGATCCTCTTTGACCATTATATGGCGATGAATCCCGGTTATGTAGCAGAGGAGATAACAGGTATTCCCACTCAGGAGCCGTCATTCCATCTTCCCGCTCTCTGGATCACGGAGGGGCAGAGGGAGAGGGCGGAGTCTCTCGGCTATACCGTGGTCGATCCTCCGTCTATCATCGCGACGCACCTTACCGAAGTGATCAGGCAGCACATAGCTGAATTCCTTACCCGTCAGGATGTCCAGAATCTTGTGGACAATCTGAAGAACACGAACCCTGTCCTTGTAGACGAGCTGATTCCCTCGCAGCTCAATCTCGGAGAGGTTCAGAGAGTGTTGCAGAACCTCCTTGCCGAAGGTATATCCATAAGGGATCTCCTTTCTATCTTCGAAATACTGGCAGACAGATCCCTTTCCACAAGAGATACCGATGTTCTTACCGAATATGTGAGGCAGGGGCTGAAGAGGGCTGTGTCCCAGAAGTTCTTTGACGAATCGGAACAGAATGAGGTGGTGCTCCTGTCACAAAAGGTAGAACAGGAGATAATGGCTGCGGTCAAGCATACTGAACAGGGAACCTATTTCTCACTTGATCCCGAGAGGATAAGGCAGATAATGGATGATGCGCAGAAAAAGCTTTCGGTTCTGGAAGAGAGGGAAAAGCCGCCCATCGTCGTGTGCCAGCCCATTGTCAGGATGTATTTCAAAAAGCTCTGCGAGGATTATCTTTCGGATGTCATCGTTATCTCATATAATGAGATAGATAATAATATCAATATTACCGCTGTCGGAACTATAGGTGAAGAAAGCTAATGACGATCAAAAAGTATCAGGGAAAAACAAAGGAAGAGGCCATAGATCTTGCAAAGGCTGAGCTTGGCCCCCGCGCTGTCATAATGAATGTCAAGGAGGTCCATCCAAGCGGCTTCCTTGGCGTGTTCAGAAAGAGCACATATGAGGTTACAGCTGCCATAGAGGATGAATTTGCAGCTTCCGACAGGGAAGTTTTCAGGGGAAGGGATGAGGTTGTAGATGCCCTTAGGGATGCTGTTATGGAAACATCCCCGAAAAAGGAGGCTGATTCAGGCAAGACTTCCGAAGTGACTTCTGACAATGTAAAAGTGGAGAAAAAGGAAGATAATTTCGTTTACGAAGAGATAAAACCCAAAAGTTCTTTTGATGCTGTGGCGGGCGACACACTTCATACAAAGACCTCGAGCGCCGGTACCTATGAAAGGACCAAAAGACCTGCGTCAAGACCGGTGGAAAAGCCGGCGCCCAAGCCTTCCGTTTCGGCGGAGAAAAAGAAGGACGTTTCTATTGATGATCTGAAGAGCGTCTTTCGGGAAGTAAACAGTGTTATCGAAACTGCGCCGCATTTATCTCTTTCCGAAGAGGCGAAAAATGATAAAAAGAGTTCTGTCATAAAGGGTGGTGAGGTTACAGGAGCTTCCTTAAAGAATGACAGAGAAACAGAAAAAAAGATATCTGACAGGTCATCAAATGAAGCCTTAAAAAAAGGTCCTGCCATTGAGAGGTATGCCAGAGAAAAGCTCTCGCCTGAAAAACAGGTTGAGAAGAAGCCATCCTCCGTTGACAGACCCTCCGGACAGAAAAATGCCGCTCTTATCAGAATGCTATACAATATGCTGATGGAGCAGGAGGTTGATGAAAGATATGTGAACCGGATCATAGATGAGATGGGAGACATCATATTCAAGGAAAACAGCCTTGATTATCTTCTTTTCAATGTTTATCAGAAAATAGTTCTTTTGCTTGGAACTCCTCATACCGTAAAACTTTCGGATAACAGGCCTCATGTCGCTTTTTTTGTCGGACCCACCGGTGTCGGAAAGACCACGACCATTGCCAAGATAGCCTCCGAATTCAAGGTGAGGAAAAGGCAGAAGGTCTCCCTCATTACCTCTGACAATTACAGGATAGCTGCAGTCAAACAACTGAAGGTTTATGCCGATATATTGAAAGTCCCCCTTTCCATAGTGATGACGCCGGAGGATGTGATGCCGGCTATTGAAAATTATGCCGATTCGGACCTTATACTTGTCGATACCACGGGTTTTTCCCACAGGAACGATGAGCAAAGAGAGAACCTTAAGGGGCTTATAGATGCGGTAGCTCCTGAGGTCTCAAAGCAGGTCTTTCTTGTGCTTTCCGCGACTACGAAGTACGCTGATCTTAAAGAAATAATAGATGCGTACAAGGGACTGACGGATTTTGATCTCATCTTTACAAAGCTGGATGAAACAAGATCCTACGGCAATATCTTAAATTCAAAGCTTTACTCGGGAAAAAATCTTTCCTATGTGACCACGGGACAGAGTGTTCCGGATGATATTGAAGAACTGGACATGCAGAAACTTACTATGCGGCTTTTGAAGGGTGATGATGATGGATCAGGCCGAACGACTTAGAAATGTGATAAAACAGGCCGATCAGCATTACATCGGGACAGCTTCTGTTTTCACCGTTACAAGCGGAAAGGGAGGAGTCGGAAAGTCAAATACGGCAGTAAACCTTGCGGTCTGGTTCAGGCATGCGGGCAAGAGGGTCATTATTTTTGATGCCGATTTCGGGCTTGCAAATGTAGAGATAATGTTTGGAACAGTGCCCAGATACAATCTTTCCGACTTTATTTACAGGGGACTCGATCTAAGGGAGATAATCACGGAGGGGCCGATGGGCATCGGCTTTATTTCAGGCGGCAGTGGGATAGTGGGACTCAATGACCTGGATAACACGCAGATCAGAAGGCTTGTCTCGGCTCTTTCAGAGCTCAATGATATGACAGACGTACTTATCATTGATACAGGTGCGGGAGTCTCCAATCAGGTCCTTTCCTTTGTACTTGAAAGCCCCGAGGTCATCCTCCTTGTAACACCGGATCCGCCCTCCATTACCGACTCATATTCTCTTGTGAAGGCGCTTTATCGGAATCCGAGATTTTCCGATGAAAGGACTACTCTTCGGCTTCTTGCAAACAGGGTTTCCTCGGAGAATGAGGGGAGGGCGCTTTATGAGAGGCTTTCCTCGATCGTGTCAAAGTTCCTTGGCGGTAAGATGTCCTATCTTGGCTACGTTCCTGACGACAGTGCGCTTGAAAAAGCTGTGAGGTCTCAGGATGTCGTTTCGATGACGGCTCCCAATGCCGCCTCATCAAGGGCTTTTGAACGGGCAGCGTCGTCGCTTCTCGGTAATGAAGTAAAAAGGGAAAGAAAAAATTTTTCTTTGAGCGGTCTTTTCAGAAACATTTTCAACACGGGAAAGCAATAATGAGTTATAATCATATCGTTTTGCGTGGTTTCTTTTATTTTGGAGAAGTCGGTTGACAAATGAAGTAAGCGTACGGGAGCTGCTTCCCGGAACGCGAACAGAGATCAGAATACTTCAGCTCGTTATGAGGGCAAAGGAAACAGGTGAGGAAGTTGAAGCCTATCCGAGCAGTATTTTTGATACCCTTCCAGATGATACAATAGAGGTGAATTGTCCCACAAAAGAGCAAAAGCTCATACTCCTTCGTCTTGATCTTCGTTACGAGCTGGTTTTCACGACGGAGAACGGACTCATCAGAGCGACCGGTGTATTTACCGAAAGATACAAGAGGGACAATTTTTTCATCATGAGGTTTAAGCCCCAGGGTCCCCTTGAAAAGTATCAGAGAAGAGAGTTCTACAGGCTTGACTGCTACATACCGCTTACTTATGTTACCCTTCCGGCAGAGGCGGACGGGATAGAGAAGATGAGCGAGATACGAGGGCTTCTTCAAAAGCAACGGGAGGAAAGGATCCCCAGCATAATGGGCAAGGGGACGATACTTGATATATCCGGTGGCGGTATTCGTTTTATTACTGCGAAAGATCTGAAGGATGTCTCATTTCTTCTTCTTGAATTCCCTATTCAGGGAAAGAATGGCAAGGAACAGATAGAGGTAATTGGAAAGGTCAGGGGCTCACTTCCGGTTGATAAAAACGGAAACAGTGCATACAGGATACAGATCCTCTTCAAGGATTCAAAGGCGCAGGAGAGGATAGTTCATTATATTTTTGAGGAAGAGCGCCGGATAAGACAGAAAGAGCGTGGTCAGCAATGAATAATGATATTCTCGTTGTAGATGACTCTGCACTCATGAGAAGACTCATCTGTGATATAATAGGTTCCGTTCAGGGATTTCGGGCGCCCGACAGTGCCTTCGATGCGAAGAGTGCGATGACACATATCAGGGCACACTCTTATTCCTGCATCTGCTACAATGTCTGCATGGCGGCAGACCGGGTCGGCAAGGATATTTTTACCCTGATGCGGGAAGAGGGGATAAGGATCCCTGTTATAGGGATGTGCTATCCTACAGAAATTGACAAGGCAAAGTCTGTAAAAGGACCGGTCACAGTCGTTGCTCATCCTTACAGGATGTCGTCGAATGATACCGATGATTTCGCTGCAGCCTTGGCTGACGCGCTCAGGAGATACGCATCTGCTCCGGCTTTTGAGCCTTCTTCAAAAAATAATGAAAGGCTTTCAAAGGAAAATATCGCTTACCATCCTAAGGGGATCAATGTTCCAAGCGGCGGGCAGATACCGGTATCGAAGCGGGGGGAGATCAGGAACAACTACAGGGGAAAGTTTTCGAGATATCCGTTTCAACTGGTTGCCATAGCCTCTTCCACGGGAGGACCGCAGGCGCTTCATAATCTCATTCCCATGATCCCAAAGGGCTTTCCTGTTCCCATTGTCATCGTGCAACATATGCCGAAGGGCTTTACCGATTCGTTGGCGAAGAGGATCACGGATTATTCTCAGATCCTTATGAAGGAGGCCGAGGATGGAGAGGAGCTGAAGGCGGCTACTGCCTACATAGCCCCCGGAGGTCGCCATTTTGAGGTTTACGAGGAGAACGGGATACTTCGTGCAAGGGTCTACGATGGACCGCCTGTCAACAATCTTCGTCCCTGTGCGGACGTGATGTATGAGTCTCTCAAATACATCTCTGTTCCGGATATTCTGTGCGCTGTGCTTACCGGCATGGGAGCAGACGGGACCGAAGGTATCAAATCGCTTCGCAAGGAGAAGCATCTCTATGTAATAACGCAGGATCAGAGTACCTGCGTGGTATACGGAATGCCGAAGGCGGCATATACTGCCGGTCTTTCGGATGAACAGCAGCCAATAGGAAGCATTGCAAATTCAATAGCCAGAAAGTTGGGGGTCTAAGAGATGGATGTAAGTCAGTACCTTGATATTTTTATCGATGAGACAAATGAACATATTCAGAGTCTTTCGGACAATATCATGGTCCTCGAAAAGGAGCCTGAGAACAAGGACACTATCAACGAGATTTTCCGTGCAGCCCACTCATTGAAGGGAATGGCTGGAACCATGGGCTTTAAGCGCATGCAACGCCTGACCCATGACATGGAAAACGTCTTTTCAGAGGTCAGAAATGACACCATAAAGATCGATTCGGGCATGATCGACACGCTATTTCAATGCCTGGATGCAATCGAGAATTATCTTGCGTCCGTCAAGGCGACTTCCGATGAAGGCACCGAAGACAATGAGCATATCATAGAAAAGCTCAACAGCTATCTTCCCGGCGCAAACAAGGGAGAGAGCAAATCCAAAGAGACTGCTGCCGAAGAAAAGGAATCGGAAGAGCCTGCATTGGACGAAGAGCCTGAAGAGGAAGGAAACCGGGCTTATCTCGAGATGAATCTTGATGACGCCACGAAGGATGCGATAGGCGATGCTGCTGTAAATTCAAAGATATACGGATTTACCATTTCAATCCAGAAAGATTGTCTGCTGAAAGCAGCGCGTGCCTTCCTGGTATTCAAAGCGGTTGAGGATTTTGGTGAGATCCTTGCATACAACCCCTCATCCCAGGACATCGAGGACGAGAAGTTTGATTTTGATTTTTCGATCATTATTTCCACAAAAGAGGATATCGCCAAGGTCAAGGCAGCCATTGAAAGCGTTTCCGAAATAGAAAAGGCTGTATACGGAGAACTTCCTGCCTCAATGTATTCAAAGGATGATGCCGCAGACGGCACTTCCGATGATACGGATGATGCTGATGAAAAGCAGGAGGATGATGCTTCATCAGCCTCCGGCGCTGTTCCCGCTTCAAGGCAGATGCCTTCAGAGACTGTTCAGCAGAAGTCGAGTGCCCCGGCTCAGAAAAAGAGCGCCGGAAAGCCTGTTACTGCAAGAACTGTCAGAGTGGATATAGAAAAGCTCGATGCCCTCATGAATCAGGTTTCCGAGCTTATTATCGCGAAGAATTCACTTGTTTCGATAAGCGATTCCGGTTCCGTCACATCAACAGAGGGGCAGCAGCTTCACGAGCAGATAGAATATCTCGAACGGATCACGACAACTCTTCATGAATCGGTGATGAAGGTCAGGATGGTGCCTATCGAGAGTACCGTCAACAAGTTCCCTCGTATGATCAGGGATCTTTCCAGAAAACTCAACAAACCCATGGATCTTGTTATGACCGGTGAGGATACAGAGCTTGACCGGACTGTTGTAGACCAGATCGGTGATCCGCTCCAGCACCTGCTCAGAAATTCCGCTGATCATGGGATCGAGGATCCTGACGTACGTGAAAAGGCCGGAAAACCTAGGCAGGGAAATATATTCCTGAATGCGTTTCAGGAAGGTAACAACGTTATCATTCAGGTAGGAGACGACGGTGGCGGGATTGATACCGAAGCCGTAAAGGCAAAAGCTATAAGCAAGGGGCTTGTGTCAGAGGAGGACGCTGAGAAGCTTTCCCAGAAGGAGATCATTGATTTTCTTTTCAATCCCGGATTTTCCATGTCGAAGACCATTACTGACATTTCCGGAAGAGGCGTCGGTCTTGATGTAGTAAAGTCGAATGTTGAAGCTCTTGGTGGTGATGTAAGTGTCAAGAGTACCCTTGGGCAGGGATCGACATTTACTGTCAGACTTCCGCTTACTCTTGCGATCATCCAGGCTCTCATGGTCGAGATTGCCGATGAAAAATATGCAATAGCTCTCGCAAGCATTTCAAATATCGAGAGTATTTCAGTGAAAGAGATCAAGTATGTTGAAGCAAATGAGGTCATCCATCTTCGCGGCCGGGTGATCCCTCTTATCAGAATGAGAAATGTTCTTGATTGTCCCGAAAAAGAGGATGAGGAAGATCTTACAGTTGTCATTGTTTCAAAGGGCGATAATCTTGCCGGTCTGATCGTTGACAATCTCATCGGTCAGCAGGAGATCGTTATCAAGTCAATCGGAAAGGTTATTGATTCCAACAAGATCATTTCCGGTGCGACGATCCTTGGAGACGGTGAGGTCGCGATGATACTTGATATAAATGCACTCATGTGAAAACCTTTGAAGGAGAAAAAGTCTTATGAGCGATTTCGAAATCGAAACTCTGGAAGAAGAGAAGCAGCAGTACATTGTCGTAAAGCTTGGGGATGAACAGTACGGACTCGACATTTCTCACATCGACAATATAGTCGTAATGCAGAAGATAACCCGTGTTCCGAAGGCTCCTGAGTACTACGCGGGTGTCATCAATCTCCGTGGAGAGGTAGTTCCCGTCATGAGTGCCCATAGAAAGATGGGGCTCGGTGATGACACTATCACAAAGGCTACAAGGATCATCATCCTGAAACTTGAGGCACAGGGACTTGTGGGGATTCTCGTTGATGAAGTTCGCGAGGTTGTTACGCTTGGAGAATCAGAGATAGACAGGAGCGCACAGAACAAGAAGAACCAGTCTACCTTTATTAATGGCATAGGCAAGAATGGGGAGGATCTGATCTCGCTGTTTGACATTACGGCACTGATCGATCCGGTGGACTGACCTATCGGTCCTGAAAGGAAATTATCAATATGTCAGAGATGAGTTTTGATGAAATCAATGAGAAGTATTTTGATGTCCTGAAGGAGATCGGAAATATTGGTGCCGGCAACGCAACCACTGCCATAGCAAACATGCTGAACCTTCGTATGGATATGAGTGTTCCCAATGTCGAGCTGATGGAAGTTGAGAGTATCGGGACGGCTATTGGTTCCGAGGAACAGATAGTTGTTGGTATTATGCTTGGCGTAGAGACGGATATCAACGGATCGATGATGTACCTCATGGATATACCCAGTGCCCATCACCTTGTAAACAGGTTGATGATGAGAGATCCTGATTACAACGAGGATTTTGATGAAATGGATCTTTCGGCTTTGAAAGAGATCGGGAACATCATATCGAGCGCTTATCTTTCAGCTCTTTCCGGACTTACAAAACTTACGATCACACCTACTGTTCCTTATATTTCTATTGATATGGCTGCGGCTATCCTTTCTGTTCCGGCCATACAGTTTGGAATGGTGGGTGACAAGGCACTTTTGATCAACACCAAGATCGGCGACGACATGGGGATCAACGGTTATTTCATTCTCATGCCTGAAGGCGATTCATATGAGAAGATATTGGTATCGCTTGGACTGCCTGTCTGAACAGGGGAGTTAGCAAATGGGACAGATGATAAAGGTCGGAATGGCGGATCTCAAGGTGTGTAAGGCACCTGACAATCTCACCACGATCGGACTCGGGAGCTGTATAGGAATCGCGCTCTATGATCCTTCTACAAAGATCACAGGGCTTGCTCATATCATGCTTCCTGACAGTACCGCCATTAGAAACAATTCACATATCGCAAAATTCGCAGATACAGGGATCCAGAAACTTTACGACGACATGATAAAGGCCGGCGCCAATAAGGCGCGCATTGTGGCGAAGATCGCTGGCGGAGCAAAGATGTTTGAGCTTGCCGGCGGAAATGCGACAGCTATCAATGTTGGTGAGCGGAACGCCATAGCCTCAAAGGCAAAGCTCAAACAGCTTGGGATCAAGCTTCTTGCTGAGGATACCGGGCTGAATTACGGTCGTACTGTGGAGATATACAGCGAGGATGGATCCTTCCTGATCAAGTCTGTTGGAAAGCCTGAAAAGAAGATCTGAAATTGGCTAAGGAAAATGACACTAAGGGCAATGATCCTAAAGGGAAAAGCAAAGAGAAGGCTGTAAACACGAGGACTCTTCCTGCCATCATAGTCCTTTCGGCTGCACTTATTTCCTGCGCTTTTTCGCTTCTGCAGGGAGTTGAATTTCGGGTTTTTGTTGCAAGACTCTTCTTCTCGGTCCTTATCTTCGGAACGATAGGTATCATAGTCAGAGTCGTTCTTGACAGGTACTTTTTCAATCGCAATTCAAAAGAAGAGGAAGAGGCTGAAGAGAAGGATCAGGATGACGGGGAAGAGCAGCCTTCGGAAGAAGGCGACAGTGAGGATAGAGAAGAAAGCTGAGATAGGCTTATTATTATGATCTTTTCGGTGAAGAAAGCATGAAAGCTGTTGACAGGGATAAGCTCTGGGCTTCTTACAAAAAGAATAAAACCCCTGAACTTCGTGAGCAGATCATAGTAGAATACGCTCCGCTCGTGAAGACTGTTGCAGGACGGCTTTTCATGTATCTCGGAAGCAATGTGGAATTTGATGATCTTGTTGGCTATGGAGTTTTCGGTCTCATTGATGCGATAGACAAATATGACTCCGAGAAGGATGTGAAGTTTGAGACCTACGCCTCGCTTCGCATAAAGGGGGCGATCCTGGATCAGATCAGAAAGATGGACTGGATCCCGCGTACCATCAGGCAGAAGCAGCGGAAGATTGATGAGGCCATCCGCGCCATAGAGCTACGTACGGGGAAGAATGCTTCTGATGACGAGATAGCCTCTGAACTTGGGATATCTGATGATGAGTTTACAAGCTGGCAGTCGCAGCTCAAGGTCACGAGCCTGGTTTCCCTTAATGAGTTCATGGAACAAGGCAATGAGCCGGTGAGTGATGCTACCCACAATACGCATTTCATTACTCCTGAGGACAATGTTTCAAAGGAGGAGTTGAAGAAGGTACTTGCTGACTCGCTGAAGCTTTTGACCGAAAAGGAACGTAAAGTTATACTCCTTTATTACTATGAGGATATGACATTAAAGGAGATCGCGCAGGTGCTCGAGGTTTCCGAATCCAGAGTCTCGCAGCTCCATACAAAGGCACTTTCAAAGATGAAGACTGCAATGGGACCTTACTACGGAGTCCTTGGCTGAGGATTCCGCTGAAATGAGGAAGGACAGGCACTATTAATGCCCCAGAAGAACGGTTTTGTACAAATTGAAGTGGGGAATGGCGAAGAATCAGCGGTTCTTCATTTTTATCCGCCGGTTCCCGGTGGGGAGCCTGTTACTTTTCGTGACGCCGACGACTACCTGAGCGCTGAAGGCTATGTGAATTATGACAAAAAGGTTCTTTCCAACCTTTTGAATACCGAATCCCATGGGACCATGCCCATAGGCTTTGCCAGCGGACTGGAATGTCAGGAGAGGATGGTCATCAAGGTCTCCATCGACAAGATGAAGGCGACCTGTCGCTTCATGCCCCCCAGCATGAAAGGAAAATTAATGTCCACCCGGGATATCATCGCCCAGCTGAACGGCATGGGAATAGTCTTTGGCTTAAAGCAGGATGAGATGATGTCCTTCATCAATGACAGATGCTATTTTACTGATTACGTCTTTGCCGAAGGCGTGCCTCCAAGACTTGGTCACGATGCGAAGATCGAATATTTCTTCAACATAAATCCCTCTCTGAAGCCAAAGCACAATGAAGACGGGTCCGTTGATTACCGGAATTTGAATACCATCAACGAGGTGAAGGCGGGCGCTCTTCTTGCACGCCTCATACCCGCTGACCGCGGCGACAACGGGAAGGACATAAACGGCAAGTCCATACCTACCAGGCAGGTGAAGACCAAGAGGCTTGAGTTCGGCAAGAACATCGAGATCAACGAGGAAAAGACCGAGATCCGTTCAAAGGTTGACGGTCATGTATCTCTCTACGGCACCCAGGTATTTGTCTCTGACGTATTCGACGTTCCTGCGGATGTTGACAATTCCACCGGGAATATCAGATACAAGGGAAATGTCCATATCCACGGTTCTGTCCGCGGCGGCTTCATCGTGGAAGCCCAGGGTGATATCATAGTTGACGGCGTTGTAGAGGATGCCTATGTCAGGAGCGGCGGACAGATCGTTGTCAAGTGCGGAGTGCACGGCAAGAACCGTGGCATACTTGAGGCAAGGGGCAATATCCTCATCCAGTTCATAGAAAATGCCAAGGTCTTTTCCGGTGGCTATATTGAGACAAGCTCCATTATTTATTCCGAAGTGAATGCTTTTGGCGACATTCTCGTTGAGGACAAAAAGGGCTTCATCTCAGGCGGTGTCATAAGGGCCGGCGGGAAGGTTTCGACCCAGACCATTGGCTCCGAGATGGGTGCCATTACCAGGATAGAGGTTGGAATGGCTCCCGACCACAAGGAAAGATATGTCGCTCTTCAGAAGGAGATAATGACCTATTCGGAACGGATCAACAAGATCAATCCCATTCTTCAGACCTATAGAGGTTATATCTCAAAGGGAATGGAGCTTGATCAGAAGAATATGGTCTATATGAACAAGCTCCTTACCGAACTCAACGAGGCAAAAGCGGCTCTACAGCAGGATCGGATGGAGTTTAATCAGCTTCACCAGGAGCTTCTTCATTCAAAGCATTCCTGCGTCGATGTGAGACGGGATATTTTTCCCGGCGTCACTATCTGTATTTCCGATATGTCCGTTACGACAAAAGACAAGAGATCTTTCTGCCGTTATGAAATAAAGAACGGAGAAATACAGGTTTCTACTCTTTGACCGTTTTTAAGGAGTTTTGTTTTGTCCATCCGTCCCGTAGATTTTAACGGAATGATCCAGAGCACCGCGGAGGTTCAGACCCGGGATAACGAGCTTAATAAGCAGCCCGCGATCCAACAGGACAATGTTTCCATTACCATTGAACGTGAAAGGGTTGAGACACCTTCAAAAGTCAATGAAAAGCCTGATATTGATGAGGATGACGGAACGGTCGATGCTGACACGGAAGGTGAGAGACCAAGTTACCGCGGAAGAAACAGTGGAGAAAGAAAAAAGAAGAAAAAGCTTAATGATGGTTTCGTTCGGGAAAAGAGCGACCATGAATCCTTTGATATCAAAATATAAATTAAGACAGGAACAATAAAATGACCGGACTTGAAATAGTACTTATCATAATAGGCGCCGCTGTATTCGGGATAAGCTTCTTCATGACGGAGAAGCTTTCTTCTTCTGATGTTGAATATATCAAAAAGATATCTGAAAAAGAGATCAACATCATCCTTGAGAAGGAACTTTCAAATGCGAAGGGCGTGATCGATGACCGCATCAGGGAAAAGGTAGATGACGGGATCGAAGAGATAGAACGCGCTACAGACAAGGATACAAACGACAAGCTTCTCTCAATGAACGAGTTTTCGGATACCGTCCTTGATTCAATGAACAGGTCGAATGAAGAGGTTGTTTTTCTCCATCGGATGCTGAACGAAAAGGAGGCAAAGATTGAGAGCCTTGAAAAGAACCTTCTGGATCTTGAGAAGAGAGTTATGGATTCAAAGAAGGAACTCGACCTTGACAGATTAAGACTTGCAGAGGAGCGGTCTGATCTCGACCGTGAGAAGGAAGAACAAAAAGAGGCTGAAGAAAAAAGGGCGCTGGAGGAAGAAGAAAAAAAGAAGGTCATGGTTGATATGACCTCCTTGAAGGAAGCCTTCAAGAATAAGATATCTGAGGATCGGAAGGAAGTAAAGAAAGAAGAAGGAATCAAGAAGCAGGAAGAGCAGAGAGGACCTGTACTGACCGGTATCGATCTTGCTGCTATGAAGAAAACTGCAAGGGGTGTTCAGGAGAATGAAAATGGACGGGAAAATGATGAGAACGGTGAGGTAATAGAGCTTCAAAAACAGGGACTTTCCGAAATAGAGATTGCAAAGAAAACAGGCAGAGGGCTTGGTGAGATCCGCCTCATCCTCGGACTTTTTGATGGCACAAAGAGCGAAGGAGAGAGTGCGTCATGAAGAGAAAGTACTTTTCGCGGGGCCTCGGGCTTGGCATACTTGTGACAGCTCTTCTTTTTGCCTTTGGACTTCTTTTTTACAAGCCTTCACTTTCAGATGAGGAGATAAAGGCCAGAGCGACCCTCCTTGGAATGTCAGAGACAAGTGACAGGAGGATCACTTCTGAGAATTCAGCATCTTCGTCGTCCTCAGCATCGTCATCTGCTTCATCGTCATCTGCTTCATCGGCTTCTGCTTCATCGGCTTCTTCGGCTGAAAGCCCTGCTTCAGCGGATTCTTCCGCGGTTCCCTTGAATTCAGCAGAACAGCAGAGTTCGCCTTCTTCTGCCGTTGACCCGGTTGAACCTTCAAATGAGCCTGCCCCGTCACCGGTTGCACCGGCTGCTGAGGAGCCTGCTCAACCAGCGCCGCAGCCTTCGGAGCCGGCACCTTCAGAGGAACCTTCCACCCCGGCAGTGCCTGCAGAGCCTGAAATTCCTGACAATCCGCCCCAAAATGCAGACTCGGATGGTCCCGGCTTAAGGAGCATAACGATCTCTCCGCAGGAAACTTCACTGAGCGTCAGCCAGAGCCTTTACAGGGCAGGGATTATAGACGATCCTGCGGGATTCAACAAATTTCTTGAAGCAAACGGCTATGACTACAATATTCAGACCGGAACCTATTGGATATCACCCAATGCTTCGTATGAGACCATAGCACACGCGATTACCAATCTTTGATCATGAAAGTTTTTTTTAAGAGGCATGACTGCCTTTTCGCTTTTCTGCTCGGCTTTATACTTTTTACAGCGGCCTTGTTGCCGGCTCTTATCATGAGAGGCGGCTTCTTTTATTATTATGGCGATTACAATTATCAATCCATAGAGTTCTATACTTATGTCCACCGTGCTATAAAGGAGGGCTATCTTTTTTGGAATCCTTTGCTTGAGTGGGGCGGGACTCTCGTTGGTTCTTTGGGGAGCTATGCGGTAAGTCCGTTTCTGATGCTCCTTCTTCCTTTTCCCAATGAATGGATACCTTATCTTCTTCCGCTTCTGATGGCGTTTCGCTACGCTACTGCGACCATGACCTCCTATGCGTGGCTTCGTACTGTGGTAAAGACCAGGAGAATGGCTCTGTTTGGAGCGCTTATTTATTCTTTTTCAGGTTTTCAGTCCCTGAACATAGTCTTTTCGTCCTTCCACGACATCACTGCCTTTTTCCCGGTGTACCTTCTTTCCTTTGACAGACTGATGAAAGAGGGTAAGAAGACGGGCTTTATAATAATGACTGCCCTTCTTTCGTCCATCAGCCTTTATTCCTTCTACGGGCAGGTCATCTTTTTCCTGATATACTATTTCACAAGGTATTTCAGACCATGGGATCTTCGCTCAAAATGGAGGAGCGAAAAGGAAAAGGAGAGGAGAAGGACGAATCTGAAGCGCTTTCTTCTTGCAGCTTTCACGGGAATAGTAGGCGTCATGATAGCTGCAGTCATAATAATATGCGCTCTTCAGGGGCTTTTCGGGAACACAAGGATAGGAAAGAACGTGGCGGGAGAGTCCATCTTTGCATTTTCAAATTCCACCACCATCTGGGCTATATTCAAGTCATTATTCTTCATACCCGAGCAGATGGGTTACCAGAGTTTCTTCTATAACGGCGAGTATGACTGGTCATCCATGAGCCTTTATCTTCCGCTTATATCGATATCGGGCGTGATAGCCTTTTTCGCGCTAAAAAAAGGTAAATGGAAAAAGGATTGGCTGGGGAGGACCTTTCTTGTCCTTTTGGTCTTTTCGCTTGTTTCCGGTCTGAATGCGGCCTTTTCCGCCTTCAATAATGATTATTTTGCCAGATGGTTCTATATGTTCACTCTGATCCTTGCAGCAATGTCTGCAAAGGCTTACGAGGAGGTCTACTGCTATTACGGGACAAGAAATTCAAGGAGGACAGAGAATGCTCTTAGAAAAGGGGCTGTTTTTGTACTTGTGATGACGGTGCTCTTTTCCTCGGTTTCCATAATCTCGGATAATTTTTATCTTTACATCATAATATCCTCGGTCATTGGGGCATTAATGCTTCTTTTCATCGTCTTTCTGCATCCATCGTCGAGGCTTCTTGTGGTTCTTCTTTCCTGTTTTTGCGCCTTTTCAACCGGAACAGTTTTGTTCGCGGGCTTTCAGATGACTTCTCCTATCATATCGAAAAACTTCAGGGAGCATGTCTTAAATGATGACCCGGGGCTTGATACGACAGCCTTCTGCAGGGTTGAGGACGATGCATCAAACAGACCTATAGTCTGGGGGTACGCTCCCTCAGAGGCCTTTATCTCTACTCCTGCACCTTCAGTCTTTTCGGTATTCAAGAATCTTCAGACTGAGAGGATGATGACCTCTCATATTGACAGGGATGAGAAAGGGCTTCGGGCATTACTTTCAACCAGATATTATCTTTACAGAAATCTTTCCTTTGAGGAAAACGCACCAAGAATAATAAGGGAGCCTGATACCGGAAATACCGGAGAGGACGGAATGAGGACAGATACGGATTCGAAGGAGGACTCAATCCCGAGATTTTTTGAATATCAGGGCGATAATGACGGGTTCTCGATCTATGAGAACAAATATTTCATACCTATGGGCTTTACCTTTGAATCCTTCGTGCGAGAGAGTGAGATCAGGGAGATACTCTATCCTGATGATAATAAGAGCGAGCTGAAGCAGTACAATCTCCTGAAGGCTGACAGCCTTCTTGTGAAGGATCTGATCCTTTCTGACGAGCAGGCTGAAAAATACGGCGATCTGTTGGCGCACGACAGTCAGGAGAGGTGGCTTGCGCTGGATGACTCGGAGTTCAAGTCAGAGTGCAAGAGGCGCTCCGAATCGGCATGCAGCGAGTTTTCCTATGACCCTGAAGGCTATACCGCAAAAATCTTTCTAAACAGAAAGAATCTCGTTTTTTTCTCTATCCCTTATGATAAAGGCTTCAGAGCATATGTGGATGGAGAAGAGACTGTTGTTGAGAAAGTTGATTTTGGCTTCATGGCAGTGCCGGTCTCTTCGGGAGAGCACGAGATACGTCTCGTATTCAGACCTTACGGGTTCAATTACGCTATGATATGCACGATATGCGGGATTGTAATAACACTGATCCTTTTTCTTTACGACAGGAGAAAAAGTTACAAAAGTATTACAGAAGTGTTGACAGATATTAATAAAAGATGATATATTAGCGAAGGTGTTTTGACAATTCTTTTTCAGATACGGGGAAATCCAAAATATGTCTTTTTTTTCAAAATTAAATAAAAAAGGAGTCGCAAATCTGTCTATTGCAGCCGGTCTGCTTGTTTCAGTCTCTGTCTTTTCTTCCGTCGGTGCCGTTGGTCTTAGGGCTTCGGGAGTTGAAAAAAATAATGAAACTGCACAGTATGATGAGTTTTCGAAGACCGCTTCTTTGTCTGCGGGTGCAAGTGTCTATGCTTCTTTGGGTCTTTCAGATTATGATGAGCAGGAAAATGTTTCAGGTGAAGGGCTTTTAAGTGCAGGAGCGAGCGATTCAAGTATTACCGGGGTTTTTGATCCTTCAGCCTTCGGCTATACAAACCTTGGAATATGCAAGGTTTCCGAGGGAAATCTTAATATCAGAAAGACTCCCTCTACAGACGGTTCTATCGTAGGAAAGCTCAGAAAAAACAACGCCTGTGAAATACTCGGAGAGGAGAACGGCTTCACAAAGATCAAATCCGGCGAGGTAGAAGGCTATGTCAAGTCTGAATATCTCTATGCTGGAGAAGAGGCTCTTAATGCAGCAAAGGACGCTGTCCAGACTGTCGCAAGGATTACTGCCTCTGCTGTAAATGTCAGGAAGGAGCCCTCAGCCACATCTGAAAAGATCGGTACGGCAGCGAAGGATTCCGAACTTATCTATGTAGGCGAAGAGAATGGCTTTGCCAGGATCGATTACAACGGCGGCGATGCTTATGTTTCAAAGGATTATGTTGAGATCAAAAAGATACTGACCCACGCTATCACGATCACCGAAGCCAGGTATGGTGAAGGAGTATCGGATGTCAGGGCGGACCTTGTGAACTATGCCATGAGATTTCTCGGAAATCCTTATGTCTGGGGTGGGACCTCGCTTACAAAGGGAATCGACTGCTCAGGTTTTACAATGAGGGTATATGAAAGATACGGAGTGTCGCTTCCTCATTACTCCGGTGCGCAGGCGCAGTGCGGCACCAGGATCAAGGCTTCGCAGGCAAAGCCCGGAGATCTCTTCTTCTATGGCGGAAGCAGGATCAGCCATGTGGCCATCTATATCGGAAACGGTCAGGTCATTCATGCAAGCTCTCCGCGCGTCGGGATCATAATCTCTTCAGCTTATATGAGCACTCCCGTAGCGGTCGTAAGGCTTCTTGATGATTGACAGCGTAGTATTACAAATATGCTTTACTTTGTAAGATCTATATGATACTATACGAAAGCGCGTTTTTGAAACAAGCGCGCTTTTCGTTTGTCCGGGGCTCGGTTTTTGGACACTCCGACCAAAGGCTTGGCTTTGGATGCAGATTATTATTTGAAAAGGAGAAAAAAATGATCGCACATGAAAAAAAGCAGGGAATCATCAAAGAGTATGCCAGGACTGAGGGAGACACGGGTTCACCCGAGGTACAGGTAGCTGTCCTTACCGCGCGTATAGCGGAATTGACAGAGCATCTGAAGGTCAACCCCAAGGATCATCATTCAAGAAGAGGACTTCTGAAGATGGTCGGAAAGAGAAGGAACCTTCTCGGATATCTCAAGAACAAGGATATCGAGCGTTATCGTTCTCTCATTGAGCGGCTTGGTCTCAGAAAGTAATCATTGTCTTTTCACAGGGCGGGTTTTTATCCGCCCTGTTTAATGTTATGACAAGAGATTTTTGTTTTTGGTAGAAAAAAGAAGTTTTTTGGAAGAAGTCGATAGGAGAAGACGAATGGAAAAGAAATTTGAAATGGAACTTGGCGGCAGGAAGCTTTGCGTATCTGTTGGAAAGGTGGCCGCTCAGGCAAACGGAGCTGTTCTCATAAGCTATGGAGAAACAACGGTACTTGCTACCGCGACTGCCTCGGAAAAGCCCAGGGAGGGGATTGATTTCTTTCCTCTTTCTGTAGATTTTGAAGAGAAAATGTATGCTGTCGGAAAGATGCCCGGTGGCTTCAACAAGAGGGAAGGCAAGGCTTCGGAGAATGCGGTTCTTACTTCGCGCGTTATTGATCGCCCTATGAGACCGCTTTTTCCAAAGGATTACAGGAATGATGTCACCCTTGACAATCTCGTGCTTTCAGTCGATCCTGACTGCCGTCCGGAGCTAGTAGCCATGAATGGCGCTGCCATTGCTACGACCATTTCTGATATTCCTTTTGACGGTCCCGTTGCGATGACTCAGCTTGGTATGATAAATGGTGAGCTCATCGTCAATCCTTCTCAGGCCGATTGGGACAGAGGAGACTTGAAGCTTACAGTAGCATCCACACGGGAAAAGGTCATCATGATCGAAGCCGGTGCCAACGAAATACCTGATGATGTAATGATAAACGCTATTTACAAGGCTCATGAGATAAACGGCACTATTATAGATTTCATTGACGGTATCGTAAAGGAATGCGGCAAGAAAAAGCATGAATATGAGCATCACGTGATCCCCGAGGATCTTTATGCGAAGATGAAGGAACTCGTTCCTTCGGACGAGATGGAAGCGGCTGTATTTACGGACGAGAAGCAGCTTCGTGAAGAAAACATCATGAAGATAACGGATCGCCTTGCCGAAGCCTTCAAGGATAATGAAGAATGGCTCAATCTTCTTCCCGATGCTGTTTATGATTATCAGAAAAAGACGGTCAGGAAGATGATCTTAAAGGACGGTAAGCGTCCCGATGGAAGAGCAATGGATCAGATCAGACCGCTTTCTGCCGAGGTCGATCTTATTCCAAGAGTTCACGGAAGCGCAATGTTTACAAGAGGACAGACACAGATCTGCGACATAGTCACACTTGCACCCCTTTCCGAGGCTCAGAGGGTAGAAGGACTGGATCCCAATATCACTGAAAAGAGATACATACATCAGTACAATTTCCCTTCCTACTCGGTTGGTGAGACAAAGCCCTCGAGAGGTCCCGGAAGAAGAGAGATAGGACATGGCGCCCTTGCTGAACGTGCCCTGCTCCCGGTGATTCCTTCCAAGGAGGAGTTCCCTTATTCAATACGCGCGGTATCGGAGACCTTTGAGTCAAACGGATCAACCTCTATGGCTTCCACCTGCGCTTCATGTATGGCTCTTATGGCTGCGGGTGTTCCCATCAAGAAGATGGTTGCCGGAATTTCCTGCGGTCTTGTGACCGGTGATGTCGATTCCGATTACAGGCTTCTTACGGATATCCAGGGACTTGAAGATTTCTTCGGAGACATGGATTTCAAGGTTACAGGAACCCGTGAGGGCATTACCGCGATCCAGATGGATATCAAGATACACGGACTTACAAGAGAGATCGTTGAGAATGCCATCAAGCGCGCTCATGAGGCAAGGCTTTTCATCATGGACAATTGTATGACAAAGGCGATTGCAGAGCCTCGCAGCGAGGTTTCAAAGTATGCGCCGAAGATCATCCAGATCAGGATCGATCCGGAGAAGATCGGCGATGTGGTAGGTCAGAGAGGAAAGACCATAAACGAGATAATCGCGCGTACAGGCTGCACGATAGACATCGAGGAGGATGGTTCCGTGGATGTCTGCGGCACCGATATGGCGGAGATGGACCGCGCGATCAATATGATCAAGATCATTACCACCGAGTTTGAGAAAGGTCAGATATTTACCGGAAAGGTGGTTTCTATAAAGGAATTCGGTGCCTTTGTAGAATTCGCTCCCGGCAAGGAGGGACTCGTTCATATCAGCAAGGTGGCTAATGAGAGGATAGACAGGGTAGAAGACGTTCTTACTCTCGGTGATACTGTAAAGGTGGTATGCCTCGGCAAGGACCGCATGGGAAGGATAGGCTTCTCCATCAAAGACTGTCCTCAGGGCTGAGACAACTTTTTTACGGATGAAGAATGAAATTATTATAATCGGCGGCGGTGCCGCCGGCATGATGGCGGCATATTCTGCTGCCCTTGCCGGGGGTACTGCCGTTGTTTTCGAAAAAAACGAAAAACTTGGGAAAAAGCTGTATATCACCGGAAAGGGAAGATGCAATTTCACCAATGCCGCTGATATGCAGGAATTTTTGGAAAACATTCCAAGGAATCCCCGTTTTTTGTATTCTGCCTTTGCCGCTTTTTCAAACAATGACATGATCTCTTTTCTTGAGGAAAACGGGACGAAGACAAAGATAGAAAGAGGAAAGAGGGCATTTCCTTTGTCGGACAAGTCTTCCGACGTCATAAAGGCGCTGTCCAAAGCCCTTCAGAAGAGGGGAGTTACGGTAAGGCTGAATGAAGAAGTAAAAGACCTTTGGATAGAAGACGGGGCGGTAAAGGGGATAGTAAAAGAGGATAATGAAAAGGTATCTGCAAGTGCCGTCATCGTAGCAACAGGCGGGCTTTCCTATCCCCTGACCGGCTCAACAGGCGACGGTTACACCTTTTCAAAGAAGGCAGGTCACAGCGTGACACCGCTTTCACCCTCGCTCGTCCCCTTTGACTGCGACGAGATATGCAAGGAAATGCAGGGGCTTTCGCTGAAAAATGTGAGACTCTCCCTTTATTCAACAGGGGATAAAAAGCCTCTTTTTTCCGGGATCGGAGAGATGTCCTTTACTCATTTCGGAGTCTCGGGTCCCTTGGTCCTTTCCGCATCCTCTCTCGTAAAGGATGAGTTTTTCAAGGAAGGACTTTTGGGAGAGATAGACTTAAAGATCGCTCTTTCAGAAGAAGACCTCAAGGAGAGGATAATAAGGGAAACAAAAAGTTCTCCGAAGAGAAGTATAAAAGCGCTTCTTGAAGATCTTTTGCCGCGATCGATGGTCTTGGTATTCCTCAATCTGCTTTCAATTCCCAAAGAGAGAATTCTTTCGGAGCTTACGAAGGAAGAGCGTGATGAGCTGATAAGGCTTTTAAAAGCATTTCCATTTAAGGTTTTTGGCAAAAGGGGGTATAATGAAGCCGTGATCACAAGGGGTGGTATCAAAGTCACAGAGATCGATCCAAAGACCATGGGGTCAAAAATAGTAAGAGGACTTTTTTTTGCCGGAGAAGTGATTGACTGTGATGCACTTACCGGAGGCTTCAATCTGCAGATAGCATGGTCGACAGGTTTTCTTGCAGGGAAGAGCACTGCTTTATTTTGTAACCAAATTTAATAAGGAGATCATGCAATGGGAAAACAGATAGCGATCGACGGCCCTGCGGGAGCCGGAAAGAGTACGATAGCAAAGCTCCTTTCAAAAGAAAAGGGCTTCATATATGTTGATACGGGGGCGATGTACAGGGCAATCGCACTTTTCCTTCTTGAAAAAGGAGTTGATGTTGATGATGAAGAGGCAGTAAAAAATGTGCTGTCCGAAGCGGATGTAAGACTTCAGTTCATTGACGGGAAGCAGTGTGTGCTCCTTAACGAAAAGGATGTTACGGACTGCCTTCGGACCGAAGAGGTCGGAAATACAGCGTCAAAGGTCAGTGCTTATCCCCCGGTCAGAGAGTGTCTTGCAGGGCTTCAAAGAAGGACAGCGGAAGTGAATGATGTTGTTATGGATGGCAGGGATATAGGGACGGTCATACTCCCGAACGCTCCCTTAAAGGTATTTCTGACGGCCTCAGTTTCTGTCCGGGCAAAAAGGCGTTTCCTTGAGCTTTCGGAAAAAGGGGAGGAATGCGATATCAAAAAGATAGAAGCTGACATCAGGGAAAGAGACAAGCGCGACATGACTCGAGAGACAGCACCGCTGGTGAAGGCAGAGGACGCCGTTCTTCTTGATTCTTCAGATATGTCTATAGACGAGGTTGTTTCAAGGCTTCAGGAGCTTTGCAGGGAGAGAGGGCTTTGAGGATATTCAAGGATAATCAAAGAGAAATACGTGTCGCAGACAGCGCCGGCTTTTGCTTTGGGGTGAGGCGCGCGGTGGAAGGACTTCTGTCACTTGTAGAGGAAAACGGGGATGGAGATGTTTTTACCTATGGTCCCATCATCCACAATGAAACAGTGACAGGGGATTTTGAAAAGAAAGGGGTGAGGCTTGTCTCCGAAGAAGAGCCACTTCCTGTTCCCGGACACGGAAAAAAGAGCTTTATGGCGATAAGGTCTCATGGGATTACAAGAGATGCAAAAAAAAAGATAGAAGATGCAGGCTTTTTGATAAGTGATCTTACCTGTCCCTTTGTTTCAAAGATTCAGACGATAGTTTCGGAGTACTCGAAGAAGGATTATCATATTGTGATCACGGGGGACGGGCATCATCCTGAGGTCATCGGGATAAAGGGCTGGGCTGATCCAAAAAGTGTTTCTGTTGTAAGTTGCGAGGAGGATATTTCGAAGATTGATCTTCCCAAAAACACGAAATTATGCGTTGTTTCGCAGACTACATTCAGAGAGGACCTTTTCAAAAAACTTGTTGAAATGCTGATACAAAAAGGGTATGATACATATGCTCAGAATACGATATGTTCCGCAACTTCGCTTCGGCAGAGCGAAGCCGGGGAGCTTTCAGAGTGGGCGGATGTAATGCTGGTAATTGGCGGTAAGAACAGTTCAAACAGCGCGAAGCTGTTTGACATTTGCAGGGAAAGATGTGAAAGATCTTTTTTTCTGCAAGGAGCAGACGATCTAAAGGTTTCGGAGCTACATTCCATTCGATGCATCGGTATTACAGCGGGGGCTTCAACCCCGGACAAAATTATCGAGGAGGTTTTTAAGAAATGTCAGACAACATGAGTTTCGAGCAAATGCTTGAAGAATCGTTCAAAACCATCAGGAATGGAGATGTGGTCACCGGTACGATCATTTCGGTCAAGCCGGAAGAGATCGTCCTGAACATCGGCTACAAGTCCGATGGGATCATTTCAAGAAATGAATATTCTGCCGATTCAAATCTTGATCTTACTACCGTCGCAAAAGAGGGCGACGAAATGGAAGCGAAGGTCGTCAAGGTGAATGACGGAGAGGGTCAGGTAATTCTTTCATACAGAAGACTTGCTCAGGAAAAAGGAAATCAGCGCCTGAAAGAAGCCTTCGAAAAAGACGAGATCCTTACAGGAAAGGTTGTCCAGGTGCTTAAGGGAGGACTTTCCGCAGAGGTAGACGGAGCAAGGGTATTCATTCCCGCCAGCCTCATTTCCGATGGTTATATCAAGGACCTTACCCAGTTCAAGGGTCAGGAGCTTGAATTCAAGATCATCGAGTTTGAACCGAGAAAGAGAAGGATCATAGGTGACAGGAAACAGCTCATCGTAGAGGACAAGAAGGTCAAGCAGGATGAGTTGCTCTCTACTCTGAAGCAGGGTGATGTTATCGATGGTACAGTAAAGAATGTTACCAACTTTGGCGCTTTTGTGGATCTTGGCGGTATAGACGGACTTCTGCATATTTCGGAGATGTCTTGGGGCAGGGTAGAGAATCCTACAAAGCTTTACAAAGAAGGTGATCCGGTTAAGGTATTCATCAAGGATATAAAGGATTCCAAAATAGCTCTTTCAAGGAAATTCCCTGATGAGAACCCCTGGAATGACGCTGCTGAAAGGTTTGCGGTAGGCAATGTTGTAAAGGGACGTGTTGCACGTATGGCGGATTTTGGAGCCTTTATAGAACTTGCTCCGGGGATAGACGGTCTTCTTCATGTTTCTCAGATCTCGAAAGATCATATTGACAAGCCCTCAGATGTACTTACTGTTGGTCAGGAGGTTGAGGCAAGGGTCGTAGAGCTTCGTGAGAACGAGCACAAGATTTCTCTTTCTCTTAAGGCTTTGAACAAGTCAGATGAGGAAGAGGCTGAAAATCCGGATGCAGAAAAGGTTGAGGAAGATGCAGCTCCTGTTGATGATCCGGCTGCAACGGATTCACCGACAGCAGAGGAACCGAAGGAAGAAGTCTGAGCTTTATCGGTTTTTTGTAGATGGATAAGTGGCAGGAACGCGGGCTTTTATCGAGACTCACGTTCCTGTTTTGTTAGAAAGGGGTAAAACAATTGGACGGTTACGAGGAATTCAAAGCCGAAATCTTCAAGATGACAAAGATTGACCTTTCCGCTTACAAGGAAAAGCAGATGAGGCGGAGGATAGAGTCTCTTGTCCAGAAACGTACTTGCAAGTCATTCGCTGAATACCTTGGTCTTCTAAAAAAGGACACGGAGGTATTCAATGAATTCATCAACTTCATGACTATCAATGTCAGCAACTTTTACAGAAATCCGGATCAATGGAAGCTCCTTACTGAAAAGTTTATTCCCGAGCTTATTGAAAAGAACGGAAAGCGGCTTAAGATATGGAGTGCTGCCTGCTCTACCGGCGACGAGCCTTATTCTCTTGTAATGGCTCTTTCAGATCTTATTCCAATGAAGGATATAAAGATCTATGCCACCGATATAGATAAGACTGTTATAGGTAAGGCAAAAGTAGGCTTATACAATGACAAGTCGGTTGTTGATATTCCCGAAGACAAGAAAAAGAAGTACTTCACGAAGATCGGGGACTCTTTCAAGATCTCGGAAGATGTCAAACGACAGGTCGAGTTCCATGAGGCAAATCTTCTGAAGGATCCGTATCCCAAAGACTGCGATCTCATTGTATGCAGGAATGTTCTCATATACTTTACAGAAGAGGCAAAGCATGATGTTTATGTAAAGTTCAGAGAGGCTCTGAAGCCCGGCGGAATACTTTTCATCGGAAGTACGGAGCAGGTGGTGGATTACAAGGAGATTGGTCTTGAGAGGAGGTCCTCATTCTTCTATCAGAGGGTCTGACTGAAAGATAGCTTTTAATTAGCATTCCGGCATAGCTGCTCAGGAATTCTTCCGTGACAGCGTGCCGGTCTTTTTTTATTCTGCAACCTTTTTCTTTGTACGAGCTCTTGTACAGGAGTCCAAAGTGGGCAGAGGCAGCCTCTTCAAAACCATCCGGCACAGGAAAGAAATCGCCTTCCTCTTCAGCATAACATTCCTCCTTCAAGGGCTTTCTGAAGCGATCCTTTTCCAGCGAAGCAGAAAGTGCCTTTGGTATTATTTTTTCTTCCTCTATGAGATAAACATAAGACTTTGGATCGGGAAGATAATGCTTCATTTTACAGTGCGAAAAGTTTATGGTCCCTTTTATCCTGTTTTCTTTAAATGTGAAAAGAAAATCACCGGTTCTTATTGAAAATGGAGAAAAGACATTTATGCCGCTTGATCCTGAAAGCGAGACTGAATTATTATCATTCAGGATGACCTTTTCTACAGAAATGGCGGGCGAAAAGAGTTTCTTAAATTCGTCGAGGACGAGGAGCGGAAACAGATTCTGTGTATCTGAAAGATTGTGGTAAAGAAGTTTTTCTTCGTTTTCTTTTTCGTGATGAAGCGCATATTCAAAGAAGACTCCGATGAGTTCACCTCCCGACTTGTCGTCTTCTCTGAAAATCCCGAGAAAGGCTTCTACATCCCTAAGCCTCCTTCCCTTCATGGGAAAGATATTGGAAAGCTTTTTTACGTCTGAGAATAGGTCTCTCCACTTTAGAGCGATAGAGGGGAGCTCATATTTTTGAAGCCTTGCATTCAAAAATGGTATGTCAAAGGATTTGATGTTATAGCCACAAAGGAGCATATCCGATGAAGCCGAAAGTCTTCCAAGAAAGGCAAGAAGAAGCTCTTTTTCGTCATCTATACCTTCAGCCAGAAACTGGATGGAGCAGAGTTTTTTTTCTTCGTTGATGAAGGATAGTCCTATCAGATAAACCATATTGCTCTTCGGCGAAAAGCCGGTGGTCTCGATATCAAAGAATAAGAGCCGTTCTGCTTCTTTATTTGCTGAAAGAAGAGAATGGTATTTCCTGTTTATTTCATTTTCATTGATAATAGTTTTCATATATTCTTTGTATCGTATTTTGAACATAAATGTTCAACAATAAAGCACCCGTTTTTTGCGTTTTTATTGGTGAAAAGTGTTATCATTGAAAGGTCGGACATTGTTTTTTTTTGTTCGACGGGATTTTACGAGGCAAAGGAGGATATCCACAGTATGAGCCAGAGAACGTTCAAAGGCGGAGTACATCCCTTCGAAGGAAAGGAGCTTTCAAAGGACAAGCCCGTTAAGGAGTTTCGTCCTGAGGGAGAATATGTATTTCCGCTTTCCCAGCATATCGGCGCACCTTCTAAGGCGATCGTAGAGGTTGGGGATACCGTTCTTCGCGGGCAGAAGATAGCTGAGGCGGGTGGCTTTGTTTCATCCCCTGTTTTTTCTTCCGTTTCGGGAACGGTAAAAAAGCTTGAGAAAAGGCGCGGCGCCGTCGGTGATATGGTCGACAGCATTATCATTGAATCTGACGGAAAATTTAATTCGGTAGAATTCAAAGGGACAGAGGACCCTTCAAAGCTTTCTTCCGAAGAGATCATCAAAAAGATACAGGAGGCAGGTATCGTCGGAATGGGCGGAGCCGGCTTCCCAACACATGTCAAGCTTTCACCGAAGGATCCGAAGAAGATCGACTATATCATCATGAACGCAGCGGAGTGCGAGCCTTATCTTACGAGCGATTACAGGACTATGATAGAAAGTCCTGAAAAGCTGGTTTCAGGTATGAAGATCATACTTTCTCTGTTCCCGAAAGCGCAAGGCGTCTTTGCTATTGAAAACAATAAGCTTGATTGTATCGAGATATTCAATAAGCTCATCAAAGGCGAAGAACGGATGTCAGTTACTGTTCTCGTAACAAAATATCCTCAGGGTGGAGAGCGTCAGATCATCCATGCCGTCACAGGTCGTGATATCAATTCAAAGATGCTTCCCGCTGACGCAGGTTGCATAGTTGACAATGTTTCCACAATAGCAGCTATAGACGACGCGGTTTCCAGAGGCATACCACTTATTGACAGGACATTTACAGTGACAGGAGATGCTGTATGTGAGCCGAGGAATTTCCGGGTGCCCTGCGGTGTTTCCTTCCAGCAGATACTTGATGAAGCCGGTGGCTTTGTAAAAGAGCCTGAGAAGCTGATCTCAGGCGGTCCCATGATGGGGTTTGCAATGTTTGACCTTTCCGCTCCCGTGACAAAGACTACCTCGGCACTTCTTGCTCTCGGCTTTGATGAAGCGAGCGCCGAGGAGACAACGAACTGCATCAATTGCGGACGCTGCGTTGATGCCTGTCCTGAACGGCTCATCCCGTCGCGGCTTGCCGATTATGCCATGTATGGAAATGACGAGCTTTTTGAAAAATGGTATGGTCTTGAGTGCATTGAATGCGGCAGCTGTTCCTTTGTCTGCCCTGCGAAAAGGCCTCTGGCACAGGATATCAAGTCAAAGAAGAAATTTGTCCTTGCGGCAAAACGTGCAGCACAGGCAGCTTTGAAGGCCAAGGCCGAAGAAAAAAGTAAGGGGTGAGAATAGTGGAAAAAAAGCTTAAAGTAACCTCCAATCCGCATGTGAGAGAGCGGATGGATACACAGAAGATAATGCTCTGTGTGATTATTTCCCTGCTTCCCGCCACGATCTTCGGAATCGTCAATTTCGGCGGCAGGGCTTTTGTGATCATAATCCTTTCCGTTGGAACAGCAGTCCTTTCCGAAGCCTGCTATGAAAAGCTTCTTCACAGGAAGTACACTATCAAGGATCTCTCAGCAGTAGTAACCGGACTTCTGCTTGCGTTAAACCTTCCCTCGTCAGTTCCCTTCTGGATTCCGATCCTTGGAAGTGCTTTTGCGATCATAGTAGTAAAGATGCTCTTCGGCGGACTCGGGCAGAATTTCATGAATCCTGCTCTTGGGGCGAGATGCTTCCTGGTTATCAGCTTCACATCCCTGATGACTGATTTTTCGCAGTATCCCGGTTACGAAGATGTCTTTTCCGGCGCCACACCGCTTGCACTGATCAAAGCAGGAGGAGAAGCAGATCCTCTTTCTATGCTCCTTGGAAATATCCCCGGAACCATTGGTGAGACCTCCGTTATCTGTCTTCTTGCCGGAGCTGTGTTCCTGATACTTATGGGGATCATAGATCTCAAGATACCCGGAACCTATATCGTTACATTCGCGATCTTCATGCTGATCTTTGGCGGACATGGCTTTGATCTCAATTATCTTACGGCACAGCTTTGCGGAGGCGGTCTCATTCTCGGAGCCTTCTTCATGGCAACGGATTATGTAACGAGTCCTATCACGCCTATGGGCAAGGTGATATTCGGCATCATTCTCGGTGTCATGACCGGAATCCTCAGAGTGTTCGGCGGCTCCGCGGAGGGCGTATCCTACGCGATCATATTCTCGAATCTCCTTGTTCCGCTCATTGAGAGATTTACGGTACCGAGAGCCTTCGGAATACTGAAGGAAAAGAAGAAAAAGGAATTGAAGGCAAATGAGAAAGGAGGCGCGAAGAAATGAAGGGCAAGCTTGTAAAGGACGCGCTGATCCTTACTATCATTACTCTGGTTTCAGGCCTTGGACTCGGCTTTGTTTACGAGATCACAAAGGAGCCCATCAGGGTTGCAAAGGAGGCAGCACTTATCAGATCCTACAAGGCGGTATTTGAGGATGCCGATGATTTTGAGGACTATGAGGACTTTGATGCCGAGAAGGCAAATGAGCTGCTTTCCGACAGCGGTATTTCAGGCGTTTCAATTACTTTTACGGAGAAAGCTCTTGATTCATCAAAAGACATAATCGGCTATGTCATAGGAGTTAAGTCACAGGGCGGCTACGGCGGACCGATCGAATTTTCCATGGGTGTTACTTCGGACGGAGAGCTTACAGGCTATTCCATTACCTCTATCAGTGAGACAGCCGGTCTTGGAATGAAAGCAGATCAGTACGGCGAAAAGACCTTCTCATATCAGTGGATAGGAAAGGACGCTTCTTCTCCCGATTATGCAGTCAAAAAAGATGGCGGTGAGATAGAAGCGATATCAGGTGCGACCATTACCTCACGCTGCATGACAAACGGGATCAATGGCGGTATTGCCTGGTTCAATTACCTGGAAGGAGGCGCTCAGTAATGAAAACAATAGTAGAACGCCTTAAGAACGGAATTATCACAGAGAACCCCACATTCGTACTTATGCTTGGAATGTGTCCGACTCTTGCGGTCACTACCTCTGCCATAAATGGTATAGGCATGGGACTTTCGACCACGGTTGTTCTTGCGCTTTCTAATCTTATTATTTCGATCCTTAGAAAGGCGATACCCGATCGTGTCAGGATGCCTGCCTTCATAGTCATAGTCGCATCCTTTGTTACGATAGTACAGTTTTTGATGGAGGGCTTTGTTCCGAGCCTTTATGCTTCGCTTGGTATCTATATCCCTCTTATCGTCGTAAACTGCATTATCCTCGGACGCGCGGAGTCCTACGCATCAAAGAATCCGCCCATCGCTTCTCTTTTTGACGGAATAGGAATGGGGCTTGGGTTTACGGCGTCCATCACAGTGATCGGTCTCGTAAGAGAGTTTCTCGGTGCAGGCACACTCTTTGACAAGCAGGTTCTTCCGCTTGCGGATCCCGCCAATGGTGTACCCGGCTTCACGCCGATATCGATATTTATAATGGCGCCCGGAGCCTTCTTTATCCTCGCAATTTTGGTCGCAGTGATGAAGGAGCTTCGGCTTCGGATGGAGAAGAAGGGCAAGCCTCTTGCAGCCTCCGCGTCAGTATTCAATGATGAGGATTGTACTGTATGTCCTTTTGCTGAGTCCTGTACGGGAAAGGCTGCAGTCATGCAGATAGAAGGCGGACAGAAAAAGAATACGCCCGTCAAAACTGAAACAATAAAAGCAGAAGTGGCAGGAGAAGATCCAAAAGAAATAGCAAAGGAGACGGCCAAAGAGCAAACGGAGGCTTTGGCAAAGCCCACTGAAAAAGTGGCTTCCCAAGGGACACAAAGGCCCGGGACCGGAAAGAAATCGAATGCGAAAAAAAATAATAAAGGAGGTAAAAGATAATGAGCGGTGAAATGAATATCTTCGCCGAGCTTATGCTCATACTTGTCTCGACCTCTGTCGTCAGCAATGTAGTACTTTCCCAGTTTCTGGGACTCTGCCCGTTCTTCGGGGTTTCCAAAAAGGTTGAGACCGCACTCGGAATGGGAGTAGCCATCATATTCGTGATAACACTTGCTTCCATAGTCACCGGAGTGATCTACAAGTTCGTACTGATACCTACAGGCTTTACTTATCTTCAGACTATTATTTTCATCCTCGTGATCGCGGCGCTCGTTCAGTTTGTTGAGATGGTATTAAAGAAGCATGTTCCGTCGCTTTACAGATCGCTTGGAGTTTATCTTCCTCTGATAACAACGAACTGCGCAGTTCTCGGTGTAGCGCTTACAAATGTTACCAATTACTACGATACCGACGCTCCGTTCTCCATTCTGAAGGGAACCTTTTACGGCTTCGGAACAGCTGTGGGCTTCATGATCGCGATCGTCATTCTGGCATCGATCAGGGAAAAGATGGAAAAAAATGATGTCCCGCGCGCTTTCAAGGGAACCGGCATTGTTGTGGTTACAGCGGGTCTTATGGCTATCGCATTCTGCGGTTTTTCCGGTGTTATCAAGTAAGGGAGGGAGTGAAGAGTTATGGCTTATGGAATAATAATGTCGATAGTTCTGGTTGGCGCTGTCGGCTGTATAATCGGCTTTTTCCTCTCCTTCGCTTCCGAGAAGTTCAAGGTAAAGGTGGATGAGAGGGAGGAGGCAGTACTTGCCGTACTTCCGGGAAACAATTGCGGAGGCTGCGGCTATCCCGGCTGTTCAGGGCTTGCGGAGGCAATCGCAAAGGGTGATGCTCCGGTCGGACAGTGCCCCGTTGGAGGACCTCCGGTGGCTTCAAAGATCGCAAAGATAATGGGAGTCGATGCCGGTTCATCAGAGAGGATGGTTGCCTTTGTAAAGTGCGCCGGAACCTGTGAAAAGGCAAAGGACAAGTATGAATACTCGGGAGCAAAGGACTGCTCGGTCGTGGCTCTTGTTCCCGGCGGCGGACCCAAGGCCTGCAACTACGGATGTCTTGGCTTTGGCTCGTGCGTCAGCGCCTGCGCATTTGATGCGATCCATATCGTAAACGGGATATCGGTAGTTGACAAAGAGGCTTGCAAGGCCTGCGGCGCCTGCATCAAGGCCTGCCCCAGGCATCTCATCGAGCTCATCCCCTACAGCGCTTCTGAGGCAGTTGGCTGCTCCAACAAGGACAAGGGCAAGGATGTCATGGCAGTATGTGATACAGGCTGTATTGCTTGCCACCTGTGCGAGAAGAACTGTCCTTCAGATGCTGTCCATGTCGTTGACAATGTCGCTTACATAGACCAGTCAAAATGTACCGGCTGCGGAACCTGCGCAGAGAAGTGTCCGAAGAAAGTGATCATAAGAAGATAAAAAGAAGCGCCGTCCATCAGGACGGCGTTTTTTCATTGATCCCGTCAAGCACCTTGGAAACAGTGCTCTTCATGGCATTTACATTTATAGGCTTTGAAATATGTGCATTCATACCTGAAAGGAGAGCTTCCCGTACATCATCCGTAAATGCATTCGCTGTGACGGCTATGATGGGGATGGAAGAGGCGTCAGGTCGGTTATCGTTTGAAAGTGCTCTTATTGCTCTTGCAGCTTCGTAGCCGTTCATCACGGGCATCTGTATATCCATGAGGATAAGGTCAAAGGTGCCTTCTTTGTTGCTTTGGAAGGTGTTTACGGCCTCCTGACCATTAGGAGCGATCACTACGGAAGCACCGTTTATCTTCATTATCTGAGTCATTATCTCTGAATTCAGGGGATTGTCCTCGGCCACAAGAATATTCAGTCCTTTTAAAATATTCTCTGAGTCCTCCTTCGTCTCTTCCTTCTTTTCCGCGAGAGTCTCAGAGACCTTCATCGGTATGATGACTGTGAAACGGGACCCCTTTCCCTCCTCCGAGACGACATCAATGGTTCCGCTCATTAGATCCACGAGATTCTTCGTGATGGAAAGCCCAAGTCCTGTACCCTGCACGGAAATGGTGTCGCTTCTCTGTTCCCTTGAGAAGGGCTTGAAGGCTTCCTCAAGGAAGGACTTTGACATCCCGTAGCCTGTATCTTCAACGATGAAGGTAATCCTGTCATATTTGTCAGTATTTCCGTGCTCTGAAGAGACTGAAAGCGTGATGCTCCCTCCGACAGGAGTGTATTTCACGGAATTGTTAAGAAGATTGATGAGGATCTGGTTTATTCTTGATTCGTCGGCATTGAAGGAGTCATGCTCCATTTCTTCAATGACCATCTTGAAATCCTGATGCTTTGCGTCCGCGATAGTCTTGATCACTTCCTTCACTGAACAGAGCATATCGAAGAGCGAGAAGGGCTTTGCGGAAAGGTCGATCTTTCCCGATTCGATCTTTGACATGTCAAGAACGTCATTTATGAGGAGAAGTAGCTGTTTGCCGGAGGATAGTATTTTTTTTGTATAATTCTCTACCTGGGCGGGGTCGCCGCTGTCTCCGAGCATAATAGTGGAAAAGCCGATTATGGCATTCAAGGGAGTCCTGATGTCATGGGACATCTGGGAAAGAAATTCAGTCTTTGCCTGGTTTGCTTTTTCAGCCGCGCGGGCAGATTCTATCAAGGCCGTCTGATACTGGAATTCACTCTTCTTTATCTCATCTATATCCTGGACGGCGCAGATGACATTTACAGCCCTGCCGCTGTCATCGGAGTTGACCTTGATAAGATGCATTCTGTTCCAGCGGCCATTGACTGAGGTGTAATCAATTGTAAGAAGATCTGTATCCATAAATCTTTCAAGGAAGGTCTCAGGATCAAGAAAGTCATTGATCTTTTCTTTGAAATCCAAAGAAATGTATTTTTCGATAGAAGTCTTGTAGATAGTCGTGAGATTATAATCTTTTTCTTCACAAAGCTTCTGGAATGTCTCATCAGCCTCTATGATATGTATGCGGTTCGTTTTCAGATCGCCATATACAGAGAGAAAATATATGTTTTTGAAGGAGCGAAGGAGCATCATCTCCTTTTCAAGATTCTCATTCGAGATCATGAGCTCATTCTTAAGTCTCTGTTCCTCAAGGATATTGTCAGTGATATCGGTGGTGAAGACCATTATATTATTCGGTTCACCCTTATCATTCTGCGTGACGGTTGAAAAGCTGATGCGGTACCATTTTTCCACGCCGTTTTTCATGCGATGATAATCAATCTCAAGAAGACGTCCGCCCTTAAGGTTCTGCTTGAGCCATTTGGGGGAAAGCTTCTCCTTTAATTCCCGAAGTGATGAAGAAGAGCTTGCAGAGTCAAATTTACCGCTCGTATCACGAAGCAGATTGATAAAAATATTGATAAGATCATTGGCTTTCCCATCAGCGCCAATCAGGTCACCGAGGGCTGAAGGCATCTTGAAGGCGTGATAAGTTCCTTCATCCAGATTGCAAAGAAATTCCGAATCATGTATCCGGCTCATTACGGACTGAAGAGCATGATAGCGTTTTTTCAGACGCTCTTCTTCAAATCTCTTCCTGACGTCGGTAGTGATGTTTGCGATCGTTACAACAACCTTTGTGATCTTTCCGTTTTCATCGGCTTCAGAGGGAACAGCCCGAAGACGGCACCATACTGTATCCTTTTTTTGGACATCAATGGATATATAGGTCTCCGCATCCTTCAATTCTTCAACCAGGTTTTCAGTGAGCAACCGGTCTACAAGAGACATATTTTCCTGATCCGGAAGAAGCTCATGCTGTTTGAAAGCTCTTACGGAATCATTCCATGCGATACCGTCTGTATAATCGTTTGAGAAGGACCAGTGCTTTTTTAAAACACGGTATTTTCCGGTAATGGTATCTACTATTATCACCGAGGCGGCAATCGTCTCCATATTGTCAAATATATTGTCAGCAGGCATGTAGATAACCTCCAAAAAAATGCATCAAAACAATCACAACTTATATATTATATACAAAAAACTATCTGATGTCGATGATGTCTGATAATCCGTCTGTCGGATGGATATTTCCCTCAGTATCGATGAATACCGCCTCATAGGAGGTGTCGGGCTGTTTTTCGGAGAGACTCTTTAAAAAGCGTAAAGACTTTTCTCTTCCGAGCAGGAAGCATATTGTGGAAAGAGCATCTCCATCCAACGACGAATCAGATACTATAGTGACGGAATCAAGTCCGGTACTTGCCGGATAGCCATTGCCAAGATCCAGTATATGATGAAAAAGCTCTCCGTCCTTCATGAAATATCTCTGATAGTCGCCACTTGTTACGACAGAGCAGGAATCGACAGAAAGAGTAAAGGCAGCCTCATTTGCTTCGGCGAAGGGCTTTTGCACTCCGACCGTGAACGGCTTATCATCCGGGCGTCTTCCTATGCAGAGCACATTACCGCCGAGATTGATGATGGCATTTTTACATCCCATCGACAGTAGATAGTCCTTCATACGGTCTGCGATATATCCCTTTGCGATCCCTCCGAGGTCAAGCCTCGTATTTTCATCAAGTAGAGTAATCTCATATTTTTCGGGGTCAATCGCTATCTTTTCCCCACCTACGCTCGACAAAGCGGAAGAAATTTCATTTTCGGGAGGGATTGGGCTTTCATTGTCAAGATTCTTTGCGCGCTCACTCACATTCCATAGCTCTGACAATACTCCGCAGGTGATCGAAAAAATGCCGTCCGAAATTTCTTCGTAGTTTAAACCTTTTTCAACAAGCCGCAAAGTCTCGGGGTCGACTATCACGGGGTTCCCTTTGGAATTATTTATCATCGAGATGTCTGAGGTGCTTATCGCTGTCGAAAAAAGGTTCTCATATTTCTTTGCAAGCGAAAAGCATCCATTGAACAGTTTTTCGTTTTCAGAAGAAGTTCCGTAAAGGGTGATAGAAATTATCGTATCAAAGTAGAAGCCATCTTTCGTTTCCTTTGAGGTAGTCGATGCCGAACAGGACGAGGACAGGAGAGGGAGAGTCAGGGAGGCAATGATGAACAGGATGAACAGTTTGGTTGTTAATAATGGTTTTCGTGATTTTTTCATGCACTTATGGTAACATATCAGAGATTTTTTGTATCGGAGATTTTTTATGAATGAATTAATACGTCCCGTCATGGAGAGCAGGGTTGTGATCAAGATAGGCTCAAATTCCCTGATGCATCCCGAAACGGGAAAACCTGATTATATCAAGATTGAGCGGCTTGCGATGGAACTAACTGATCTTCGCAACCGCGGACTTGATGTCTGCCTTGTAAGCTCCGGGGCGATTGCGATAGGCAGGCAGATGCTCATGCGCACTGAAAAGCCAAAGACCTTGTCCGAAAAGCAGGCGCTTGCATCTATCGGGCAGTCAAGGCTCATGATGATATATCAGGAGGCTTTCTCACGATTCAATCAGACCATCGGGCAGATATTGATGACAAAGAATACTCTTCTTAATGAAGAGTCAAGGATGAATGCTCAAAATGCCTTTTCAGAGCTTTTTTCCATGGGTGTGATCCCTGTTGTAAACGCGAATGATACAATATCGACCTATGATATCCAGTTCGGTGACAATGATACGCTATCGGCCATTGTCGCCTCCCTGATCTCGGCTCATAGGCTCATTCTGATGTCTGATATTGACGGGCTCTATACAGGAGACCCCAGAAGAGACAAAGATGCCTCACTTATCTCAAGAGTAGATGATATCAATGATGAAATAGTAAAGATGGCTTCAGGCGAGACAGGAAGTTCTGTCGGTACCGGCGGCATGGAAACAAAGATAATAGCCGCAAAGATCGCTACACGCTGTGGTACATCCATGCTTATAGTAAGTGCGCAGGACGTTTCGGTCCTTCATGAGATCTTTGACGGAAAGAAGATCGGAACCTTTTTTGCTCCCAGATATGACGAGACCTTTGATATTCAAAAATATATAGAATCGACTATCAGATGACAGAAAAGCAAAGCATCCGTGAAACAATGAAGGCCTTTCGAAAGGCTATGGATCCTCTTGAAAAGAAGGCAAGGGAAAAAAGGCTCTGTGAAGGGATCACAGAATTTCTCTCCGACCTTTCGTTTCAGGAGATACTGTGTTACTATCCGATGCCCCTTGAGATAGACCTTCGGGACGCCTACAAAAAATGGGAGGATGGCGGAAGGAAGCTTTTCTTTCCGGTAACTTCAAAGGATGATCTTTCTTTTTTTTCACCGCATTCTTTCGACGGTTTTTCTGAGGGTCCCATGCGCGTGATGGAGCCCGTTTCAAGGGATGAGCCTTATATTTATCATGAAAAGACTCTTTGTATAGTTCCCGGGCTCGCCTTTACAAAAGAAGGGATGCGCCTTGGCTATGGCAAGGGATATTATGACAGGTTTCTTTCAAAAAATCCCGGGATGATCACTCTTGGTGTCTGCTTTGAGGAGCAGGTCTTTGATGAGCTCCCGTGTGACTTGTCTGATGTACAGCTCAATTTTGTGATGATCGCATAAAAAAGAGAGGATATTATTTATGAGTGAGATAGAAAATATCTGCAAAAACGCAAAAAAGGCTTCCTATGAGCTTCTGACCCTCGGAACCAATGAAAAGAATGAGATACTTCTTCGAATGGCTTATGCACTTGAAAAGAATGCGGATGCCATTATCCTTTCAAATGCCCTTGATATGAAGAACGGAAAGGAGAAGGGGCTTTCGGAAGGTCTCCTTGACAGGCTTCTTCTTACAAAGGAGAGGATAAAAAAGATCGCGGACGCGATGAGAGAGGTAGCCCTGCTTCCAGACCCCATAGGAGAAACAGTTTCGGGCTTTGTGCGTCCGAACGGGCTTGAGATCACAGAAAAGCGCGTTCCAATGGGAGTGATAGGAGTCATATATGAAGCCCGTCCCAATGTGACTGCTGATATTGCCTCTCTTTGTTTGAAGACCTCGAACGCGGTTGTTTTGAAAGGCGGTTCTGACGCGATCAATTCAAACCGCAGCATTGTTGATGCTTTCAGGGCAGTAATCTCAGATATGGGACATGATCCCAATTTCGTGACCCTTATAGGAGAGACTGAGCGCAGCGCTACAGAGGAGTTCATGCATCAGGACAGGTTTGTTGACCTTCTGATACCTCGCGGCGGTGCGGGGCTTATCAGGTCTGTAAAGGAAAACTCGACCATTCCCTGCATTGAGACAGGCACGGGAAACTGTCATATCTTTGTAGACGAGAGTGCAGACCTTGAAAAGGCGCTTCCCATCATAGAAAATGCGAAGACTCAGAGGATAGGTGTCTGCAATGCAATGGAGTCCCTCGTCGTCCATGAAAAGATCAAGGACACACTACTTCCCCGCCTTATTGAAAGGCTGAAGGGCTATGACATCTCATATCATGCAGACGAGGCTTCAATAGGCGCATTCAAGGGAGAAGGAGTCCTTCCCGCAACGGAGGATGACTTTTCGAAGGAATATCTTGCGCTTGAGCTTTCGATAAAGACCGTTTCATCTCTTGAAGAAGCGATAGAGCATATCAATACATATTCAACCCATCATTCGGATGCCATAATCACTGAGGATTATGAGAACGCGAGGGTCTTCCTTCAGAAGGTCGATTCGGCATGCGTCTATGTGAATGCGTCAACACGTTTCACTGACGGAGGGGAGTTCGGCTTCGGGGCGGAGGTCGGGATATCAACGCAGAAGCTCCACGCGAGAGGTCCCATGGGACTTAAAGCGCTTACGACCACAAAGTATACGATCCTTGGAAACGGACAGGTAAGGCCTTGATAATGCGGGACATTTCTTATGATTATCTTGAAAAGATAAGGGATATACTCCTTGAAGAAGGTCATTCCATTGGAAGTCTCAGATACCATGTCGCGACCTTCGGCTGTCAGATGAATGCAAGGGATTCGGAGAAGCTTAGAGGTATGCTTGAATACGCAGGCTTTTCGGAGAGTCCCGACGAGAACTGCGACATTGTCATCTACAACACCTGTACCGTCAGGGAAAATGCCAATCAGAAGGTCTACGGACGGCTTGGTGAGCTGAAGGGTATAAAGAAAAAAAATCCCTTCATGAAGATCATCCTCTGTGGCTGCATGATGGAGGAAAAGGCAGAAGAGGAGAGGATAAGAAACTCCTATCCCTTTGTAGACATAGTGTTCGGGACGATGAACCTGTCTGATTTTCCGCGGCTTTTGTATCAGAATCTGAAATACGAAGAAAAACAGTACGAGGTCACTCCGATAGACAGAAAGAATGATGCGGCTATTCTGTCAAATACTACGTCAGATCCCATCCTCCCCACAAAGAGGAAGTATCCCTTCAAAAGCGGCGTGAACATTACCTACGGCTGCAACAATTTCTGCACTTATTGCATAGTCCCCTTTGTAAGGGGACCCGAGCGGTCAAGGAGAAAAGAGGATATCCTTGAAGAGATCAGGGCTCTTTCAAAGGATGGTGTTACAGAGATAATGCTCCTCGGGCAGAATGTAAATTCCTACAATGATCCGGGAGACAAAACGACCTTCCCGATGCTTCTTAGATCAGTTGAAGAGATAGAAGGAATTGAGCGGATACGCTTTATGACAAGCCATCCGAAGGATCTTTCCGATGAGCTTATAGAGGTAATGAGTGCCTCAAAAAAGCTCTGCCGCCATATCCATCTTCCTCTTCAGAGCGGGAGCACGAAGGTGCTCTGCGAAATGAACAGGCATTATACGAAAGAGAGTTATCTTTCTCTCGTTGACAGGATAAAAAACAAACTGCCGGACATCTCGCTGACCACTGATATCATGGTTGGCTTTCCGGGAGAAACAGAGGAAGACTTTCTTGAAACCTGTGATGTGGTCAAAAGAGCTGGCTTTGACAGCGCCTTTACCTTTATTTATTCAAAGCGGGACGGGACTCCGGCGGCGGATCGCCCGGATCAGATAGATGAAACAGTCATTCATGAGCGCTTTGACAGATTGCTTGATCTCATACACGAGAAGAGCAGTGAGAATTCAAAAAGATTTGTAGGACAGACTCTTCCGGTCCTTGTGGAGGAAAAAAATTCCCATGACCGATCCCTTGTTACAGGGCGTCTTTCGCAGAATGCGATAGTTCATTTCAAGGGAGATGAGTCCCTGATCGGGAGGATAGTGCCGGTCACCATAAAAGAGAGTCATGACTTTTATTTCTTTGGTGAGCCTGCTCTGTCATGAAGGGAAAAGGAAAAAAGGAAGCCCTGCTTATAGTGATTGTTTTTGCTGTACTTTTTATCATTTTTATGATGAGCAGGAGCCTTTATACGAACGGAAGCTGCGCCGTTATTACGGTTGACGGCGTTTTGTACGGAAAATATCCGCTTTCAAAAGACACGGACATCCCGATCATCAAAGACAATAATGAGATAAACCACGCTGTCATTGAAAACGGTACAGTATATATGAAGGACGCCGCCTGCAAAAATCATATCTGCATCAGTCAGGGGAGAAAGAAGGCCTCAGGTGAGTCGATCGTATGCCTCCCGAACCGTGTCGTGATCAGGATAGAAGGTGTCGGCGAAGGAGCGGACTATGATGTCATCGCAAACTAAAAGGATAGTCCTTCTTTCGGTGTCAGCAGCGCTTGCCATGATCTTTTCCTATGTGGAGAGCCTGATCCCCTTTTATTTCGGGGTTCCCGGAATGAAACTGGGGCTTTCGAACATATGCATAGTAGTGATCATGTTTACTGTCGGAGAAATTCCGGCGCTTTTCGTGAACCTTCTTCGTATAGTACTTACGGCTCTTTTATTTACAAATATTTTCAGCTTTGTTTTTTCGCTGGCGGGGGCTTTTCTTTCTTTTCTTGTGATGGTCGCAATTAAGCGGGTTTTCAGGCTTTCAGTAGTGTCAGTCTCGCTTTTTGGAGGAATAGCCCACAATGCCGGTCAGCTCATCGCTGCCGCAATTATCGTAAAGGAGTATGCAGTTCTTTTTTATCTTCCGGTGCTCCTTCTTTCGGGGGCAGCAACCGGCTTTCTCATTGGGCTTCTTGCAAGGATGCTGATACCGCGTCTTAAGACTTTTATCATAAATAGCGGAGGATGATCATGTATTCATATATCAGGGGCGAGATAGCAGAGGTATATGAGGATTCCATTGTTCTTGACAACAATGGGATTGGCTATCTTATTTTCATGAGCGCTTTGGATCTTAAGAAGCTGAAGGGGCAGGGCGAGACAAAGCTCATCTATACATATTTCTCTGTTACGGAAAACGCTGTTTCGCTTTTCGGCTTTCTTTCAAGAGAGGAAAGAGAAATGTTCCTACTTCTTCTGAAGGTCAGCGGAATAGGCCCGAAGGCTGCGCTTTCACTGCTTTCTACGATGGATGAAAAGGAACTTAAATACGCGATACTTTCGGATGACGAAAAGGCCATATCAAAGGCTCCGGGTATCGGAGCAAAGAGCGCGAAGAGGATAATAGTCGATCTGAAGGACAAGATAGACTCTTCGTTCCTGTCGGAAGACCTTAAGGAGTCTTTGGGAGAAGACAGCGGTGTATCCGGAGGCGCTCTTGGTGATGGTACGGATAATGACGCATATCTTGCGCTCATATCTCTTGGTTATTCATCCTCAAGCGCTTATCGCGCCATATCGGAAGTAGAGGGAAGAAATGAAATGGACGTAAGTACTCTTCTCAAGGAAGCACTGAAGAGACTTTCATCTTAAGAGGAAAAAATGGAAAGAAAGATAATAGAAACAAAAGTGCAGCCTGAAGATATAAAGACCGAGGCAACCCTTCGCCCGCAGGACTTTTCGGGCTACATCGGACAGGAAAAGATAAAGGAAAATCTGAAGATCTATATCTCCGCCGCAAAGGAGAGACATGAACCTCTTGACCATGTGCTGTTTTTCGGTCCTCCGGGTCTTGGGAAGACTACTCTTGCGGGCATCATAGCCCGCGAGATGGGGGTAAATATCAAGGTCACCTCCGGTCCTGCGATACAACAGCCCGGAGAGATGGCAGCCATATTATCCTCATTATCAGAGAACGACGTTCTCTTCATAGACGAGATACACAGGCTGAACCGCCAGGTTGAGGAAGTTCTTTACCCTGCCATGGAGGATTATGCTATAGATATTATGATCGGAAAGGGCCAGCAGGGGAGATCCATCCGGCTCGACCTTCCCCGCTTTACCCTGATCGGCGCAACGACCCGGGCGGGCCTTCTTTCGGCACCGCTGAGAGACAGGTTCGGAGTGATATTCCGCCTTGAATTTTATCCTCCGAAGGATCTTCAAAAGATAATAATACTCTCCGCAAAAAAACTCTCGATAGAGATAGAAGAGGAGGGGGCGCTTGAACTTGCAAAGAGATCAAGAGGTACGCCCCGTCTTGCAAACAGGCTTCTTCGAAGAACCCGTGATTATGCACAGGTTGTTTATGAGGGGAAGATCACAAAAGAAGTTGCGTCCGAGGTTCTTGACCGGATGGAGGTGGATTCCTTCGGCCTTGACGACAGCGACAGAAGGCTTCTCATTACGATAATGGAAAAATTTAAGGGCGGTCCTGTTGGACTCGACACTCTTTCAGCGGCCCTCGGTGAAGACAGCGGTACGATAGAGGATGTTTATGAGCCTTACCTTGTCCAGAATGGTTTCCTTGACAGGACGCCAAAAGGGCGGGTAGCTACTGAACGCTGTTTTTCCCATTTCGGTATACCTGTGCCGTAACGAACATCTTTTGCTTGTTTTTAGGGAAAAGTGTAATTATAATGTTTATTCGATATTCTTTATTTTATCCGGAGGAGTTTTGATGGCGGCCAAGAAAAGTACGGAAGTCCTGATCGGCGGCAAGGTTTTTACGTTAAGCGGCTATGAGGATGAGGATTATCTTAGAAAAGTAGCAGCATATATCAACGGGATGATATCTGAATACGAAGGTCTTGATGAGTGGAAGCGGCTGCCGAGTGACATGAAGTCAACCCTTATCGAGATAAATATTGCTGATGACTATTTCAAGGCGAAGGCTCTTGCGGAAAAGTACGAAAGCGATGTATCCGAAAAGGAGAAAGAGGTTTATGACTTAAAGCATGAGCTGATCGGAAACCAGATGAAGATGGAGTCTCTCGAAGATAATGTCAGAAAGCTCGAAGACGAAAAAAAGGAACTCCTCTTGAACAAAGCAAAGCTTGAGGCTTCACTTGAGGACGCATTGCTTGGACCTTCGTCGGAAGGGGATTCATGAGTGAAAAGATACCTGAGCTTCTTGCTCCGGCAGGGAATATTGAGATATTAAAACAAGCGGCTCTTTTCGGAGCAGATGCCATATATTTCGGAGGAGAGCTCTTTTCTGCGAGAGCTTATGCCGGTAATCTCACAAATGAAGAGATACTTTCGGCAATACGCTTCCTTCATATGAATCAAAAGAAAGCCTATCTTACGGTCAATACCCTTTTGAAATCAAGGGAGATCGAAGGCAGGCTCTTTTCATTTTTGAAGCCTTTCTATGAGGAAGGGCTGGATGCAGTCCTGGTTCAGGATATGGGCGTTTTTTCGCTTATCAGGGATTGTTTCCCCCATCTTCCCATACATATCAGTACACAGTGCTCCGTAACGAGTGAATACGGAGCCCGCTTCTTTAAGTCTCTTGGGGCAGAGAGAGTGGTCCTCTCAAGAGAGCTTTCACTTGATGAGATAAAGACTGTCATAGAAAAAAGCGATATCGAGACGGAGGTCTTTGTTCACGGAGCGCTCTGTGTCTCATATTCAGGCCGCTGCATGATGTCTTCAATGATAGGAGGCCGCAGCGCAAACAGAGGTAGATGCGCAGGAGCCTGCAGAAATCCTTATTCCGTAGAGATCGACGGAAAAAAAATAGAATCATTTGGAAATTATCCTCTTTCGATGCGTGATCTTTCAGGACTTCCTGACTTAAAACGCCTTGTAAAGACAGGAGTCGATTCCCTGAAGATCGAGGGCAGGATGAAGGATATGACCTATGTGACAGGTGTAGTCTCGTTATATCGCAAGTACCTTGATATGCTTTCGGATGATCCTGATATGGACTATTCCGTAGAGAGTAATGATCTAAAAAGGCTCTTCTCACTTGGCAACCGGGGCTTTTTTACGGATACCTGGTATTTTTCAAAAAATGATCCGTCAATGACAAATTCCGAGGACTCCTCCTTTAAGCGTGATATAAAGGATGAAGCAAAGAGTTATGAAGAAACCGGTCTTCCCGTTGATATTACATTTAAGGCACATGTAGGAGAGCCTCTTTTGTTGTCGCTGAAATGCAAAGGCCAAGAGGTGTCGGTTCACGGACCTGATTGCGAAGCGGCCAAAAACAGTCCCCTTACGAAGGAAAGCCTATCTGAAAAGCTCTCAAGGCTTGATACAAAGAATACTTATTTTGAAGCCGGAAGAGTAGACATTCTTCTTTCAGAGGAGGCTCCCTTTGTACCCATGTCTGTTCTTAAAGAAATGAAGCGGGAGGGGCTTTCAAAGCTTTCAGACTCTTTCCTTGAAAAAAGGAGTGATGCATTTTTACCGGAAAGTGCAGGTTTTGAAAGAAGCGAACAGTCTTTCAAGAAGGCTGAGACATTCATGCTTATTTCAAATACTGAGCAGCTTTCGTGGCTTTCTGCTCTTAAACATGATTTTTCCGTTATCATACCTTCAAGACTCTTTTTGATGAACAATGGTCAGATGCGGGAGAAAGTCATGGACAGCATTTCTTCGCTTCAGAAGACCAACAAAAAGATATATCTTCTCTTTCCGAGGATATTCAGAAAAAGGGTATATGAAGATGCCGGGACTCTTCTTTCGATAGTTGAGATGAGTGGCCTGTCAGGCATATTCGTGACAGGCTATGACGCCCTTTCCTTTCTTCTTGAAAAGGGGTTCAATAAAGAGAAGATTTTTCTGTCCCCGGACATCTATGTGATGAATGAAAGAGCAAAGGCCTTTTTTGGATCCCTTTCGCTCTTTAATTCCTCAGTTCCTCTTGAACTTAATGAAGGTGAGATCAGCCACAGGAACAATTCCGATTCCTTGATGATGGTCTATGGACGATATACCCTTATGCAAAGCGCCGTCTGCATTTACAAAAATGCCTGCGGCTGCGAGAAAAATGAGGAAAAGGAGCATGCTATATCTTTGACTGACAGGAAAAATATGGTCTTTCCCGTGATGAAGGATTGCTCAGACTGTGTCAATCTCGTCTTAAATTCCCTTCCGACAAACCTCTTTCCTGACCTTCCAAGATTGAAGGGCTACGGTATTTCAAGGTATCTTCTCTCATTTACGACTGAAAACAAAGAGGAGATGAAAAAGGTCATAGAGGATTATTATTCAGCCGGGGCAGGCTCCAAATCAAGCTCGGATGGTTCATATACCCGGGGACACTTTGGACGAGGGGTGGAGTGAGGCAGATGGTACACTTCCTTACCCTTGTTTCAAGATTTACAATATTGATCTGGCTTTCTCTCTTTGCATACGAGGGCTTTCTTTCGATATCGGAAAAAAATACCCTTGAGAGAAGAAGAGGAAGGCAGTCGCGCCAGGTGTTTTATACCTTCCTCATTTTCTTAAATGCGATGGCTGTCATTTGCTTTAATGCTTCAAATGAGGCCTCAAAGGAGGGCACCTTACCGGACAATATAAAGGATCTCTTTTTGCTTGGTATCGGCTTTACGATCATCATATTATTTCTCGTTGTATTTAACAGGCTCCTGTCGGGGCTTTCTGTTGTATTTACAAATTTTTGCGTGATCCTTCTTGTGACGGGCTTTTTCATGCAGACGAGACTTGACAATACGAGGGCTTTTCGGCAGATGCTCTTTGCCCTCATATCGATCCCGATAGCGGCTCTCTTTGTATTAATAATGCCGCGCCTGACCGCAAACAGGTATCTTGCCATCATTGCGGCGATACTTGGAATAGCCCTTCTTGCAATAGTCCTCATCGCAGGAAAGACCACCTATGGTGCCAAGCTGAATATCACGATAGGTCCGATCACCCTCCAGCCTTCGGAATTTGTAAAGATATTGTTCGTCTACTTTATCTCGGTCCTTCTCTATCTTGACAGCTCGTTAAAAGGAATAATAATTGTAAGCGCTCTTTCAGGGACCCATATGCTTATCCTCGTAATGTCGAAGGACCTTGGAAATGCCGCGATCTTCTTCATTATCTTCCTCATAATGCTTTACGCTGCGACAGGAAGGTATGAGTGGCTTTTGATCGGAGCAGCCCTCGCGGCAATAGCCTTGATAGTCGCTTATTTTGCGCTTCCTCATGTGAGAGTGAGGTTTATAGCCTGGGCAGATCCTTTGAGCTATCCCGACAATGAGGCCTATCAGCTCTGCCAGTCGCTTTTCGCGATAGGGACGGGTGGCTGGTTTGGCTCGGGGCTTACCATGGGAATGCCGACAAAGATACCTCTCAGCCATTCCGATTTCATCTTCGCATCCATAGCGGAGGAGATGGGTATCCTCTTTGGTGCGGTGATGATACTCATCTACGCAGGCATATTCATACTTACATTAAAGCCCTCCTTCGGAAAAGATTCAAAATTCCTTCGGCTTTTTTCAATAGGCCTTGCGGTATCACTCGCATCGCAGACCTTCATTATGATCGGGGGTGTTATCAGGCTCATACCGTCGACCGGTGTGACCCTTCCCTTTGTGAGCTACGGTGGAAGCTCCCTTATCTCCTCAATGATAATATTCGGCTGTATACAGGGTATCTACAGGCTTTCCGGTACGAAGGAGGCATAGAGTCTTATTCATGGATAAAGAATCAAGAGAAGAAAATGTGAATAAGAAAAAGCGGGGAAGGAAACGATATGTGCTTATAACATACGTTTTCCTCGGTCTTTTTCTGCTGCTTCTTGTAAGGCTCCTTTTCTTTGCCGCAGCAGAGAGCGAGGACTTCATAAACAGCTCCTACAATCCAAGACTGACAAAGCTTTCCGAGACGGTTACAAGAGGAAGGATAAAAACATCCGATAATGTCATTGTCGCTGAGACGATAACAAATGATGACAAGACCGAGGTTCGAAATTATCCCAAAGGCCCCATGTACGCCCATGCAGTCGGGTATTCCGTGAACGGAAGTCTTGGCGCCGAAAAGGATTTCAATTTCCGTATGATGAGAAGCCACATCTTTTTTTTGAAGAGGATATATCTTGAGCTCTCCGGAGAGAAGCTTCCCGGGGATGACCTTGTTCTCACAATTGATTCAAAGCTTCAGGAAACAGCCTATTACGGGATGGGGGATTATGACGGCGCAGTGATAGCGCTTGAACCTGATACCGGAAGAGTACTTTGCATGGTTTCAAAGCCTGACTTTGATCCCAATACCATAAAGGCGGACTGGGACTCTATCATTTCCGACAGCTCATCCTCGGTTCTTTTAAACCGCACTACCCAGGGACTTTATCCTCCGGGATCTGTCGCGAAAGTCCTCACAGCCCTTGAGATGATCGAGGAAGGTAAGGCAGATACTTTTTCCTATGAGTGCGAGGGTGAGGAGGAGAGAGAAGACTATACCATCCACTGCTACAGATCCACTGCTCACGGAACAGAGGACTTTGCCTCTGCCTTTGCGGATTCGTGCAATGTGGCATTCGGCAATATGGGCATTATGCTCGACAAGAACCGCCTTAACCTTCTTTCAGAGCGTCTCCTTTTTAATAAAAAGCTGCCGACCTCACTTTCGAATACCGAAAAAAGCAGCTTCCTGATCTCAGAGGGCGACTCTGAGGCTCTTGTCATGCAGACTGCAATAGGACAGGGGAAGACCCTGGTTACCCCTCTTCATATGGCAATGCTTGCAAGCGCTGTCGCAAATGAGGGGGTCATAAAGGAGCCTTTCATTTCCGACTCGATAGAGAATGCGGATGGAGGAGTAGTAAAGACCTATAAGGGAAAGACCTATGGCTCTGTCATGACAAAGGAAGAGGCGGAAAAAATGAAGGAGCTGATGCGGCTTGTTATCACTGACGGTACAGGACAAGGCCTTCTCTCGGATGAATATACTGCCTACGGAAAGACAGGAACAGCCGAATATTCGAGTGATAAAGAAAAAACCCACAGTTGGTTTATGGGCTTTGCAGAGAAGGACGGCAGGAAGATCGCAGCAGCAGTCATCATGGAGGGGGCCGGTACATCCTCTGCACATGCAATTCCACTCACAAAAAGCCTCTTTGATACATATTTTCAAAACGGCTGAAATGAGATATACTTTCTTTCATGGTTTATATGCATCCCTTCTATCGAACTGCAAAGCTTCCAAGCGACAGGAAGATCAAGAACTGTCTTTCAAAGGGAACCCCGGTACCGGGGCTTTTTCTTATCGCGCTTTCAGATAGGGAGGATGAGCTTTTTACTGTTTTTTCAGATCTCGAACTTCTCCATCCGCCGATGAAGGGAAAGGAATTTGATATAGTTGGTTTCGCAGCCGGACCCACACGTGCGAAGGAGCTTATTCGACTTATAATCGAAGATATAATGGCAGAGACCGGTGACATAAGCAGAAAAGCGGTTTATTATTATTTTTCAGGAGATACGGAGGACAGGAAAAGATAATGGGTGTCCTTCGCGTGATCGGGATCATACTTGGGGTCCTGCTTCTCATATTCCTTGCGCTGATCCTCTATCTTCTTTTCTCACCATTCACATATTCTGTTGATATAAGGCTTTATGAGAAGAGCAGGATAGCTTTCAGGATCGGAGATCTGCTCCGGCTCTTCTCCGTGAAGTATTTACGTAAGGGCGAAGGTCAGCTTACGATAGAATTTCTTTTCGGTCTCATAAAGCTCCATCCAAAAAGGAAGAAAGAGCCTGAGGAGGAAAAGAAAGAAGAAAAGTCCGAAGAAGAAAAGAAAAAGGAGAAGGAAAAAGCTGCTGCGGCAAAGAAAGAGAGAAGCAAAAAGCTTAAAAAGGTTTTTGAAGACAAGGAGGCCTTCAAGGTCTTTTTGAAAAGGCTGATGAAGCTTTTGAAGAGGATATTCCCGCAAATAAGATATGCCGACTTTGATTTTGCGCTCCAGTCTCCTGACTCAACGGGAACTCTCACGGGAGTCATGTCACTTGTTCCTTTTGTTTATGGCAGACATATCTCTATAAGGCCGGATTTCTCAGCTGATAAGGCTTACGGAAGAGGAAGGATAGTACTTTCCGGAAAAATTTTCATTTTTTACGTACTTTATATTATAATCGGTATGTTTACCGACAAACGTTCAAAGAAGTTCTTAAAGGCACTTATCGCATTCATAAAGGAATCGAGAAAAAGCAAGAACAAGAAATAGGAGGAACCAGAAAAATGGAAAAAGAAACAGTTGTATTTGATTCTGCAGTGAAGTCCCTTATGGAGGG
>CAMVHB010000010.1 GCA_947167155.1 uncultured Lachnospiraceae bacterium | reverse complement strand
TAGCAAACACAGTCATTGAATGATGGGTAAAATAAAGAGTTTTACGAGTTTTACAAGTTCTACGCGTAGTTGTAGATAAAAGAGTAAATAAGATTGTTATATATGATAGTAGATATTTAAGTTTTCCTCGAAGTCCCCTGCGACAAAGAACTGCCAGATACGAAGGGAATCTATTTGTGGGGAAGAAGCCCCAGCCGATGATAGATTTCAACTGAAAGCATTCTAACACGGCATCCGGTTTTGAATCAAGTGGGTTCTTAAGATTTCGTCATATCGTTAGAAGATCGGGATAAAAGTTTGTGCAGAAATGGATTTTGACATGGGGTTCTGAAATAATAAAAGAGCCGCCCACCTCCAGACGGCTCAATGGAAAGGATTGAAAGGAAAGAATGATTAACTGTTTTCTACTATATCACACATAAGCCTTGCCACGCAAATACGGATATAATCACTCTGACGGGTACAAGACGTATCTTAGGAGGAGGAAATCAATGAAGATAATAACCTGGAATGTAAACGGTCTAAAGGCAGCGCTGAAGAATGGAATATCAGCCTTTCTCTTAAAAGAAGACCCGGACATCATCGCTATTCAGGAAACAAAGACCTCGGCAATACCACTTTCGGAGTTCAGTAATTACCACGCGATTTTTTCCTTCAACGAAAAGGCACCTCGCAATTTCGGAACCCTCGTCCTTTCAAAAGTCCGTCCTCTCCGCATTTCAAGGATCCTCCCCGGCGTAGCCTCGGAAGGGCGCATAATCACTATAAAGTACTCTGACTTCTACTTCATAAACGCCTATTATCCGAATCCCCTCTACCGCACCGGTGTCCTCGATTACAGAGCCGAGTGGGACGAGGCCATGTTTAAATACCTGCAGAACCTCCGGTGTCTTAATCCCGTGATCATCGCAGGAGACTTCAATACAACAGCTGAAGAGATCGACATTTACCCTGAAAACGAAAAAGGGCACCGCGAAAACAAGTACTTCATGGCACCGGAACGCGAAAACCTTCACCAGGTTCTTCATAACGGCTTTACTGATTCATTCAGGAAGCTTCACCCTGATGAGGAAGGTTGCTATACTTGGTGGACTACACGCCGAAATTACAGAAAGACTAATCAGGGCTGGCGGCTTGACTACATCCTCGTCTCGTCAGAGATAGATTCTCGTATCAAAACTGCTGACATAAAGCCTGAAATAACCGGCTCCGACCATTGCCCCTGCACCCTTGAGATCGATTATGGTATCGACTTCGGACACAAACTCCGTTCCATCAATATCGACAAGCATGATAAACTCCCCGGCATCCTCGAAAACCTGTCTGGGGATTCCGACCTCGGGAAGATCTGGGATGAAAACGACTGGGAGCGCTGTGAAAAGAACCTGAGTAATATGCAGCGCGACATGGCCATCGCCTGTATGAACCATGATTGGAGCAACGCGAAAGCGATATACCGGAAGATCACAAAGTCTCTCGATGTAAAAATGCTTGCAGTAAGGCATGTTTCAAGTTCCAAGGGTCTTCTTGGCATTGACGGAAAGAAGTGGAAAACCTCGGACGAGAAGATGAGAGCAGCCCTCGCCCTCAACTCGAAAGGCTTTGTCGCAACTCCAGCCATGATGAATATCATGATAACAAAGACCGGAAAAGTAAGAAGGATCTCCTCCCTTACCTCATTCGACTCGGCAATGCAATGCCTCCACGCTTATGCCCTCGATCCCGTGTCCGAAGCCACGGCAGATAAGCGCTCCTTTGCGTTCCGGAAAGGAAGATCCACGCTTGATCCCCACCCATTCATCATTGATTCGTTATCAAGGCCCTCCTCACCGAAATGGCTTTTTATCGGGGATATCTCCCAATGCTATGAATCCATAAGTCACTCCTGGCTGTTACGGAACATCAAGGTTGTAAATAAAACCGTCCTTAAAGCCTTCTTGGACTCGGGTTACATCCTTGCCGGTGACCTTTTCTCTACCGAAGATGGCGTAGGGCTTGGCTGTACCCTCTCTCCGATCATTGCAAATATGACCCTTGACTGGCTTCAGTCACATATCTACAAGAACCTTCCCGATCATAAAGACGATGATTACCTCGACGGAGGAATGATCCGCTATGCCGATGACATCTTGGTCACGGCAAGGTCATATTCGACTGCCGAAAAGATAAGGGATCTGGTTGTCGATTTTCTCCGTCCGAGAGGTCTCCAGCTTAATTACAACAAGAGCCGAATTATTCACATATCCGAGGGCTTTACCTTCCTCTCCCGGACTTACAAGATGCTCCCATCAGGATATCTTTTCGCCTCACCCTCGAAAGAATCCGTAGAGCGCATCAAATCCACGCTTTTTGACTTAATAACAAACCATAACGGCTCCGTTAAACGGCTCATAGAGAAACTAAACAAGACCATCTACGGCTGGAGGAACTTCCACCATATCGAGGACGCTGAAGAAACCTTCCGGGCGCTGGATGCCTTCTTGACGGTCAAATTATTAGAGCACTTTCATCGCCGTCGCGGTTGGAAAATACCGGCCGTGGCAGCGTATTACTTTATAAAGCGCTCTGACGGAAAACATATATTTCGCGATCCGAAATACCCGGCAACACGCCTTGTCCTTTTCTCCGATGCTATCATGCTGACGAAAAAGAAGATCAGGGTGACTGCTAACCCGTATCTGATGCCTGAAACGAAGGAGGATGCGGAGAAAAAGGAAATATCCACCTGTTCCGGCAAATACAAGGCTGTCTTCACTCGGGAACTTGAAAAATGCTGGTATTGCGGTCAGAAGATCTTAAGAGATCAGGAAAGAACCGCGAAAGAAGAATTTGATGCGCCAAGAAAATCTGCCCGGCTTGTATACATCCATACGAAATGTGCATCCCATTCCGTAAACTATGTCCCGGTCGAGTATTTCCCAGATGTTGAATCGGACCTTGAAGAGATGCTTTCACGGAAACAGGGGAAGTTTGCCCCATTAGCAGAATATTTCCGTAGGTTGAAAGATCCTTCCATAACCCTCACCTTCAAGGACATAGAGGGAATAATTAAAGTCCCACTCGCAAAGAGCTCGAAGAACCACGAATACTGGTACCGGACGGGAGAAAAGGCTATAGGGGATTCCTGGAAAAGGAATGGCTATGATATTCGTCGTCTCGACATAGAAAACAAAACCATAGTCTTCTATCAGACAGAGCGACACTCAACATCCGTCCCCATCCCGGACTGGGCATATGGAAAGATCCCGGAGAAGGCTGCCTATGATCTAAAGAAGGCTTATGAGGATATCCAGAAGAGATATGGGTTGTGAGTGTACAAAAACAAATACAATCGCCAAAAAAAATATGTGTAACCGCCCTGAAATGCAGCAAATACGGAACTCTTACTTTTCCTTGACCAAAAGGTCCCCACAAGCCACTGTGGATAACAATCACCTCGCGGTAGAGATGCTTAACTAAACATGGATGATACAATCCTCTTTATACAAAGAAATCTTATGGTCATGCGTCATAAACATGAAGCCTTCCTGTTTCGCCTGCGCCAGTAGCAGCCTGTCAAACGGGTCTTTGTGCTTTTCTACCGCATCATCTGGATAAGCGAGCGTATTTACCGCGTAAATATGCTCTCTCTTCAATTCAAGAAACAGAAATCCAGTCTGTTCACACAATGCATCAAATTCGGAATCCGTCAATGTAAAATCGTTAGGGTGAGAAGAGTGTTTCAGCATTGTCTCCCAAACAGAAACTATACTGTAAAAGATGGTGTTGTTCTCATCCTCGAGCAATTCCCGCATCTTATCTGTAAGCAACTCCGATTTCGCGGTTGCCCACAGCGCGATGTGCGTGTCAATCAAAATATTCATACGCCAAACATCTTCGCTATCTCATCATCATAAGCATTGATATCGTCCGGAAACTTATACTTTCCGTCAGCAATGCCCAGCATGCGTTTCTTCCGTTTTTCAGTTTGAACCGCAGACTTCTCATAATGCTCATTCTTTACGATGAACTGCATTACCTCTGTTTCCGGCATAAGTTGAATTATATTAATGGCTCTCTGTTTAACCGCTGTCATACAAATCGCCTCCTCTCAGACAAAGTCTTCAACTGGTAGTATAGCATAGAATAGAGTGTTTGGGGAGTTGATATTCCAACAACAACTATATTTACTATCGCCACAGTAGACCACTGAAAATATGCCACAGAAAGCTGCAAAATTAAAATCATCATATTTCACGAAATTCCATTATGCAATTTCTACGGCAATAGTTAAATCAGAACAAAACATCCATTCGACATATTACGACCCGCCGAACTATTTTCTTCGAATTAACGCCCTCAAAATTTCCCCTTTTTTCAGGTCTGAATCATCGTGTCTCAGCTCACCCCCTCCAAAAATCTGCCCTATTGACGAGTCGAATTACATGGTTTTATAATTCCGCCTCGTTGCCCAAAAACGACAAAATGCTCGTCCCACTTTCGGGACCTGGAAAAAGGAGGTGCCATTATCAACATACCGATCCCCATCCTGTCAGAGATCACGGGATGGAAAGAAACAACGATCAGAGCAGAATACGAATGCGAACCAGAGACTTTTTCCTTACCGCTCGATATCCTGCCACTAGATGTTCAAGAGGATTACGTTTACGGATATTTATTCCGTGACCTGACGCTTGACATTGATATGGCAAGGCTTACGGAATCTCAACAGCGGGAATTCTTCAAGGAAACCGATATTGTCCGGAAGGCATACTTCGGAACAAGCACAAAAATTCTGGCAAGCGAATGTGATCTATCTGCTCGAACTATCCAAAGAAGGAGGAAAAGCTTTATGCGAGAAACTAACATTGCACGGCTGATAAAGTTCAGCCCGGATTCGTTCTGGTATGCAGATAAGCACACCAGTCTCTGCCTTTACGGAACAGACTACTATTGCTTCCGGAAAATACAGAATCCAAAAGCCTTCGACAACAAAATCCATAGGGAAATGACGGAAAATCTAAAGGACTTCAAGTGCAAGGACTGTCCATACTCAAAAGTATGGCAGGAGGCTCATCCAGCGGAAAACATCCCATTTACTTGCAAAAGAAAAACCGACACGATCGTCATCCCTAAATCCCGGAAGCCCTTAAACGCTATCGGTCGTGAGATGGGGACATCCGAGATTGATTTTGTAAGATGCGGAGTACATTACTGGGATAGCCACTACGCCTTTACCGGAGTCAGATCAAAACCGGAAAAATCAAATGAAGTGTGGTTTGCGGACAACAAAATGCTTGATATTGAGGTTATCGTCGGAACAAATCCGGATGGGTCATATAAGACCGCAAAGCCCTGGATCACAGGAATGCTTGACTCGGCCACAAATGCACTCGTCGGATATTGCATCACTACAGAGCCCAATACTCAGTCCATTGTAGAAGCGTTTACCAGAGCAGCTGTATATACCGTAGGCTCGGACTTTGCTGGCCTTCCAAAAACACTGGTCGTAGACAACGGGAAGGACTATCGTTCCAAAAAGATGCAAGGCTCCGCTGACGGTTCGCTTCCTCTCAATAATGATTTTGCTGATCAGGGGATGCTTGAGTGGCTCGGCGTTGAAGTACATCACACTCTTCCCTACAAAGGCAGAAGTAAGACCATCGAGCGCATCTGGCGCACCATCGATGACCAGTTTATAACTGATCTTCCGGGATATTGTGGTTCCAATCCGTCAGAGCGTCCAGCATCCTTGAATGACGACATCAAAAACGGGAATGTTTTTTCCTTACAGCAGTTTTGTGATTACTTTAACGATGTGATCTTCCCGGGATATAACAACTTCAAGGCTGATCCAAAAAAGAAATCTCCGGCGGAATTATACGCCGAAATTCCGAAGGCAAGGACACTTGTCCCGACATGGAAAAGCATGTGCCCGCTGATGTATAAAATCGAGGATCGTGTCTTACAGCAGTCAGGGATCAAGTATGACAATCGCTGGTACTGGCATCCGCGCCTTGCAAGGCTTTCCGTAGGAACATCGGTAAAAGTCATGACCTTCGACGCGCCGTTTAACAGAACTATAGGGGTTATCAAGGACCGTGAGTTTATCGCAGAAGCCCATCTCGTTAAAGAGTTAGATCTGGTCGAAGGCAAGCGCTATAAGGTTTTCCAGCATATGGAACAGCAGGCCAAACAGCGCCAGCAGGTGAAAGCAAGGATTACAGAGCTTCGGCATATAATCTTTAAATCAGACATCTACGAGGTAGGAACCAAGCTCCCGGTGATTGAGAAGCTTTCTTATGTACCGGAGATAGATACAGAAAGGGATAAAAAAGCAACGGACGATCCCAGAATGCCGGAGGAATTAAAAGAGGTTACCCAGAAATACTATAACTCAAGAGATATGCTTGTTGAGAAAAAAGAAGAAACACCTATGGACCTTATTTTAAGGGACATTGGAAGCAATTTAGTAAAAGAAAGGACAATGATATGAAAGACATTTGGGATATCAAGGAGCATTTCCCCCTCTTTAAAAGCAGGGGATATCTGGACGCCTATGCCACCATAAAGCTTGCAATAGACAACCGCCTCCTGATGGGACTTTTCGGAGATCCCGGCACAGGGAAAACTACAATCCTTGAAAACATTGAACACGACGAGATGGAGTGCCACTACATCCTTTGTGATACCAACATGGTTATGAAGGATGTCCTGAACGAGGTGGCCAATGCTGCCGGAATGACGATTGTTGGACGCCAGAATAAGCATGAGCTTCAGGGTGCTTTGACTGATTATCTAAGGATACACAATAACCATGTCTTTTTGCTTGATGAATGTGAGAATCTTATACACAGGAATATCGAGAAACTCGATGTTCTCCGTCAGATCCATGACCAGTCAAGAGTCCCCTTTATCTTTGGAGGCACAAGAGCCTTGCAGGGAGCCCTGAAGTCGGGACACCGGATGCAGTCTTATAACTCACAACTATACAGACGTCTGTATCAGGCAGATCTAGGAACTTTGGATCCGTCCGAGATTGATGATTATCTGGATCTTCTCGAATCAAAATATGCCGTAAAGTTTATGCCGGAAGTTCGTTCCGATCTTTACGACTATTGCTGTGACTGCGAAAACGGCGGGCTTGGGACATTTACAGAGCTTATCAAGTGCATGTTTATGTATGCCCGTCCCGAATGGCAGGATATCAGTGCTCAGATGTATTTTGAAGCATATCCAGAAGAACTGAACAAGTATCTAATCGATGGTCAGGAAGACGAAAACAACCGGCCTTTTGAGCCGGTCGTCGTCGGTGATCTTAAGATTGCCACCATCAAGAGAAACGACTTAAACGGGGCTCTTAAGATCAAGGTAACGAAGTAGCACGCCTCAGCCTCATTACGATTATTATAATCGCACAGTTGGAGGATTTACACAAGTAGAAACAAACTTCGGAAAGTCGTTATTTTTCAGCGTTTTTACTGAATTGGATGGACTCAAAAACGACAGGTTACAGCTCCCAAAAAATATGACCCATTTCCGTCAGGTGAGATATCCCAAAACAGGGATATGGATGCTGTCGGATCTGGGTCATTCTCCTATTATTTTTCTTTTTGGGATATGGATGTTGACGGAATTGGGGCAAAAAATGGATTTATAATACAGTGTAGCGCGACCTCCCATCTGTCGCAATCGGGACATTGTCCCAAAATCAGTCTAACCTGTTTCCCATCAGGAGCAGTTTACCACACCTCCCGACGCTCGAAAAGCCATATTTTTCAGGTTCTGTAAGGTGCCCATCTGCGACAGCTACCGCGTCCCGAGCAATTGCAGTTACAGTCGTTTTTGAGGGGAAAACGAAGCCGTTTTTAGGGCAAAAAAATAAGGCTTTGGGGGAAGCCTTGAAAATAGCGGGTTTCGGGAGTTCGTCGGGATGTGAAAACGTCAGTCGGGAGGTCCCGTTACACTGGCAGCACGACAAAAGCGGCGAGTGGTACTAACAAGACGGCGGCAGATACTGCTAAGACTAATGCGGACAATGCGATCGCAAATTGGGAAACACTTTCAGAGTTGGATTTTGATACAGATACATCTGTAGCCGCGAAGAAAGCTGCTTACGACGCGGCAGTAGGTAAGATCGATGCTTATAATGCTGCTGCTACCGAGTTTGCTGCGATTACCGCAGGGTATGCATCGAATACCATAACAACAGACGGTGGGACACTGGCCATTACAATAACAAACGCAGCTACAGATTGGACCTACGCTTTCCAGTCATCCACACCGGCTAACGGAACGGTTGACGGTGACGGAACTGTGACAGCTGTCGCTGACGGCCCCACCACTATTTCGGGAACCGCAAAGAAAGCGGGCTACGTCGATGACTTAACAATTACGAACGCAACAATCACAATGAGCAACCAGACATAAATAGTTTATGGGGACATGACCATAACTGGAACATACTGATTTCACGTTTGTGAAATAAGTGCTTGGCAAAAAGGCTCGGATTCCTTGAGAGATCGAGGTTTCCGGGCTTTTCTTATTGTGGCGGGAATGTACCGCCCCCTCCAACCTGACGGAATTTCATCTTTTCCGACTTGGGTAAATTCTCAGCCGATTCGGGAATGTCCAGAAAACGACAAGGTAGAGGGGACGGCACACATAGAAAATGGGGCCCCGTTAAGAAGTCCCATTTCGTAAGTCTGCTTGGAAATGTGTATGACCCGAAAACGACAGTGGTAAGGTCCTGTTACAAGAACCATTTTATTCTTCCTCGTCTCCGATCCCCTTTTCTTCTTTAAGTGCCCCGTAGGTCTGTTTACTGACCTCGTATCGAATTCCATTGAACTCAACAAAGTAGTGCGTGATCTTTCCTGAAACGTTATCTTTCGATACATAAATCCTAAGATCGTCAATAGACTCGTAAATGATGTCCTCGTCGCCGCATGTCCTGAAAGATGATAAATCCATAATGTTAATTCCTCCTTGCCTTAAGATCCTTTGGATCAAGGTCTAACTGTCCAGTATCTTAGTTCCCGGACTTTGCCAGAAACAAAATCCCCCCCGAGGTTTTTATGCCTCGGGCGGGGTATGGAACCCTGATTAAGGGTTCCGAGTTAAGTTTCTTAAGTCACGTCAAGGTCGGAAAGTGGTATTATGTTGACGCCAGAACGTGCACATCACAAGTCACGGTTCCTTCGTAATTCCCGCTACCGGTAAATGTTATTGTATACGCATCATTTACCTGTGCACCCGTAAGGTCAAGCGCACCTGTTGATGCGTTGATGGTAGCAGTACCGCTGTTTGTCGCGCCCTCGGTTGCTGCAACGGAATATGTACCCGTAGCCTCGCCAAGAGATGCGGTAACCGCTACCGAACTAGTCCCTGCCTTTACGTTTGCTGCCGTGTAGGAGATTGTACCTGTAACTGTCGCTGCTAATACCTTCACATCACAAGTTACGGTTCCTTCGTAGGCGCCGTTACCAGTAAATGTTATTGTATACTCATCATCCTTCGCTGCATTCGTAAGGTCAAGCGCACCCGTTGATGAGTCGATTGTAGCAGTACCTTTGTTTGTCGCGCCCGTTTTTGCTGCAACGGAATATGTACCCGTAGCCTCGCCAAGAGATTCTGTAACTGCTACCGAACCAGCTCTTGCCTTTACGTTTGCTGCCGTGTAGGAGATTGAACCCTCAACCGTTGTCTTCTCAGCATTCGTCAAAGTAACTGTAGCAGTCTTCCCACTGATGGCAACGTCGGAAGTAGAAATCTCTTCGAAGTCATACCCAACCGCTTGATTTACCAAAGAAACGATTCCCGACTTAACTGTGCCCTCTGTAGCAGACCCAGTTTTGTCTTCATACGTCTTAGGAAGCCCTGTTGTACTCCTTTCTCCGCTGTAAGTATAAGAGATGGCGTATCCAACTGTCTGATTTGTAATCGTATCTCCGGCGGAGGCGCTTGACGCACCGGTTCCTGTAATCTTCACGTCACTAACATCAGATGCCGCGTCCTCAGGAACTGCGATTGTAAGTGTATCCTTACTATTTGTTACAAGTGTTACCGAGTCACCCGTCTCTACTGTAACGCCAGAAGTCTGGGTTGTAATTGTACCACCAGCGGATGCATCAATTACAAGTCCGTCAGCGAGGGTGATTGTGCTTGTGTTGTCTCCGAGTTTAAGCGTCCCCGCACCTTGCGCTTCATTTTTCTCAACCTCAACCTTATCAGCGAGGGTAAGTGTTCCAGCGAGGGTAAGTGCAGCTCCGGGAGAAACAACCGTATGTCCGCCAAGCTTACCATCGGTTATGGTAACAGCACCAAGAATAGCTAATGTGTTTCCTGTAACTACGAATTCACCGTTTGTGTTAGTTATGTTCTGGTTATTAACTACTACATGACCTTTACCAGTTACCTTCCCGCCAGCATTGTCGATAGTGTTTGTACTATGCTCCCAACTGCCGTCGATTACCATGCTACCGTCGTTGTCTATAGCTCCCGTGGTAATAAGTGAAGCACCAGAAGCAACTTCGAGCTTGCCGTCGGTATTTACTGTTATTCCTTTACCCTTATCATCAATCGTCACTCCAGAAGCAATCTTAACTGTTTTATCTGCCGGAACTATTAGAGCGCCCGTAAGATCAATATTCTTATCAACCGTAATCACATCAGCAGAGCCAAGAAGTGCTGCTTTAAGACCAGACTCAGTCTTAACCGATTCAGTCTTAACCTCCTTGAATGTAAGTGTTGCAGAAGCGCCACCCTTTTCAAGGATAACCTTGCCAGTAAGAGTCCCGTTTGCCCACTCGATTGTCACATCCTTTGCAGAGGAATCAACGGTCTGGTTTGCAGTAACCTTCACACCGTCGACATAGAACTTCGTTGAGCCCATAGCACGGCCATACTGATCAGCGATTCTGAATGTAAGTGTGTCTTCTACCGAGTTTGCTCTTGTAACTGTAAGTACTCCGCCATCGATTGTCAGGGTCGCATTATCGCCAAGGGTGAAGCTATCCTCCGTGAAGTCGCCGTCGAATTTCGCGCCGACCTTAGATGCTTCTGTTCCGTCAGTTCCAACATAATCATTGACTATGTTAAACTTCTTTTCGACCTTAGTAGCAACAGGCGCTGCATCGGTGTAACTGATATCTACCGTTGTCTCTTCGTTGTTATCAACGTAAACCGTAGCCGTTGTTGTCCCGGTTCCAGAAGCGTCTGCACCGGAAACGGTGTACTTATTGTCTGTCGTAACAGCGAACGGAGCCTTAGGAACCACCTGAACTCTCGAGCTGTCAACGGTGTAAGTCTCGCCAGAATCGGTCTTAGCAGTAACTGCTATCTCCGTATTCTTAGGATCATCGCTATTGCAGTAAATCGTGTTCTTAGCCTTAGCTGTGTATGTTTTGTCATTGCCCTGTACGCTTGTAAGGTGGAACTTCTTTTCGTCGAGCTTGTAGTATGTAGCACCGTCAGTCATATAAACTGTAGCATATACATCAAGCGATGTAGCAGCGCCAAAGTCAGCACTTTCTACCGTACCATTATCGTAGTCCGTAACGGCCACGTTAGTACCAGCGTTAGATGCGGTATTTGCATCCTTTATCTGTTCCTTTGTAAGTGACCATACAAATTTGCCGGTTGTCCAAAGAGCGTTTGTAGGCTGAGGAAGTGTTTCCTCCACAGTCAATCCATTAATTTCAATATAGAAAGGATACTTCTCAGATGTGCCACGAACCATTTCATTTCCGTTTGCATCCTCGAACTGAATGAACTTGTTGAAGTTCACACTATGGTTCGTACCGCCGTTAGCGTGGTTCGGCACATCATCCATCTGAAGATTAGCACCGCTCTTAAGAGCACTCTTGATCTTAGCGGCTGTACCCATTTCGCCAACAGCTATAGACTTTGTAGCAATCTGCATACCAGCGGTCTGCTCTGTGAAGGTAATAAGATCTCTAGCTTTTGCGCCACCGGCTAATGTATTAAGTGTTACTGTAAATGTCTTCTTTCCAGCATCTTTCACGACAGTATTGAATACAGCATTTCCGGAAATCGTTATCTTGGTGCTAAGCTGAGTCATGTTGTTAAAATCACGGAATATGAGCTCTTTACCCGTATTATCCACCTCGGGTCTGAAGTCCCAAAGATCAACAGCATCTCCGTACTGATCGATAGCGCTGAATTCCAATGCAGCAGACTTAGCTGAACCAGCATAAAGTTCAGGATAGCTTACAGAAAGAGTCTGGATGTACGGATTATCTTCTACCGTAATATCCGTTGAGAATGTCTTCCCGCCTGCACCAGTAATTGTAAGCGTCATCGTTCCGGGCTTGCCTGCGCCATTAGCAACCGGCTCAAGCCAAAGGATCGTCTTGCCATTCAGTTCTGCGAAATCACCTGTCTGATAGAATGCACCAGAATCACCAGGGATTACGAACAGTGTTCTGCTTCCGTTTGCGTCGCTCTTCTGATCATTAAGGTCATCAGCATCAAGAGTATCTCCATACTGATCCTTTACGTCAAGGATTTCTACATAATACTTACCAGAACCAAGTTCGTCGATTGTAAGTCTCTCGTCGGCTCTCTTTGTTCCGTCCTTCTCAACTTCACCAAATGTAAGTTCATTTACATAAGCCTGAGAAGAAACTGTAAGTGTTTCCTGTGCAGAGATCACGTCGTTTCCAGTCTGATACTGAACAAATACAGGAACTTCCTTTATAAGAAGGAAAGCTCCGGTTGCGTTTGCAGCATTATTGTTATCAACGATAGTGATCTTTCCAGTCGTATTGTCATATGACTTAAATGTACCTACGCCAGGAGTAACTGTAAGGCCTGAAAGGGTAACTTCCTGATCAAACTGATCATAACCTTTTACATAAGCATAACCCTCTTTGTAGGTGTTGTCCTTCATAACGAGGACATCGTTAAGGAATTCGATTCTGTCAAGCTTAGCCTTCTCGCCAACGAAGGTAGCTGAAGTAGCTTCATCATCCTCATCAGCGGGTGTAAGAGTTACAGTATACTCAGCGTCAGCTACGATTGCATTCTTAAGAGTAACAACCGCACCGTCATCTTCATAATCGATGCTGTCGATCTCTACTTCCTTTGTTCCCTTGAATACATCGATATCATCAAGAGCGGTAACAGGGCCGTTGGTTGTAAGAGTTACAACGCTCTTTCCTGTCTGATCTGCAGAAAGAAGTGCGAGAGAGGCATATACAGCTGCAGTCTCATCAGACTCAAAAGTATTCCCGTTCTCAGCAGTCGCAACTACTTTGATAGTAGAACCGACCATTGCGACCGTTACGCCAAGAGTTTCTTCTGTCGCACCTTCGATCGCTTCATCATTAGCATACCACTGGAAGGTAACGTTGTCAGATACGTCTTCACCGTTGCGATCTACTACTCCAGCTGTCAGCGTATCGCCAACCTTGGGTGTGGTATTGTCGATGCTAACAGTAAGCTCCTCTACTTCGGGATCAAGATCCTCAGCATACTCATAGAACTTAGGGCCTTCATTTGTCCAGCCAAGCAGTTCAAGACCATCTGCCTCTTCCTCGCTGAGTGTGAGGTGATGTGTAGCCATCCCGAGATCATAAGCGTTGGGATTGTAAAGTGAATAAACCGGAGCTCCGAGAAGCTCACCCTCTGCTACTGTGTTGAATGCAGTAGCGTCAAGTTTCCAGCCCTGTTTAATCAGGTTGTCTCTCTCTTCTTCACTTGATGTGTAGTGATGATCACCAAGAGGATGATTGGGATTGTAAAGTCTGAAGACCGGATCACCTGTTGAAGGTGCATACCATGCAATCGTCTCATAATCCCAGCCATTCTTATCAAGACTGTCGCACTCATTTTCATTTGTTGTGAATAAGTGCTCGCCACTGTTAGGGTTGTACAGGCGGTAAACCGGTACAGACAACTGCGTGGCATCTGTGAGATCATCTCCGCCTGCAGCAAGCGAAGTGATCGCTGCGCTGGGTGCGAATGTGAGAGCCATTACAGCTGACATAGCTACCGCACCAAGCTTTGTGCCTAACTTGTTCATTAAGCATTCTCCTTTCTTAATAAAACATGTAACAAAGAGTAAAACCTTTTCGGGTTCTTTATAAATTTCGAACCCGGTCGCATCCGAAATGGGGTCGACTGCAAATCTTTTGTTCTCAGGCTTCCTGACCTCGGCCGGAGCCCGAGGAAAAGCTGGCAGACTTCGCCTACTTACGGATACTACATACGAAAGCAATCTTATTCCAATACATAGAAAAAAGCAAGACACTTTTTATGGAAGAAACCCCTTTCAATGAAAACTTTTTTGTATCTTTTGTTGTACATAGAAAAACCACCCCGCACAAGATGTAGGGTGGTTCGTGATTCAACATACCATATATGTGTTTTGCCTACTTTTTTAGTGCTTGGGCACCATCTTCTCCATTCCTCCCATATAGGGCTGAAGGGCCTTCGGGATGTTTACGGAGCCGTCGGCGTTGAGATTGTTCTCAAGGAAGGCGATCAGCATTCTCGGCGGAGCGACGCAGGTGTTGTTCAATGTATGAGCGAGATATTTGTTCCCGTCTGCGCCCTTTACCTTGATATTAAGCCTGCGCGCCTGCGCGTCCGAAAGATTTGAGCAGGAGCCGACTTCAAAGTACTTCTTCTGTCTCGGGCTCCAGGCCTCGACATCGCAGGACTTGACTTTGAGATCCGCAAGGTCGCCGGAGCAGCATTCAAGGGTTCTTACCGGGATATCGAGGGAGCGGAAATAGTCGACCGTATTCTTCCAGAGCTTATTGTACCAGTCCATTGATTCCTCCGGCTTGCAAACTACGATCATCTCCTGCTTTTCAAACTGGTGGATGCGGTAAACACCGCGCTCCTCTATGCCGTGAGCCCCCTTCTCCTTCCGAAAGCACGGAGAATAGGAGGTAAGCGTCAGCGGAAGCTTTGCTTCGTCTATCGTCGCGTCGATGAAGCGCCCGATCATAGAGTGCTCGCTTGTTCCTATCAGATAAAGGTCCTCGCCCTCGATCTTGTACATCATGGCATCCATCTCGTCAAAGGACATGACACCGTCCACAACGCGGGACCTTATCATGAAGGGCGGTATCACATATGTGAAGCCCCTGCCTATCATGAAATCCCTTCCATATGAAAGGCAGGCCGAGTGAAGCCTTGCTATATCCCCCGAAAGATAATAAAATCCGTTCCCTGCCACTGCTCCTGCCGCTTCAAGGTCGATGCCGTCGAAGCGCTCCATTATCTGCGTATGATAAGGGATCTCAAAGTCAGGAACGACAGGCTCTCCGAAGCGCTCAACTTCGACATTCTCTGAGTCGTCCTTTCCTATAGGAACTGAAGGATCGATGATGTTCGGGATAAGGAGCATTATCTTCCTTATTTTTGTGCGAAGCTCATCTTCCTTCTCTTCAAGCTCCTGAAGCCTCTTCGCGTTCGCGTTGACCTGCGCCTTTACGCTTTCAGCCTCTTCCTTTTTTCCTTCCTTCATGAGGGCGCCTATCTGCTTTGAAAGGGTATTCCTCTTCGCCCTTATCTCATCGCCCTCCTGCTGGGCAGCGCGTACCTCTTTGTCAAGCTCTATTACCTCATCCACCATGGGGAGCTTGTGATCTTCAAACTTCTTTTTGATATTTTCCTTTACAATGTCCGGGTGTTCGCGGACGAATTTGATATCAAGCATTATTTTGTCCTCTCTTAATCATCATTTTTGGCAGCATAGAAGGTATAGGGCATATTAAACCAGCCCGCCCTTATGTTCATTACGGCTTCCGCAGGATAAAGAGTATAATTCTCCTGCTGATTGTTCGGGTTCATCAGTCGGTAGACCGGTATCCCGCCCTTTTTCATTGAATAGCACAGTATTCCTTCCGCATTCCAGCCGTAGTGGAGGAGCGCTTCTCTCTCGGTCTTGTCCGCGGTATAACGGTGAATGCCGAGTGTCGGATTATAGAACCTGTAAACAGGATTTCCGCGGTCAGAAGCAATTCCCGGGGCATACCAGCCTATCCCTTCATCATTCCAGCCGTAGACAGTCACGAGTGTATCGGCTTCAGACTTGTTTGTGGTATAGAAATGCTCCCCGTTTCCGGGATTATAGCGCCTGTAGATGGGGACTGACTCTGTTTCTGTATCGGTATCAGTCTCTGTCTTTGCATCAGTCTCCGCCTTTGTCCCTGCTGCGGTTTCCGCTGCACTTGCGTTTTGTGCAAAGGAAAGCAAGAACACGCTCGCGAGCGCTATAGAAAAAGTACGCAAATATTTCTTCATTCAATCACTCCCCTTTTCCTTCATTATTTTCTTCCGGGATCGTACTTATGAAAAGCTCATCCAGCTGCTTTTTGTCAACGACCGACGGGGCGTCGCACATGAGGTCGCTTGCGTCCTTCACCTTCGGGAAAGCTATGACATCTCTTATAGACTGAGCCTTCGCCATCAGCATTATCATCCGGTCAAGCCCGTAAGCAAGCCCTGCATGGGGCGGAACTCCGTACTTGAATGCTGTGAGGAGGAACCCGAAGCGCTCATTTGCTTCATCAAGCGAAAGCCCGAGAGCCTCAAACATCTTTTCCTGGACATCGGCGCGGTGGATCCTGATCGACCCCCCGCCAAGCTCAGTGCCGTTAAGTACTATATCATATGCTTTTGAACGCACTTTTCCAAGAGACTCCTTGTCGGAAAGGAGGTGAAGGTCCTCTTCATACGGCATAGTGAAGGGATGATGCATCGCCATGTAGCGGTTTTCGGTATCCGACCACTCAAACATGGGGAAATCCACTACCCAAAGGAAGTTGTATTTTGATTCATCTATGAGTCCAAGCTCTTTTGCAAGGTTTACGCGAAGCTGTCCGAGCACCTCTCTTGAGATCTTGAGTGTACCCGAGACGATCAGGATGAGGTCACCGGTTTCGCCTTGGCATTTGTTGATTATTGAATCAAGTTCTCCGTCTTTCAGGAATTTCTCAAAGGATGCCTTCCGGTTTCCGTCACTTTTCAGCTGAATATAAGCAAGTCCTGCTGCCCCGAGTCCTTTCGCGTCCTCTGTGAGCTTGTCGAGGCGCTTCCGGGGCATATCGCCCTGCCCTTTTACGTTTATCGCGTAAACGCCGCCTCCATTTTTGACAGCGTCGCTGAAAACAGAAAAGCCGGAGTCTGCAACCGTTTCGTTCAAGCGTATGAGCTCCATCGAAAATCTCGTATCGGGCTTGTCGGATCCGTATCGCTCCATTGCGCTGTCCCAGGTCATCCTCTGAAGAGGCAGCTCGATCTCAAGGCCTATCGCTTCCTTGAATACCTTTTGAAGGAGTCTTTCATTCACATCGAGCACATCATCGACATCTACGAAGGAAAGTTCCATATCTATCTGCGTAAATTCAGGCTGACGGTCAGCTCTCAGGTCCTCGTCACGAAAGCACCTTGCTATCTGGAAATATCTGTCATAGCCCGAGACCATGAGAAGCTGCTTGAAAAGCTGGGGGCTCTGGGGCAGGGCATAGAATTCGCCGGGATGTACGCGGGAAGGTACAAGATAGTCGCGCGCTCCCTCGGGAGTCGACTTTGTAAGCATCGGGGTCTCTATCTCAAGGAAGCCTTCATCCGTCAAAAAAGACCGTACAGACTGCATCACCTTTGATCTTAGAATGAGATTCTTTTGTATCGCGGGGCGGCGAAGATCAAGGCTTCTGTATTTCAGCCTTATCTCCTCTTTTGTATTGATATCGTCTTCTATTGGAAAGACGGGGGTCTCCGACTCTGATAGTATGCGAAGCTCTGCAGCCGCAAGCTCAAGTGAGCCGGTTTTTAAGTCCTTGTTTACAGCGCCGCCTCTTTTTTGAAGCTTGCCCGTGACCGCGATCACGAATTCACTTCTTATCTGACCTGCCTTTTCAAAGACCTCTTTACCGCATATATCTTCATCAAAGAGGATCTGAACTATCCCCGAGATATCCCGAAGATCGACGAAGATCAATGCTCCAAGGTTCCTTCTCTTTTGTACCCAGCCCATGAGGGTGAGTTCTTTCCCGATATCATTTTCCGAAACATTCGCGCAGCGGGAGCTTCTCTTAAGCCCCGTCATTGATTCTGCCATTTTTCAATAACCTCCGAATAGCCTTGCTTTTCAAGCATTTCCTTTTGGAATTTCCTGTTTTTTTGCATTCTTTCTATGAGGACTGTGTTTCCTTCACTTCGAAGGGCACGTGCCTCTCCGTAAGCCTTTTTGATCTCTGTTGCAGAGAGCCCTTTGTCAAGTAGGATCGCTGTCTTTTTCCCTGAGCCCGGGATCTCATAGCCCTTTTCCCTGAGAAGGAGGATTATCCTCTCAAAGCCTATCGAAAAGCCGCAGGCCGGGGTATCATGTCCCGCGAAAAGGCCGACCATATTGTCGTATCTCCCTCCCCCGCCGCAGGATATGTCAAGCTCTGCTATCCTGATCTCAAAGACGGGTCCTGTGTAATAGCCCATGCCGCGGACAAGAGTCGGATCAAAGACGAGTGAGAAGTCAGCTTCCTTTACATCATCTGACATTACGATAGAGCTTATATTTGAAAGGTCGTTTGCAGCGTCTTCGGGGAAACAGTCACCCATCTTTTCTTTCAGGATATCAAGGGATTCCTGTATATCGCATTTACCCGAAAGCGCTTCAAAAAGCTTTATATATTTTTCTATAGAAGCCTCGTCAAAGCCGCTTTCTTTGAGTTCGTTTCTGACGCCGTCAAGACCTATCTTGTCAAGCTTGTCAAGGATGATGAAAAGCTTTCCCTGACTCTCTTTTGAAAAGCCCGCGTAGTCCGCCATTGAAGATAATAGCCTTCGATCGTTTATTATTATTTTGAAGCCCGAAAACGAAAGGCGGGACAGCGCCTTTGTGGTCGCTGTGATGAGCTCGCATTCTGCCAAGTAGGATTTTTCGCCTATTATATCTATATCGCACTGTGTGAACTGGCGGTATCTCCCCTTCTGCGGCCGGTCGGCCCGAAAGACAGGTCCCATCTGAAGCGCCTTGAAGGGCTTTTGAAGGTCGTTTTCATTGTTTGAATAGAAGCGGGAAAGCGGGACCGTAAGGTCATATCGCATCCCGTAGTCTACTATATCTTCTTCCCTGACGTCTCCGGTGAGATCCAGTTTTTCGCCGCGCTTCAATACTTTGAAGATCAGCTTTTCATTCTCTCCGCCCTGGTCATTTGAAAGATTTCCTATCTCTTCAAGAAGAGGCGTCTCAATGGGCGTAAAGCCAAACGCTCTATATGTCTCCTTGATTACAGCCGTGACATGATCTCGAAGTGCCGCTTCCTCCGGCAATATATCCCTCATGCCGTTTACGGGCTTTTTCTTTAAAGCCATCCGGTATGCACCAATCCTTCCTTCTTTTTTCTGATGATATCTTCTATCCCCTCGATATAGAGGAGGGGGTCCTTCGGGTTTGGAAGCCTCATAGGCTTTTTGCCGGTTAAGAGTTTACTCACCCCGCCGGCACCGAGTGCAATTATAGGTTGTTTTTCCTCCATTATCAAGACATTGTAGAGGCAGGCGCGGTTCTTCAGCGCATAGCCCGTGTTTTCAAGATTTCCCGCGATATTTTTCTGCCGGTAGAGATAATATGGTCTCATCAGAAGCTCTTTTGAAAGGTCGGAAAATATCGAAAGGGCGCTCTCCGTCACCTTAAAGGCGCTGTCTTTGTACTCATCCCATTCCTGCGTGAGGCGGGACGCCCTCTTTCTTGCAAGGCAGTGGACGGTAAGGCTTTCAGGTGAGAGCTTCATTATCTCTTTTGCGGTATTTTGGTATTCTCTCTCACCTTCGCCCGGGAGTCCTGCTATGATATCGCAGTTGATATTTGTGCATCCCGCTTCGCGGCTGAGACAAAAGGCTTTCCTTACAGAGTCTGCGCTGTGCGCTCTTCCTATCCGCTTCAGAGTCTCATCATTCATGGTCTGCGGGTTTATTGAGATACGCGAGACCCCGTACTTCTTCAAGACCGAAAGCTTTTCTCTTGTGATCGAGTCGGGGCGCCCGGCTTCGACCGTGAGCTCTTTGACATCGGATAAAGGGAAAGCGTTTGACAGCGCATCGAAAAGAGTGTTCAGCTCGTCCTGCGAGAGCGCGGTCGGAGTCCCGCCCCCGATATATATGGTGTCGATTGGATGGTCTTTTAAAAACTTCACAGTCTCAGCGATCTCTTTTGAAAGCGCCGAAACGTATTCGCCCGTCACATTCCGATACCGCTTCACGGGGTATGAAGAAAATGAGCAGTAAAGGCAGACTGAGGGGCAGAAGGGAATACCGATATAGAGACTGTAGCCGCGGGAAAGATCAGCGCTCTCAAGGAGCTCCTTTTCAAGACATGCTATCTCAAGGCCTTTTTTGACTTTTTCGTTTGAAATATAATATTCATTGAAAAGCTTATCTTCTATAGTTTCAGAGGAAAGACCTTCCGAAAGATATGATGAAATGAGCTTTATGGGCCTGATCCCTGAAAGCGTGCCCCAGGGGAGTTTACGCCCTGTCTGCTTTGAAAGGATGCGATACAGCGCTCTCTTTATAGCGCTTTTGACCTCCCGCCTTTGAAGGCCTTCGATATTTTCTTTTTCAACAAGGCCTTTCGATGAGACGACGGCTTCATTTTCAAGGAGAATGACGGATATCAGTGTGTCTTTTGAATTTTCTTCGAAAGTACCGGGCTTTTCCCTGATCTCCTCACCGGGAAGAAATTCGCCGGTCAAAGACATCACGTCATAAAAAAAGCTTTGATCATTTAAATCTACAACAACCATCCTGAAAAAAAGGGATTCTCCCTCTTCTCTCTTTCTATAGTAGTCTCTTCATTGTGACCGGGGTAGACGCGCGTAATGTCCGGAAGCGTGAAGAGGCGCTCCTGTACTGAGCGGATAAGCTCCGACATCGAGCCGCCCGGGAAGTCGGTCCGGCCTACAGAACCTGAAAAGAGCGTATCTCCTGAGAAAAGCGCAATCTCCCCGGGAAAATAAAAAGACGCGCCGCCTATCGTATGTCCCGGTGTGACAATGGTCCGGACCAGAAGACCGTCAAAATCTATCTCCTGACCGTCTGAAAGCCACACATCGATATCATTCTCGTATGTCTTCTTTTCTCCAACTATCATGAGGGAGGAATTCCAAGCTGCGTCCGAAAATGTCTTTTCATCAGCCTTCGGGGCATAGCATTTGATGCTTTCGCCGGTATGCTCAAGGGCTCTTTTCTTGATCCCGGCTACTCCGTCCACATGATCCGAGTGGCCGTGGGTGATGAGGATCGCCCTTATCTTTTCACCTCTTTCAAGCAATATATCAAAAAGCCCCTCTGCGCCGGGGCCGGGGTCGATGAGGATCACATTATCATTATCTTTATCTTTATCTTTATCTTTTTTGATCGTATAGGTATTGGTCGGAAGAGGCCCTGTAAGGAACCGTTTGATCTCACTCATCAGCTTCTGGTCCTTTCTATATCGATCACGCCTTCGACAGAGCGGAGCTTTTCCGATATTGCGCGAAGTTCCTCAGTGCTCTTTGCGCCGAAGGAGACCTCGATCGTCGCCGTACCTGTCTTTGCGACACGGGACTGCATCATACGGATATCGATATTGGATTCCGTAAAGACGCGCGATATATCAACAAGCATGCCTGTGCGGTTCTTCCCGTAGATCTTGAGAGACGCCTTGTAAAGCTCGTTCTTTCCGCCTTCGAGAACGTCTTCGCGCCAGGACGCGTCTATGAGGCGCTCCTGATCCATTGCGGAAAGGTTCATGATATTTACGCAGTCAACGCGGTGTATCGTGACGCCGCGCCCGCGCGTGATGAAGCCCACGATCTCATCTCCGGGCAGGGGATCGCAGCAGCGCGAAAAGCGGACTGAAAGATCGCCCATGCCGTTTACTATGATCGCGTGCTTCCCTCCCTTCCCCGCGTGAGGGTCCTTCAGGAAGGATTTTGTGGCGTCAGAGACCCTGTGCTCTTCAAGTACCTCATCATCAGTGACATTTTTCGGATGATCATGAAGATAATCCGAGTATATCCTGTTTACTACAGCATTTTCCTTGATCGAGCCCGCGCCTATCTGCTGAAGGAGGTGGTTCCAGTCCTTCTGCCCGTATTTGTCAAGGATGTCTCTCTGGTAAGACGCATCTAAGAGAGCTGAAGGGTCAAGGTTTTTCTGCTTTGCGGCTTGTGCGAGGAAGGCCTTGCCCTTTGCGATATTATCATCCTTGTAAAGCGCCCGAAACCACTGGTTGATCTTGTTCTTCGCCTGGGTGGACTTCACATGGTTCAGCCAGTCGTGGTGGGGACCCTTTGAATTCTTGCTCCTCAGGATCTCGACACGGTCGCCGTTTGCGATCTCGTAATCTATCGGAACGAGGCGGCCGTTCACCTTCGCGCCTATCATGGTATTTCCGACGTCTGTATGGACGGCGTACGCAAAATCAATGGGCGTCGAGCCCTTGGGAAGGTTTCTGACCTCGCCCTGGGGCGTGAAGCAAAAAACGGTATCCGAGAAGAGATTGAGGTCGCTCTTTAAGAGGCTCATGAATTCCCGATCGTCGCTCATGTCCTGCTGCCATTCGAGGATCTGGCGAAGCCAGGAGAGCTTCTGCTCCTCGCCTGAGACCGACGCGCCCTCTCCCGATTCCTTGTATTTCCAATGGGCAGCGACACCGTATTCGGCGGTGCGGTGCATCTCTTCAGTACGGATCTGTATCTCAAAAGGCGTACCGTCTGGACCGATCAGCGTCGTATGAAGCGACTGATACATATTGGGCTTTGGCATCGCGATATAGTCCTTGAAGCGCCCAGGGATGGGAGTATATTTTTCATGCATGACGCCAAGGGCCGCATAGCAGTCCTTGATGTCTTTGACTATTATCCTTATGGCAAAGAGGTCATAGATCTGGTCGAGGGTCTTGTTTTGATTGACCATCTTCTTGTAGATCGAAAAGAAGTGCTTTGCCCTGCCGTTGACCTCGGCTTCTATCCCTGCCTCTTCGATCGCCTTTTTCACTTCCTCCTCAAGGGAGTCGACATAGGTATCCCTCTCCCTCTTCTGAAGTGTGATTGCTTCAACGAGCTCGAAGTATGCCTCAGGCTCTAAGTATTTCAGCGCGAGGTCGTCAAGCTCCACCTTCATCTTTGAGATGCCAAGCCGCATCGCAAGCGGCGCATATATCTCCTGCGTCTCTCTTGCCTTTTCACGCTGCTTTTCGGGAGTCATGTATTTGAGCGTGCGCATATTGTGGAGGCGATCCGCAAGCTTGATGATAATGACCCTGATATCCTTTGACATAGCAAGGAACATCTTGCGGAGATTCTCGGCCTGAGAGATGACCTTGTCCTGCTCGTACTGGATCTCGCCGAGCTTTGTCACGCCGTCAACAAGGAGCGCGACCTCATCCCCGAAATATTTCTTCACTGCCTCTATCGTCGCGTCCGTATCCTCGACAGTATCATGAAGAAGCCCTGCCGCTATCGTCTCCTTGTCCATCTCAAGGTCTGAAAGTATGAGCGCGACGCAGAGAGGATGAATGATATAAGGCTCTCCGCTCTTTCGCTTCTGATCGCCGTGGTTGTTCTTTGCGAAATTGTAGGCGCGCTGTATTATCTCTATATCGGTATTGGGATGATAACGCCGTATCCTGTGGATGAGCTCAAGATAGATCTCCCCGGGCTCCGAAAAGTCAGATGTCTTGATAATGCCGCGGTTTGGAGCACTGATCCGCTCCTCCCAGGAAAGAAGCTCGTCCCTGTCCATCTTCTCCGGCGGGACGATGCCGGGTGGAAGAAAGATGTCTGAGGATAATGACTTCTCACGCGCTTTTGAGCGGACTTTCTCTATCGCGTCCTTGAATTCCTCAGTGACAGCGGCGCTTGAGATATAGTCGGAGGATTTTTCTGGAGGGTCACTTTTTGTGAATAGATCCTGCATCTATATGATCCTCCTTTCTCAAACGGTAGATTTCATCAAAATTGCCTTTGGAGTCCTTCTCAAAGGTGTTTGTGGGTTTCAGCCCAAGCTTTTTTGCAAGGGCGATCGACGGCAGATTTTCAGGGCTTATCCGGGCGCGGAGTGAGTCAAATGAAAAGCGGTCAAAACCAAGCTCTATGATCTTTGTCAAAGCTTCAAAGGCAAAGCCCTCTCTCTGCCTGTCGAATCTCACCTGAAAGCCGAGCTCTCCTTCATTGTTTTCACAGCCCTCGCGGTATTCTATCCCCGCGCGGCCGATTATCCCGCCTGTATTTTTTTCTTCAAGGAGCCAGAGCCCGTAGCCGTAATATGGATAGATCCGCTCGACATAATTCTTCTCGTATTCTCTCTCTTCCTCGTAAGGAAAGAGCGGCTCCATGAATTCAGTCATCCGGGGGTCTTCATACAAGGCGAAGATCGCGTCCAGATCACTTTTCTCTGTCGTGATCTCACGGATGAATAGTCTTTTCGTCTCGGAAACAACGGCCATCTCTCACTCGTAGACCTTCACGTCCTCGTCCTCGGGGAAGTCAAAAATCTCCATCTCTCCCGAAAAGACCTCTGTTGCGGGACCCGTCATATAGATCTTCTTCGTCTTTTCGTCATATTCTATGAAGAGGGTTCCGCCAAGGAGCCTTACCTCTACCTTTTCATCACAAAAGCCATTGAGGTAGCTTGCTACAGCGCTTGCGCAGGCGCCGGTGCCGCAGGCAAGGGTCTCACCCGAGCCCCTCTCGTATACACGCATTGCGATATGGCTCCTGTCGAGGATATTCACAAATTCAGTATTTATCCTCTTTGGAAAGAGAGGGTGCCGCTCAAAGGAGGGTCCCAGTTTTTCAAGGTCCATCTTTTTGATATCATTGTCGCAGAATATCACGCAGTGGGGATTTCCGGTCGAGATACAGGTCGCATTGTATATCTTTCCCTTGACTTCGAGGGGCTGCCCTATCATGGTGTCCTCGGGATAAGTCACCGGTATCTTCCTCGTATCGAGCACCGCTTCTCCCATATCGACACGGACTTTTTCCACCTTGTCATCATCTCCCGTGAAAAGGGTGAGCTCTCTCACACCTGCAAGGGTCTCAACAGTCAATTCCTTTTTTGTTGTAAGGCCGTGGTCGTATGCGTACTTCCCGACGCAGCGAATGCCGTTTCCGCACATCTCGCCCCGGGAGCCGTCGGCATTGTACATTATCATCTGAAGGTCGGCTTTCTTTGAGGGCGCGATAAGGATGAGCCCGTCCGATCCGACCCCAAAGTGCCGGTCACTGACAAGCTTTGAAAGGCGCGCGGGGTCAGGGAGCGTTTCAAGTGCTCCGCCGAGCGTGCAGTCCACATATACATAATCATTGCCAATGCCGTGCATCTTTGTGAATTTGAGTTTCAATGCTGATCCCCCGATCTATCGAAGTACGGCGAGTACCTCGTCAAGCGACAGCTTCCCGCCGTAGATAGAAAGTGCGCTGCCTATAGTGATATCTATATTATCATTCGAAATCTGTCTCAATTTTTTGATGTCATCGAGACTTGCGATCCCTCCCGCATAGGTAATGGGCTTTGAAAGCGGCGCTGCTACGGAAAGAAGCTTCACAAGTGATTCATCAAAGCCGCCCTTTTTTCCTTCAAAGGCTATCCCGTGGATCAAGAAGCCGTCGCAATAAGCAAAGAGCTTCTGGAAAAGGCCGGTCGAAACCACTGTGTCCGTCTTCTTCTGCCAGCGATCCGTAAATACGAAGTACTCGTCTCCATCCTTTTTGCAGGAGAGGTCGATGATGAGGTACTGCGATCCTATTTTTTTTGCAAATTCCCGGAGATATTCAAACGAAAGCCGGTTGTGCCGGAACAAAGCGCTTGTCATGATGACATGGCTTGCGCCCTTTTCAAGATATTCCTTCGCGTTTTCGATATCTATCCCGCCCCCGGCCATAAGGCCTTTGGGATAGGTCGAGAGTGCGGAGAATACCTCGTTTTCAGAAGCCTTGAAAAAGCCCGAGTCCTTTTTGTTGAGATTGATAACATGGCCGTCTGTGAGACCCCGCGACTTGAATATCCCTGCAAAGTGGGAGGCGCCCATTATACTCTTGTAATTTTCAAAGACCTGCTCGTCCCCGGGAGCGATCCCGCCGAGGGTGGAGCCTACGATCTGCTTTACCGTGCCGTTGTGGATATCTATGCAGGGGCAGAGCTTCATCTTGATTCCTCGCTTGAATAGTTCGGAGCCTCCTTTGTGATATGGATATCATGAGGATGACTCTCACGAAGGGATGCCGCTGTGATCTTCATGAAGCGGGCGTTCTTGTGAAGCTCTTCGATCGTCCTGCAGCCGCAGTAGCCCATTCCGGAGCGGACACCGCCCGTCATCTGAAAGACCACGTCTTCGAGAGCGCCCTTGTATGCGACTCTTCCTTCGACGCCCTCGGGAACGAGCTTCTTTGCGCCCTCCTGGAAGTAGCGGTCCTTTGAACCGTTCTCCATTGCTGCGATTGAGCCCATACCTCTGTAAACCTTGTATTTCCTGCCCTGATAGAGCTCGAAGTCGCCGGGAGTCTCGTCGCATCCCGCAAACAGGCTTCCCATCATGCAGACACTCCCGCCTGCCGCAAGGGCCTTTGTCATATCGCCCGAGAACTTGATGCCGCCGTCCGCGATGACAGGGACATCATGCTTCTTTGCGGCTTCGTAGCAGTCCATTATCGCTGTGACCTGAGGAACACCGATACCTGCGACAACACGGGTCGTACAGATGGAACCCGGTCCGATACCTACCTTTACGGCATCAGCTCCTGCCTTTACGAGATTTTCGACGGCATCGGCAGTTGCGATATTTCCGGCTATGACGGCAAGGTCCGGGAATTTCTTCTTGATCGTCTTTACGGCGTCAATGACATTCTTTGAATTTCCATGGGCTGAATCAACGACGACGCAGTCGACATGCGCATTTACAAGCTCTGATACACGGTCGAGCATATTTGCAGTGATGCCGACCCCTGCGCCGCAGAGCAGCCGCCCCTTTTCGTCCTTTGCGGACATCGGGTACTTGATCTGCTTTTCGATATCCTTGATAGTAATGAGTCCGCGCAGCTTCCCGTTTTTGTCTACTATCGGAAGCTTCTCCTTACGAGCCTTTGCAAGGATCATCTTTGCTTCGTCAAGCGTGATCCCTACGGGAGCCGTGATGAGGTTTTCGCTTGTCATCGACTCCTTGATCTTTTTTGAAAAATCATTTTCAAATTTGAGGTCGCGGTTTGTGATGATACCGACGAGCTTTCCCTTTTCCGTGATCGGGACGCCCGAGATACGGTATTTGTGCATCAGATCCTCCGCGTCCTGGAGGGTGTTTTCAGGGGAGAGGAAGAAAGGGTCCGTGATGATGCCGTACTCGGAGCGCTTCACCATATCGACCTCGCCGGCCTGCTCCTCGATCGACATATTCTTGTGGATAATGCCTATTCCGCCCTGCCGCGCCATGGCTATCGCCATCCTGTGTTCCGTCACGGTGTCCATCGCGGCGCTCATCATTGGGATATTGAGTTTGATAGTCTTCGTAAGATTCGTTGAAAGATCGATGAGGTTTGGAGTAACCTCGGAATAACCCGGTACCAGCAGCACATCATCGAAGGTAATACCTTCACCTATCAGCTTTGCCATACGTCCCTCCTGACTATGTTCTTTACGATTCATTGTTACGACGCCACTAAATTCGCACTACGCCTTCGGCTCGTGCTCGTTAAGTGGTCCTGTACCGATTTCTCTAAGTTCGCTTACGCTCACTAAGAGAAATCATGTCTTCCGTTTCTCTTATGCCTTTAATTAATGGAATAATTGATATATGATAGCAGAAAAGTGCTGTATTTACAAGGAGGATAGTATTATGGTCGATTACACCGAAGGCAGCGGGAAGCAGTATCACACAGGTCTTTCAAAGGACATGATCGGTGAATATGTCCTGATGCCGGGGGATCCGAAGCGATGCAGAATTATAGCGGGATTTTTGGATCAGGCAGAGCTTGTCGCGGATGTGCGGGAATTTGTGACTTATACAGGGTATATTGACGGCAAGCGTGTTTCGGTCACGTCAACGGGCATCGGCGGACCTTCCGCTGCGATAGCCATGACAGAACTTGCAAAGTGCGGCGCGCATACCTTCATCCGTATCGGGACCTGCGGCGGGATAAGGGAGGATGTGAAGGGCGGAGACCTTGTGATCGCAACGGGCGCGGTCAGGGCCGAGGGCACTTCAAGAGAATACGCGCCTATCGAATATCCGGCCGTTTCAGATCTTGATGTCACAAATGCCCTTGTTTCATCCGCAAAGGAAATGGGTTATTCATATCATGCGGGAGTCGTCCAGTGCAAGGACTCCTTCTTCGGTCAGCATGAGCCCGAGATAATGCCGGTCTCATACGATCTTCAAAACAAATGGGAAGCCTACAAGAGGCTGCACTGCCTGGCTTCAGAAATGGAGAGTGCTGCTCTTTTCATAGCGGGATCTTTTTTGAATGTCAGGGCAGGAAGCGTCTTCCTCGTTGTCGCAAACCAGGAAAGAGCAAAAAAAGGTCTTTCAAACGAACAGTTTCATGACACCACCCCTGCGATAAAGACCGCAGTCGGGGCCGTTTCAAGGCTTCTGAAAGAATCCTGAAAAATTCGGGGAGATTGCGAAAAAGCCGCTTTTGTGGTAATATATTTGTGATTTCTCCCCTTAAAACAGGATGGTGAATTTATGAAAAGGTTCAAGGTCGGGGATTATCTCATGCATGAGCGCTCCGGCGTATGCAAGGTGTGCGATATCTCCGAGGAAGCCCTTGACGGAAAGGGCTCGGAAAAACTTTATTATTCTCTTCAGCCGGTTTTTGAAAAAAGCTCAAAGGTACTGACACCGGTGGATTCAAAGGTCAGGATGAGAGACGTGATGACACGTGAAGATACGGAGGAGCTGCTCTCAAAAGTCCCCTCCCTTCCTTTCATACGTGAAAAAAATCCCCGCGCGGCTGCCGAGATATTCAGGGAAAAGATCGAGACCTTTGACCTTTATGACCTTGCAACCGTTGTAAAGACTATTTACCTTCGTAAGCAGATGAGGATAGCGGCCGGAAAAAAGACCATGTCTTCAGACGAAAAGATAATGCAGAGCAGCGGAAAGCGGCTCTTTGAAGAGATGGCATTTGCGAGGCAGGAGGATGTCTCCTGCACGGAAAAAACTTTCTATCTCGCGCTCAAAGAAGAAAAGGATCTCTTCATTTCGGAAAATCAAGAGTGATGGATGAAGAAGAAATATCAATAAAAAGAAAACGGCGGAAAAAAAGAAGAAGAAGACGCATTCTCATTCGCCTTGTCACCTGGATCATACTCGTACTTGCCCTTATCGGGCTTATCACAGTTGTAAGCCTTGTCGTATATGGTATCTCCCGACTTGTAAACAGATCTTCTCAAAGCAGTGAAGTTCGAACCGGTGCTGAAGTTTTGGAAAGCACTGAACTTCCCTTTCCTGATGCAACAATTCCAAAGGCTGCGGCAGACTCTTCCAAAACTGCCTCTGCGAGCGGTCAGCATCTTGAGATAGATCTTCAGATGCTTACGAAAAATCCATATTCAAGGCCCGGCAGACCTCTTAACACTGTGAATGCGGTCGTTATTCATTATACTGCAAGTCCCGGAGGAACGGCGGCACAGAACCGCGAATATTTTGAGGATCTTCGCATCTTAAAGACTACGAAGGCCTCCAGTCATTTCATAGTGGGGCTTGAAGGCGAGGTCGTGCAGTGCATCCCGACAAGGGAGATCGCCTATGCTTCAAACAACAGAAATGATGACACTGTCGCTATCGAGTGCTGCCACAAGGATGAATCCGGAAAATTCAATGACTCTACACTCGACTCCATGAAAAAGCTCACGGCCTGGCTCCTTGTTCGATATGGTCTTGAAGCAAATGACGAAACCATAATCCGGCATTATGATGTTTCCGGAAAGCTCTGCCCGAAATATTTTGTCGAGCACGAGGATGAGTGGAAAAAATTCAAAAACTCCGTCGCAGACTATATTGAAAAGAACAAAGAGGCGCTCAAGGCCGAGGATTATCTTATTTTCAATCAATGATCTCGAGACAAGGGGACGTTTCCCTTGTCCAAAAAAGCAGAGGTTTTGTATCAAGCTATGACAAGAGAAGGCTACGAAAGACTGAATGAAAAGCTTAGGGCTGTCCCGCATTCTTCTGACTTCCTGACTGTTTTGAGCGGGGGTTCAAGCACTGTTGTCGCTGTACTCTATATTCTTACTCTCTTTTTTCTTTTTTTATCAAGGGATTTTCGAATACTTATGATAATATGCCCGCCGCTTGCGGGCTTTATCTTTATTTCAATGATAAGGAGCGGGATGAATCTGAAGCGTCCGTATGAAAAATACGATATCGTTCCCCTCATTGAAAAAGAGACGAAGGGAAACAGCTTTCCGAGCCGCCATGTGTTCTCTGCCTTTTCGATAGGCGTGTCACTTCTTGTGATATCCCCTTATCTTTCTCTCACCTGTCTCATTGCTGGAATGATAATAGCTGTCTGCCGAGTCCTTTCGGGTGTCCATTACATAATGGATGTTGTCTTCGGCGCTGCGTTCGGCAGCGCGATCTCGCTTGTTTTTGATATTATTTATTTTGTAAATCACTGAACGGGGCGGACAAGAAAAGCGTCCCCCTGTCCGCCTAAAGCGTTTCCTCGCGCATCACATTGAGGAGGTTCTGTGTGAGGTAGGGATTGTGCCTTACGCAGGACTCCATGAGATACAAGGTCTCGATCTGAATCTCATCCGGCAAAGAGTGACCGGAGGATGGTTCTTTTGGCTCGGGCGCTGACCGGGAGAAGTGTCCCTTTGTCCCATTTCGCAAAAAGCGCGTAAGATCAAATATCATGAGAAGTTCGGTATAAAGCATGGAAAAAAGCAGGGGTTTTAAAATATGGTAATCCTCATATGAGAGAAGGAAAAGCTGCATGATATTGTAGGAAAAGTATGACCTGTACTTCTTTGAAAGGTCGGGTACTTCAGCGCACATTGAATTCACGGCTTCGTGAAAGTCGCGGTCTATCGTTTTTACCGGCATATTCTTAAAGAGTCTGTTGTAGTCCCTGATGAGATCCGAAAAGACACGTTCCCTTATAAAAAGTGCGCCGTAATCAATATGATCAAGTATCATACGGTCGATAGTCCGGATAGAAAAAAAAGAGATGAGAGCCTCTTTTCCCTTTTTCTGAAAGGCGCTTAAATGCTCTTCAAGAGAGACCTCCCCGGCTTCAGAAAGCCTGTTTCTCATGATCAGAGACATGGTTTCCGAGATGTAGGAATAGAGCACGTTCCACGTAACAGCAAGGGGAAGATCTTTCTCCCAGATGAAGTCAAGGATCTTTTCCCTTTCAGAGAGAAGGTATGAAAGAAAGGCACTGTCATCATTTGAGATCTCAAAGAAGGGATCGATATGGGAATGCGGCACAAACGAAAGGCGGCCCTTGTTTTTAAGGAATAGCTCTGCCGCAACGGGACACGAAAGTTCAAGAGTGACCTCGATAAAGTCGCCGTATTTCACGCCCTCTCTCGGATATATCCTGCAGACAAGCGGCATGAGCTCTGTCTCGCCGTTTGCCTCGAACTGGCAAAGGTGGTCGGAATTGATAAAGGGGCAGCGCCCCATTATCTTTTTGATCACGGTATCGCCGCGAAAGCTTGTAAGGAAAAAGCGAAGATGCCTTCCCCGAAGGCCCGGCATCTCCTTGAAATTCTTTTCCGTCCTTTCATCCACAGGGATCTGCCAGCCTCTGCAGCAGTTGTGCGGGCACATCTTTGCAGCGCAGACAAACCCCTTTACTATCGAAAGCGCCCTTGTTTCCACAGCAGATCCCACAGAAGATCCTACAGAAGACATTCCTTCGTCTTTACGGCATTTTCCATATAGATAAATTCCTCCACCTCTTCTCCCTTCAAAAAGCGAAGAGCTGCGGAAGCCGCCGTACGGCCGATAGGATAAGGATTTGAAACGATAGTCATATCGATAACGCCCTTTTCCATGAAGTCTCTTGTCGAATCTATCTCTCCTATCGTTACGACATTGAAGTCCATTGATGTAGTAAGCTGATAAAGGGCCTTGCAGCCGCCGTAGATGCCGCCTGCTATAAAGGCAAGACCTCTTATCATCGGGAAGGCGGCAAGGACGTTCTGGACCTCCTCATAGCATTTGTAATCATCATCCTCGCAATAGACCACGGCATCAACCGTAATGCCGGGAAAATGCTTTTCAAGATATTCGCGAAATCCGCGGGTCCTCTCCTTGTGGGAATTGAAATTCCGATTTCCGGAAACAACGCAGACCTCGGACTTTTTTTCGGAGAGGCGGCCTATGATACCCGCTGCTATCTCGCCCGTCTGATAAGGGTTCACGCCAACAAAACAGGAACGCTGTGAAGCAGGAAGGTCGGCATCCACCGTGACAGTAATGATGCCCTTGTCCGCGGCTTCATTCACTTTTTTGATCACACGCTCATCCTCTGAGGGCGATATGATCATCGCGTCGCACTTCTTTTTGATGAGCTCATCAAGAGCCTCGACCTGTGAATCAATGGTAAAGCCGCACTCATGAAAGATACCTTCCGCGCCTGCGTCCCTGAGCTTGTCCTCTATCCCGCTCTTTAATTTTCTGAAATAAGGATGCTCGTCATTCTTGAAAAGCATCGTTCCGACTTTGATCTTCTTCTCAGCTGCCATACATTATCCCTCCTTTGGCTCCTCCTTCTCATAGCTGCTCCTCCTCTTTCACCTGGGAAAGAAGGTCAAGGACCTCCTCCTTACCCTCCTTCGTGACAGATGAAAAGGGGATCAATATATCATCTTCTCTCATGGAAAGCGTCTTTTCTATGAGAGCTATGTTCTTCTTTCGTTCATTGGTCTTCAACTTGTCGGCTTTTGTCGCAAGGACTATAAGCTGAAACTCAAGGAACCTGATGGTCTCAGCCATCGCGATGTCGAGCTTCGTCGGGGCATGCCGCATATCGACAAGAAGAAAGATGGCGGAAAGCATCTCCGATTCCCGAAGATAGCACTCGATCATCTTTCCCCATTTTTCATTTACCGATTTTGAAGCCTGCGTATAGCCGTAACCCGGGAGATCGACAAGGTAAAGCTCATCATTGATATTATAAAAATTCAGAGTCTGCGTCTTTCCGGGCACGCTCGAAGTCCTTGCAAGCGCTTTCCTCGAAAGCACAGTGTTGATAAGAGAAGACTTCCCGACGTTTGATCTTCCCGAAAAAGCGACCTCCGGAAGCTGGTTTCTCGGGAGATCGCTCGTTATTCCGCATACGGTTTCAAGACTGGCTGACCTGATCACCATATCTTCACGCTGAAGCCTTTTTCTTTTTCTGTTTCTGATCCTCTATCTCAACGACGTCGCTTGCACTTTCCTTTTTTCCTTCGCCCTTTTCGATAAAGAGATCGTTTTCCTCAACCATCTTTTTTGTAATGGAAAGCGACTTCACTGAATCCTCTGAAGGAAGTGAATACATATGGTCCATCATCACGGATTCCATGATGGCACGAAGTCCTCTCGCACCCGTCTTTCTTTCAAGAGCCTTGTCAGCTATGGCATTTAAAGCTTCTTCCTCAAAAGTGAGCGTAACATCATCCATCTTAAGAAGTGCTTCGTACTGCTTTGTAAGAGCATTCTTCGGCTCTGTCAGAATACGGATAAGTTCCTCCCTTGTAAGCCTTGAGAGGGCAACATTTATAGGGACTCTTCCGATAAACTCGGGGATCAGACCGTATTTGATGAAGTCCTGGGGAAGCGCCTTCTTTAAGTACTCGCTCTCATCTTTGCTTTCATCGCGCTCTGAAATCTTTGAATTAAAGCCTATCGTTTTTTTGTCGAGACGGTTTTCTATTATCTTGTCAAGACCTTCAAATGCGCCTCCGCAGATGAAGAGGATATTCGTAGTATCGATCTTGATGAGCTCCTGCTGGGGGTGCTTACGACCGCCCTGGGGAGGGACTGAGGCCGTGGTGCCCTCGATGATCTTGAGGAGCGCCTGCTGGACACCTTCACCGGAAACATCACGGGTGATCGAAACATTTTCCGTCTTTTTTGTGATCTTGTCTATCTCGTCTATGTAGACTATTCCGACCTCGGCGCGCTTCACATTGAACTCGGCCGCCTGAATGAGCTTCAGGAGTATGTTCTCAACGTCCTCACCAACGTAACCCGCCTCGGTAAGCGTTGTCGCATCAGCGATCGCAAAGGGAACGTTCAGGATACGGGCCAGAGTTTGCGCCAGAAGAGTTTTTCCTGAGCCTGTGGGACCAAGGAGAAGCACATTTGACTTCTGGATCTCTACATCCGTCTTCTCCTTCGAGGTGATCCTCTTGTAATGGTTGTAGACAGCGACCGAGAGGACCTTTTTGGCCTCCTCCTGCCCTATCACATACTCATCAAGAAAGGCCTTCATCTCCTTTGGCTTTTTGAGCTTGATATCAAGGTCGTCTTCCTTCTTTTCCTCCTTGAATTTTTCGTCCTTTGGAACGCTCTCATCCGGCACTACTTCGATTTCGTTGTCGGAGGGCTCCATATCAAGCTCTTCCTCGAGTATCTCCATGCATATCTCTACACACTCGTCGCAGATAAAGGTATTCCCGGGTCCTGCTATAAGTTTTCTGACCTGCCCCTGGGGCTTGCCGCAGAAGGAGCAGCGAACTGCTTCATGACTCTTCATTTATTCCATTCAATCCTTTTTTTCTTCCTTTGACTTTTTGTCGTCGCCGGTCTCTTCCCTCTTTTGCACGATCTGGTCGATGAGTCCGTATTCAAGCGCCTCTTCAGCTGTCATAAAATAATCCCGGTCCGTATCCTTTGCAACCACATCAATGGGCTTTCCGGTATTCTTTGCAAGGATCTCGTTCAGGCGCTGCTTTGTACGAAGGATGTTCTTTGCGGCTATCTCGATCTCCGTAGCCTGTCCCTTCGCACCGCCCGAGGGCTGATGGATCATTATCTCTGCATTCGGAAGAGCAAAACGCTTTCCCTTGGTGCCGCCTGCAAGAAGGAAGGCCCCCATTGAAGCCGCAAGACCTACGCAGATCGTTGAAACATCGCACTTCACGTACTGCATCGTGTCATAGATCGCAAAACCGGAATTTACTTCTCCTCCGGGTGAATTGATGTAAAGATGTATGTCCTTTCCCGGATCCTCGGATTCAAGGAAAAGAAGCTGCGCCACAACAAGGGATGCAGTGGTAGGGTTCACGTCCTCCCCGAGGAAGATGATCCTGTCCTTTAACAGGCGGGAAAAGATGTCATATGATCTCTCGCCTCTTGAATTCTGTTCAATGACATAAGGTATTGTAGCCATTATTCTCAAACCTCCGCTTTGTCTTTGCTATCCTTCCTGGTCTTTTTCGGCGCTTTCTCCTTTGCGTTGTCAAGGATGAAGTCTATCGCCTTTTCTATCTCGATCTGGCGCTTCATGGTCTTTCTCTCGCTGTCTGAGACATTTTCCCTGATCTCATCAAGGGTCAGATCGTTTCTCTCGGCAGTCTCCTTAAGCTTTTCGTCAACATCTTCGTCCGTTGCACTAAGACCTTCAGCCTTTGCAACGGCTTCAAGCACGAGGGAGGCTTCTATCCTCTTCTTTGCATTCGGCCTTATCCTTTCCTTCACGGATTCAACGGTCTCACCGGTGAACTTGAGATAATCGGAAAGCTTAAGTCCCGATCTCATCAGGGAATAGGAATAATCCCGAAGCTCGCTGTCTGTCTGGAAATCTATCATAGCCTCGGGGATATCCATAGTGGACTCCGAAACAAGCTTTTCTACTGCTTCATCCTCCTTTTGGCCTCTTGCGGCATTCTCCTTTTCCTTTGTGAGACGGTCAAGGATGTCTTTCCTGTATTCTTCAACTGTATCAAATTCCGTAGTATCGGATACATATTCGTCATCAAGCTCGGGCAGCTCATGAGTCTTCACTTCATTGAGTTTCACGACAAATACTGCGGCTTTCCCGGCAAGAGACTTTTCACCGTAATCTTCGGGGAAGGTCACGTTGACGTCAAATTCGTCTCCCGCGCTCTTTCCAACGATCTGGTCCTCAAATGTATCGATGAAAGTGTGGCTTCCAAGCTCAAGCTCGTAGTCTTTCGACTTTCCGCCCTCGAACGGCACGCCCTCGACAGAGCCTTCAAAATCAATGACAGCAGTGTCCGAAAGTGCGGCGGGACCTTCCTTTGTGACTATGCGGGCGTTCTTTTTGAGCTCTTCATTGATCTTCTTCTCGACTTCTTCATCGGAGACTTTCGTATCTATCTTTGTGACTTCAAGCCCCTTGTATTTTCCGAGTGTGACTTCGGGCTTTACAGCAACCTTTGCCGTGAATATGAAGGGCTTTCCCTTTTCAATCTCCTTGACCTCGATCTCGGGGGCTGAGACTATCTCAAGACCGCTCTCGTCATAGGCTTTCGGATATTCATTGTCTATCATATAATTTCCGGCTTCTTCGTAAAAAACAGCAGGGCCGTACATCTTTTCTATGAGCTGCCTCGGGACCTTGCCCTTTCGAAAGCCCGGAACCGAAATCCTCTTCCTCTGCGAAAGATAAGCCTTCTGAAGCGCCTCTTCCACTGTGTCCTCCGGCACCTCCACCGTAAGGACTGCCATATTGTGTTCAAGCTTTTCCACGGATACTTTCATTTGTCTTTCGTTGTCCTCTCTTTTAATATTATCAGCCTTTATAAACTATCTTTTTTCTCATCTCTTCTGAAGCTTCTTTTCCGAAGAGATATTCTATGATGGAAAGCGAGAAGGGGATCGCAGTGCCAAGCCCCCGGCTCGTGATCATATTCCCGTCAAGTGTGACTTCAGCCTCGCCTTGCGAAATACCGCCGTTTAAGTCCCCTTCAGTTCCGGGATAGGATGAGATCTTTTTCCCTTCCGTGATCCCTGCTGCCGCAAGTACGGTAGGTCCCGCGCAGATAGCGCAGACGAGCTTCCCTGCAGCATCAAAGTCCCTGATCGTATTCAGGACGATGGGCTCCTGCTTCAGATTTGCAGTGCCCTTCAGCCCTCCGGGGATCACGAGAACATCATAGGACGCTATATCCACCTCCGTGATACTCTTGTCAGCTGAGAGCATGATGTTGTGAGAGCCTGTAACAAGGCGGCTGTCATTGATCGTGACCATATCTATGTCACATTTTTGGCGGCGGAGAAGATCTACCACAGTCAGGGCTTCAACCTCCTCAACTCCGTCTGCCATAAAGATCAGTATCCTGTTCATTGTTTTCCTCCAAAATATCCGGCTGCACCCGATTGCGGCCTCCTTTTGCTGTGTGGTACAATTCCAAAAAAAGAAAGGAGCGGTTCAATGGAGATCGAGCGCAAATTTCTCTCAAGTATACCCGAAAATATCTCTTCTTACAAGATGAAGGAAATAGAGCAGTTTTATCTCTGCTCAGATCCTGTGATAAGGGCGAGACGTGAGGGAGATGAATTTATTCTGACCTACAAATCAAAGGGACTCATGGAACGGGAGGAAGTGAACCTTCCGCTTACTGAGGAAGCCTATTATCATCTGCTTGAAAAAGCCGACAACCCGCCTGTCCGGAAAAAGCGCTATTTCATTCCCCTTAAAGACGGCAAGAGGCACATAGACTTTGACATCTTCGAGGACGAGCTGTTTCCCCTCGTAATGGGAGAGGTCGAATTTGAGTCAGGCAGCGAGGCAAAGGCCTTTGACATGAAAAGCGTACCCTTCTTCAAAAAGGAAGTGACCTATGACAAGGATTATCACAATTCAAATCTTGCAAGATACGGGCTTCCGAAGAGCTTCATCGACGAGTGATCTCAGCGCCGGAGGCGCAGGGTCTCATACTTCGCCCGGGTGCGGACGCAGTTCTTGAGTTCCTCAAAACGGGAATCTATGCTTCCTTCCTTGATCACGAAGTCAAGGGAGGAGGCCATATTGTCAATGATAATGTCCGTAATGCCCTCGCAGCCTTCCATGTTTTCAAGGATCTCGTACTTCCCGGCGAAATCGTCCTCGTCGAGGAAGTTCATCATGTAGTCTTCCGCGGTCATGTCGGTCTTGAGTTTCTTTTCCAAATCGCACTTCCTATCTTTCAATAAAAAAAACCTTGTGCTATATTAAACGAAGTTTCGGATAACTTCAAGTTTTTTGACGGAGAGGAAGCTTAGATGAGATCACCTCGATCGAAAAGGCCTGTAGCAGTCCTTCTTCTGTTTTCACTTTGCATAACACCTGTATTGAATGAAAACCGCTCATTTGCAGCATCGGAAAGCGACTCTGTTGCCGTATTCCGGCTGTACAACAAGAACTCGGGCGAGCACTTCTATACAACAAACGAAGAGGAGGCTGCCCTTATTTCCTCAGTGGGCTGGCTCTATGAAGGTGTGGGATGGATGGCACCGAAGGAGTCGAAGTCTCCCGTATACAGGGTCTACAATCCAAACAGCGGAGATCACCTCTATACTCTCGACCGCTATGAATACCGATATCTTGTCTCACTGGGCTGGCATGATGAAAAGATAGCCTTTTATTCCGATGACGGGAAGACGATCCCGATATACAGAGAGTACGCCCCCTTCCGCCTGACCGGAAATCACAATTACACCGTAAATCCGGATGAGGATAAGTGGCTCACAGAGGATGTCGGCTGGGAAGGCGAGGGTATAAAGCTTTATGCGGCGGGTCCGGGAAAGGATCCCTTTGATGAGACCATATCCTTTGGCCGTTGGATACATGTGACCGATGCCGTAATTTCAGATATAAACAGGGAGCGGGTTGGGGCCGGGCTTTCGCCTCTTAACGCAAACCCCCGTCTTCTGGATCTGGCCTTCATGCGTTCAAAGGAGCTGACGACAGATTTTTCGCACCTTCGGCCCGGGCTCTCAAGAAGGACCTCATTTGAAGACTTCGAAATGTTCGGGCTCAGTGCATGGGCGATAGGTGAAAATATAGCGGCGGGACAGAGCACTGTTGAGGAAGCCCTTTTGGACTTTCGCTCATCCTTAAAGAACCATCAGAACCTTCTCGACCCCGACTTCACGGATGTGGGGATCTCGCTCTGGTTTGATCCGACGGCAGTTCCAAAAGGGCACGACAGAGCATACAAATATTACTGGGTAATGGAATTTGCGGCTTTGAACTGAAAATAATGAAAAAGCTTTTACGCAAAGACCTGCTCTCCATGGGCTTCTATGAAAAGTCCCGCTTCACGGGGAGCATAGGGCAGATGAATTACATACTTGAAAAGAAAGCAAAAGAGGGGGAAGCCCCTCTTCTTCTTGCTACTTACTTTCCCGGACCTTTCTCGTCCGAAAACACTCCCGATGAGAAAAAGAAATATCACGAAGAGCCCTATAGCGAACAGGGCTTTCTTGATATGACGGATTTTCTGAACTGCGAAGCTGAAAAACTGAATGAGGGATCATTCGAGGAGTTTTAAGAAAGCTCTCACATTGTCTGTGATCGATCCCGTCTCATTTGAAAATACAGCGCTTCCCGCAACGAGGATATTTGCTCCCGCATCAAGGATTCTGGACGCGTTCTCAAGGTTGACTCCGCCATCAACTTCCACATCTGTTGAGAGTGAGCGGGACTTTATCATCTTTTTGAGGCTCAAAAGTTTCTCAATCGTATAGGGTATGAATTTCTGACCACCAAAGCCCGGATTTACGGACATGATCAGGACCATATCACACTGCGGCAGGACATAGTCAAGAACCGAGAGCGGTGTTGCGGGATTTAATGCAATGCCCGCCATGGCGCCCGCCTCCTTGATCTTTGCTATCGTCCGATCAAGGTGTCTTGCGGCTTCGGCGTGGACAGTCACTATATCGGCTCCCGCCTTCACGAAATCCTCTATATACCTGTCGGGATCCTCTATCATCAGGTGAACGTCAAGAAGCCTTTCCGTGATCGGTCTTATCGACTTTAATACCGGGAGACCTATGCTGATCTGCGGCACGAAAAGCCCGTCCATGACGTCAATATGGACATACTGTGCTCCGGCCTCGTCAATCTCCGTGATCTGGTCCCCGAGATGAGCGAAATCCGCTGAAAGTATGGAAGGTGAAAGACAATTCATCTAAAGCTCCTTTTCGACCTTAAATCCGAAAATATAGTCCTGTAGTTTTGATAACGGCTCTTTGAAATGAGCCCCTTCTTCCGGGCGGCTTTTACGGCGCATTTTTCCTCAGGCTCCTCCATATGAACGCAGCCTGTGAAAAAGCACTTTCCGTTTTCTCTTTCCATCTCGGGAAAATAATGAAAGAGCTCCCTTTCATCAAGGTCACTTATGTCAAAAGCTGAAAAGCCGGGGGTATCCATGACATAAGTGTTCTCAACATCATCTATCACATAGATTTCAGATGTCCTTGTGGTCTGCTTTCCCTGACCGGTCTTTTTTGCGACCTCTCCTGTCTTTGCAAGATCTTTTTTTGTCAGCATGTTCATGATCGTCGACTTTCCGACTCCCGAGGGGCCGACAAGCGCTGTCAAAGTGCCTTTCATGAAGGAAAGGAGTGCTTTTCGCCCATTATTTTCCTTTGCTGATGTGATAAAGACAGGGTAAGACGCATTTTCGTACGTCTCCGTGATCTCTGAAAGGAGCGGATCCTCCGTGATATCGGCCTTGTTGATGCAGATCGCTGCCTGTATCTCCTTCATTTTCATGGCAACCAAGAGCCTGTCAAGAAGAAGCAGATTCGGCGCGGGATCTGAGCCTGAAAAGACTATAAGGACCCTGTCTACATTCGAAACAGGCGGCCGGAACAGGAGATTTTTCCTCTCCCTGATCTCATCAACCGAGCCCTCCACGTCTTTCGTGCCCGTAAGTGAGAATTCAACGACATCCCCCACCGCCGGGCGCTGGTTCTTTTTTCTGAATATCCCCCTGGCCCGGCAAAGATAGATATCTCTGCCAAACGATGGTGCGCTCGGTATCACATAGTAAAAACCGGCTGATTCTTTGATTATTCTCCCTGTCATTCCTTTTCAGGACTGTCTCGTGAAGGTCACGCCCTCGGCACCGGTCTTCGGTGCTACAGGGGTGGGAGGCTCAGGTTCTTCACCGGATGAGGAGCCGGAGCTGTCGGCTGAAGACGAAGGAGTCGAAGGAGTCGTAGGCGGGATCGTCTTCCATCGAAGTGTACCGTTCTCTGTCTTGATGCCGGAAACATTGATGGTCTGCGACCCTCCTGCTTCTACCTTCCAGGTTCCAAGCTCTTCACCGTTTGCATCGGTAAGTGTATATTCCGTAGTCACATCATCGATCGACTCGATGCTCCTTGAGAAGGTGTAGAGGATCTCCTCCTGTCCCTTGCTGATCACGATATTTACGGCATCTCCTGCATTTGCGTAGACATTCGCCGCGGGCGTATGGGATATTATCTTTCCTGCCTCGACTGAATCCGAGAACTCGCTTGTTTCCTCACCGAGGGCAAGCCCCTTTTCCTCAAGAGCGTGTCTCGCTTCATCTATAGTAAGTCCCTTAAGGGACGGTACTCTGATAGTCTCAACGCCCTGGCTTATCTCAAGGGTAATGACATCACCCTTCTTTGCTTTCGTGGACGGACGCTGCGAGATGACCTTGCCCTGAGGAACGGTGGACGAGAAGCTGTAGGTGCGGGAATACTTGAAGCCCGCATCCTCCAGAGTCTTTATCGCATTTGCTTCATCATAGCCTTTCACGGAAGGAATCTCTATGTCGCCAACGCCGGAAGAAAAGACTACCGTGACCTGGGAATTCCTCTTTACAGTTACGCCGTCGTTCGGAGTCTGGGCGCAGGCCTGTCCCTTTTCATACTTCTCCGAAGAGGTCTCGCCTCCGTCCTTGAAGCCGAGGTGAAGATCTGAAAGCACCTTCTTGACTTCATTAACGGTCTTTCCGAGAAGAGAAGGAACCTTCACATCCTCAGTATCTTCCGCGGATGAAGCTTTGGCTGAAGAGGCTGAATTTGATGTTGCTGAGGACGCTTGTGAACTTGAAGCCGCAGAGCTGTTCTGATTTGCCTTGCCGCCTCCCCTGGGTCCAAAGACCTGGACCAGGAGGACCAGAACTATCGCAGCGATAACAACTGCCGCTGCTATACCAAGGAAGGTCATTATCCTGTCAAGACGGGGGTTGTCGGTATCGTCATCATCAAGGTCGTCATCATATTCTTTGCCTTTTGAGGGCTTTTTCCCTGCTGAAAGAGGATCATCCTTCAAAGGATGATTTGACTGGGCCCTGTTTGAGTTGCTCCTTACTTCATCAAAGGATGAGGAAGGTTTTGCCTTTGCCCTCTCAGCCGATGAAGCAGCAGCGGCGGCCGAAACACCTGCTGCAGCTGCTCCCGTTGCAGCGGCAACTGCCATGTCATCATCGGAGTCAGTCTTTTTGCTCACCTCTCTCGGCTTTTGGTTCTTGTTCTTCTTTGACTTCTGAGAGCCGTTTTTGCTCCGGGGAGACATATTGTCCTCCATGGAGTTTTCTGCTGTCTTTTCCTGGATCTCGCGAAGCTCCTCTTCGGTTATTATCTTTGTGTCGGAAAGACCCGGATTTTCAGCTTCGGGGATCACCACAAAATCTGCATCGGGAGTGATGAGAGCTTTCTTCAGGTCGACAAGCATATCGGACATGGTCTGATAACGCCTGTCCTGACTCTTCATTGTGGCTTTTTGGATGATCCTCTCAACCGCAGTCGGAAGTTCGGGAGCATAGGCCGAAGGCGGCACCATCTCGCTTTGGATATGCTGAATAGCTATTGATACCGCAGTGTCGCCGTCATAGGGAACACGCCCCGTCACCATCTCATACATCACTATACCGAGTGAATAGATATCGCTCGTAAAGGTGACATAACCGGACCTCGCCTGTTCGGGGGAGGCATAATGTACAGAGCCCATGAGCTCGGCACTTATTGTATTTGAGGAAGCGGCGCGGGCAATACCAAAGTCCATGACCTTGACATTACCCTCTTTTGAGATAATGATGTTCTGCGGCTTGATGTCGCGGTGGACTATGCCCTTGTTGTGCGCGGATTCGATCCCGCGGCCGACCTGTATCGCAATGGAGAGTGCTTCATTGTACGTGAGCTGTCCCTTTTTTGAGATATAGGTCTTTAAGGTAATGCCCTCTACATATTCCATGACGATGTAATAAAGGGCGCCCTCCGATCCCACATCATAGATACTCACGATGTTCGGATGCTCAAGGTTTGCGGCGCTCTGGGCCTCTGCCCGGAACTTCGTGACAAAGGTCTTGTCCTCTGCAAACTCGGTCTTCAGTACCTTGACAGCTACCTGACGGTTAAGTGCCTTATCATGAGCAAGATAAACATCGCTCATCCCGCCTGTTCCTACCTTGTCAAGGATCTCGTAGCGGTTCTGCAGGAGAGTACCGTTTGGAATGCTGATAGAATTATCCATTGTAATCCACCTCACTATATGGCTCTACTATGAGCGCTGTGATATTGTCGGCGCCGTGGTTCTCGTTCGCTTCAAAAACCAGGCGCTTCGCCCTTTCCTTTATGGGAAGAGGAGCCTTCATTATGGAAAAGAGCTCCTCGCCTGTAAGCTCGTTTGAAAGACCGTCCGTGCAAAGGAGGATCTGTGATATACCCTCCTTTTTCATATCCACGGTGAAGAAGTCCGGGACCACCCTTCTTTCGGCTCCGACGGCCCTCGTTATCTTGTGCCTGTCCTTGTGGAACTCCGCAGCCTCCTCGGTAAGGGCGCCTATACGGACAAGTTCCTCAACAACGGAATGGTCGCGGGTGACAAGGCGTATGAAATCCTTCCCCGCCGCGTAAAGCCGGCTGTCGCCGACATTCATCACGGTGAGGATATCGCCTTCAAAAACGGCGCAGACTATGGTTGTGCCCATACCGGCTTTCGAAGGATCCTTTGCCCCGATATCATAAACCCTTTCGTTCGCGAAGGTGACCGCAGCAGAAAGCGCCTTGATGCAGTCCTTCTCGTTTCCAAGTCGAAGGGACTCAAGGATCGCTTCTATGGCGCATTCAGAGGCGTACTCTCCCGCGTTGTGACCTCCCATCCCGTCTGCAACTGCAAAAAGATTGGGAAGTCCGCCGACGGGAAGGTCGGACGCAAAAAGAAAATCCTCATTCTGCGGCCTCATTCTTCCTTTGTCGGTAAGCCCGTAAAAGATCATCTGTCTTCCTTTCATCAGTACGGGGCAGGAGCATTCCGAAGCTGTCCGCAGCTACCCTCAATGTCCCGACCCAGTTCTCTCCTAATAGTAACATTTATCCCGCACTTTTCAACTTTTTTTCTGAAATTAAGGACTTCTGACCGTCCGGGAGCCTTGAAAGGAGCCTCTTTCACGGGATTTACGGGGATCAGGTTCACATGAAAGGGAAAGCCGTTTATCAGATCTGAAAGCGCTTCGATATCAATGTCCCTGTCATTTACCCCTTTCATAAGGGAGTACTCAAGCGTAACCCTTCTCTTTGTCTTTTCAAAATAATAACGGCAGGCTTCCATCACGCTGTCAAGCGGATAGACCTTTGCTATCGGCATTATCTTTTCTCTTTCCTTCTGGATCGGGGAATGAAGGGAAAGGGCAAGCGTAATGGGGAGGCCTTCTCCCGCAAGCCTTTTGATATTGGGCACTATACCGCAGGTTGAGAGTGAGATATTTCGAAGGGACATGTCCTGTCCTCTTCTGTCGGAAACGATGTGAAGGAAGGCTATGACATTATCGTAATTGTCGAGAGGCTCGCCCGTTCCCATCAGGACCGCATGGCTCACGCGCTCATTTGTGTCATCCTCTATCTCGTAGAGTTCCGAGAGTATCTCGCCGCTCGTAAGGTTTCTTGATTTCCCGTTGATCGCGGAGGCGCAGAACTTACACCCCATCGGGCAGCCGGCTTCGGTTGAAAGACACACTGACAGACCGGTTTTGTATCGCATAAGGACAGTCTCTATCTTTTCACCGTCTGCCATTTCAAAAAGATATTTGATCGTTCCGTCAAGCTTTGAGGAAAGCTTTTTGATGATCTTCGGGGAAGTGATAAAGGCTTCTTTTGAAAGGCGATCCCGGAGGGACTTTGAGAGATCGGTCATTTCATCGAAAGTTTTCACCCTTCTTTGGTGGAGCCAGGTGAAGATCTGATCTGCTCTGAAGCGCTTTTCTGTAAGGACGTTTGTCACATATGATGAAAGCTCTTCATAAGTCATTGATAATATATCTGTCATCATTATTCTCCTTTTTTGAGGAGCGATACAAAAAAGCCGTCCCGGTCTCCTTCATCGGGGAAGAAGGTTTTGTTTGAGATTTCATGGATGTCCGGGACTGTTTCCCTGAGATGATCCACCATATCTTCGTTTTCAGCCTTTCTGAGTGTACATGTCGAGTAGATGAGGAAGCCGCCTTTTCTGACATAGGATGCGGCATTTTCAACTATCTTTTTCTGAAGAGAGATGAGGCTGTTAAGAGAGTCTTCATTGTGGCGGTAGCGGATCGTCGGCTTTCTCCCTATGACGCCAAAACCCGAACAGGGGACATCGCAGAGTACGAGATCGAAGCGGTCTTTGAAGTCGGGGTTGAAGACTGTAGCGTCATTTGTGCGGGTTTTGATGGAAATCATATGAAGGCGCTCAGTGTTTTCACGGATAAGAGCCACCTTTTCCTCCGAAATATCGCAGGATACTATGTTTGAAGCATCATCCATGATAGCCGCGACTGTCATGCTTTTCCCGCCGGGGGCTGCGCAAAGATCAAGAATATCGGGCTTTTGGGGAAGGCTGTCTTTGATGGAAAGGAAGCCTTCAGCAGGGGCCATGGAGGAACGGTCCATAAGGTAGACAAGTCCCCTTTGGAATTCGTCTGAGGAAACTATGGAGTATCCTTCGGTTGATCTTTCAAGATAGTAGCCCTCAAGTTTGGAGTCGTCTTTTTTAAGGAAGAAGCCTTTCTTTGAAAGACTCTCTATGGTATTTTCGGGCGCTTCCAAAAGTCCGGGGATGAAGAGGTGGGTACAGCGCTTTTTAAAGAAGGATCCGGCAATGAGTTCGGCCTTTTTTGAGCCGTAGTCATTTGAAAGTGATCCGGCTATGAGGTGCGGGAGTGAGAAGCGTATCTCACTGTCAGTTGAGGTTTCGATCTCTTTCAGAAGACTCTCTTTTTCTCTTACCGTTCTTCTTACGATAGCATTGGTGAAACCGGAGAGACCGCCGAGACCTCTTTTTTTCACATAGGCTACCGCGCTGTCGCAGATCGCAAAGTCATCCGGTTCCTCTGAAAAAAGGAGCTCGGAAATCGCGCCTGTGAGGGCGGCAAGAACAGGTTTTTTGATCTTCTTTAAGGGAACACTTGAAAGACGGCCTATCACATATTCCGTTGAAAGAAGATGTGACAGAGAAAGATTGATGAATGAAGATGAAGGCACCCTTTCTCCCCTTAGGTAGGAAAAAAGGGCATCATAGACCATAAATCTGTCATTGTATTTTTCAGACAAAGAACTCACCTGTCTTTATCTCATGACCTCTCAGAAAATCCGAAACCGCCATCCTCTTTTTGCCCTCGAGCTGAATGACTTCGGGCATGAGATAACCAAAGCCTGTCTTTACATAAAGTGTGTCGTGGTACCTTATTATTTCGCCTTTTGATAGTTTTTCGCCTTCCTTTATCAGGTCGGAAGGGAGACTTTCCGAGGCCTTTGCACTCCAGAACTTCACAACCTTGTTCGAAAGTCTTGAGTACGCGGAAGGCCAGGGGTTGAAGGCCCTTATCATCCTTTCGATATCAAAAGCGCTTTTCGTGAAATCAATATGCCCCATATCCTTTGTGATAAGACCAACCTTTGTAGCAGACTCATTTTCCTGCGGTCTTCTTTTGATGGTACCGTTTGAAAGGCCGTCAAGGGTCTCGTTTATGAGGCGACCGCCGATCTCAGAAAGCTTTTCAAAAAGAGAACCGCCGGTCTCGTTTGCTTCTATCCTCGTCTTTTCCTGAAGAAGGATGTCGCCGTCGTCAAGTCCTTCTCCCATCTGCATTGTGGTAATTCCGGTAAACTCGTCGCCGTTCAATATCGCCCACTGTATGGGCGATGCACCGCGGTATTTCGGAAGCAGAGAAGCGTGGATATTTACTGCTCCGAAGCGCTTCATAAAAAGGATCTCCTTTGGAAGGATCTGCCCGAATGCAGCAACAACGATGATGTCGGCATCGATATCTGAAAGGCGCTCCGTTGCTTCTTCTGACCTGATCTTCGCAGGCTGATATACAGGGATATCGTGTTCGATCGCAAACTGCTTGACAGGGGAGAAATGGATATCCTTTCCTCTCCCGCTCTCCTTGTCGGGCTGAGTCACGCAAAGGACTATCTCATGCTGTCTGCTCAGGTCTGAAAGTATGTTTGACGCGAAGTCGGGGGTTCCCATAAATATCACTTTCATAATGCGTCTCCGTTTTCCTCGTTTGCAACGTTCTCTTCGCTATCCTCGTCCTCCTCTTCGGGTCCTACTTCATACAAAGGTCCCTCCGCGATCTCCGTATACATGTGACCGTCGAGATGGTCTATCTCGTGACAGAAGGCGCGGGCGAGAAGTCCTTCTCCTTCGTAAGTCTGCACATTCATATCAAGGTCCTGCGCTTCAACAGTGACTTTCATGGGACGCGTCACAGTCCCTGCCTTGCCGGGCACGGAGAGGCAGCCTTCCTGCCCTGTCTGCTCACCCTCTTTTGATATTATCTTCGGATTGATGAGAATGTAGGGACCGTGCTCGTCTCCGACATCCACCACGCATATACGACGAAGAACGCCGACCTGGGGTGCCGCAAGGCCGACCCCGTCGGCATCATACATGGTTTCGAGCATATCCTCGATAAGGATCTTCTGCCTTTCGGTAATAGCCTTAACCGGTCTGCATTCCTTTGTGAGCACGGGGTCGCCCTCGAGCCTGATTTCCCTGAGTGCCATAAATTAACCTGACTTTCTGTTTTTTTTTAATCCGCGCTCTGTGAGGCGGTTTTTTTTTGATCCGCGTTGTTTTTCAGAACCCGCGAACGGGATCAAAATCAAAAAATATTTCCGTCTGCGAAAAGACCTTTTCCGTAAGGAGGGCATTTGAAACAAGCGCTGCCGCGTTTTCAAGGCGCCCCCTGTCATCGTCCTTTGCTGTCACCGCCATCCTGTATTCGTCATCTATCTTTGATATCCCGGCATCCCTGGGCTGCATAAGAAAAAGCCCGGGGTCATTTTCCCTGATGATCGAAAATGTAAATTCCGCGGCTTCCATGAGCTTTTCCTTTTTTCGCCCGATGAACTGCAAAAGGAGCATGTGGGAAAAAGGCGGGTAGCTCATTAATCTTCGATACGCGGCTTCCTCTTTTTCAAACGCTTCATAGTCCTGCGCTGCGGCACTCGTGATCGCATAGCTGTCCGGGCGGTAGGTCTGGATGAAGACGACGCCTTCCTTTTCGCCCCGGCCCGAGCGTCCGGCAGCCTGGGTGATGAGATCAAAGGTACGCTCCGCGCTCCGAAAATCAAGGGCATTGAGTGACATGTCTGCTGCCAGTATTCCCATCAATGTGACATTTGGGAAATCATGTCCTTTCACTATCATCTGCGTCCCGATCAGGATGTCCGCTTCCCCGGCTGCAAAGGCTGAAAGGAGCTTTTCGTAGGAATCCTTTTCGCGGGTCGTGTCGTGATCCATACGAAGGACACGCGCATTTTCATATTTTTTCTTAAGAAAGGCCTCGACCTTCTCAGTCCCGGGCTTGAAGGAGCCTATGTATTTTGAACCGCACTTCGGGCACTTGTCAACATTGTCGGTTGAATAACCGCAATAATGACAATGGAGCCTTTTGTCCCTGTGCAATGTCAGCGAAACGTCGCAATGGGGACATTTTATCACATGGCCGCAGGAGCGGCAACTTATGAAGCCCATGAGCCCCCGGCGGTTCAAAAACAGCATGGCCTGCTCTTTTTTTTGAAGAGTCTCTGTCAGGGCGTCTGAAAGCTGCTTTGAGAGCATAGACATATTGCCGCGCTTAAGTTCTGAGCGCATATCGACTATCACGGTATGCGCCATTCTGCGGTCATTGATCCTGTTTGGAAGCGAAAGGAGGGTGATATTTCCTTTTTTCACTTCTTCAAATACTTCAAGCGAAGGAGTTGCGGAACCAAAGACGAGAGCGGAATCGGTAATTTTTGCTCTTTCATATGCGACCTCGCGTGCGTGGTACTTTGGGGCATTTTCGCTCTTGTATGAGGTCTCCTGCTCTTCGTCTATTATTATCAATCCAAGATCGGGAAATGGCGTAAAAAGGGCGCTCCTGGGTCCCACCATTACTGCGACTTCTCCCTTCTCCGCCTTTTCAAAATAATATGACCTCTCGCCCTTTGAAAGCCTTGAATGTATGACTGCGACCTTGTCCAAAAACCGGGAATAAAAGCGGGACACCGTCTGATAAGTAAGAGATATCTCGGGAATCAGGACGATAGCCTGCTTTCCCATTGAAAGCACGTGCTCTATCATCCTGATATAGACCTCGGTCTTGCCGGAACCTGTCACGCCGTATAGAAGGAAGGGCTTTCGATCGCCATTGTCATAAGCGGTTTTGAAAGTGTCAAGGGCAGTCTGCTGGGCGTCTGAGAGGGTTGGTTCGATATTTGGTATTTCAGGCTCCTTTGCTGCGCTCTCCTGCTCCGGGGCTTTTTTTTGCCGCCGCTTTGTCTTTTCCTTTACGGGAAGACAGGTCCGAAGCGCCTGATTCAAGGTGCAGGCATAATGATCCTTCATCCAGGATGAAAGTGTAAGAAGATCGCCCATTATCTTTTTTTGTTTCCCGGGGACTTCCTTGATGTCTTTCAGCTTGCTCTCGTCAATTTTGGGTGAATCGGAAAGAGATACAACGATCCCATTTATTTCTCTTTGCCCAAAAGGAACTACAACCTGCGTTCCCGGAGAGATAAGGGGAAGCAGGTCGTCAGGGACAGAGTATTGAAAGGTATGGTCAAGGCTCTTTGAATTTCGATCGATTATAATATCTGCAAAATTGCCCAATTTCAGGAAAGCTCCTCCAGTGCGCGGGAAAGAAGCTCTCTCTCATCCATAGGATATTTCTTTCCTTTGATCTCCTGATAGTCCTCATGCCCTTTTCCGGCAAGGACTATGACATCGCCATCCTTTGAATTTGAAAGGGCGTATTTGATCGCCAAAAAGCGGTCTTCGATCATTGTATATTCGCCGGTCGTCTTTTTGATCCCGGTTTCAATGTCCTTCATTATCTGAAGCGGATCCTCGAAGCGGGGATTGTCGCTCGTGATTATCGTAAAGTCGGAAAGGCGGCCGCTTACCTCGCCCATTTCGTATCGGCGCTCTGCCGCCCTGTTGCCGCCGCAGCCAAAGAGCGTGACTATGCGTTTCGGCTGATATTCCTTCAAGGTTTCAAGCAGGCTTTCAAGGCTCACAGCGTTGTGGGCATAGTCAATAAGTACTGTGCAGTTGTATTTTTCAGGGAGAGGGAAGCTTTCGATCCTGCCCTTCACTTTTGTACTTTGAAGGGCTTTTTTGATGTCGCCTTCGGATGCATTGAAGTGCCTGCAGACCGCTATTGCGGCAAGCGAATTCATTGCGGAAAAGCGGCCGGGCATTGAGACCGTGCAGTCAAGATCGCATTTCCCCGATACATGGAATCTGATCGAAAGCGCGCCGTTTTCGTTTTCGAATGAGAGATCCGTCGCGCGGTAGTCGCAGCCGCCCGAAAACCCGAAGGTCTCGATCTCGCAGGTTGCGTCCCTGATGATGTCGGTTTTGTGGATATCGTCATTATTTATGATGCCCTTTTTGCACTTCGTAAAGAGAAGACTCTTGCAGTGAAGATAATCATCGAAATCCTTGTGCTCGTTCTTTCCGATGTGGTCCGGGGAGATATTTGTAAATATCCCGATCTCAAAATCAATGCCGTCAACCCTTGAAAGCATGAGGCCCTGGGAGCTTACCTCCATTACGCAGATTCCGATCCCGGCATCTCTCATCCTTGAAAGATAATCAAATACGACATAGGATTCGGGCGTCGTATTTTTTGAGGGGATGTGTTCGTCGCCGATTATGGTCTCGATCGTTCCGATAAGCCCCACCTTTTTTCCGGCGTTTTCAAGGATATTCTTGATCATGTAGGTGGTCGTGGTCTTGCCCTTCGTGCCCGTGATGCCTACTACCTTTACATCCCGGTCAGGATGGTCGAACCAGGAAGCGGAAAGGAGGGCGAGGGCGTTCCTTGAATTGTTTACTTTCAGCACGATGCAGTCGGACCTGACATCAACGGGCTCCTCGACGATGAGACATTTCGCGCCGACATCCGCAACTGCTGCGGCAAAGGAGTGACCGTCACTATTTGCGCCCCTGATGCAGACAAAAAGCGCGCCCTCTGTGGCTTTGCGGGAATCAGAGATAAGGGCGGTGATATCTGTCTTCTCTATCATGTCAAGGCTGCCCTGGAGAATGCGGTAGTCGATGCCGGTAAGGAGGGTGGATAATGGTTTCATAGGATGGTCCTTTCTAAGATCAGAGGGCGTTACCGTTTTTAAGTGAGGAGAAGCCCTCTCCCATTGCCTCACTGATATTTGAGATAATGAAAAAGGCCTTCGGGTCGTGCAGCTTCACAATGTCCTTTACGAGCGGAAGGTCGTTCTTTGAGCAGACGCAGAGGAGGACATTTTTGTCCTTCCCCGAATACATGCCTGTCGCGTGAAGCGACGTGCAGCCCCGGTTAAGGTCATTGATTATCGAATCCGCGATGTCGTTCAGGGACTCCGAAAAGATCATGCACATCTTGGCTTTCTTTCCGGTGTCTACCACGAGGTCCGTGAGCCGCCCCATTATAAATATCGAAAACAGGGCATAGAGCGACTTCTCAAGACCGAAGGTAAGGAAGCCCAGGACTACGACTATCCCGTCGAGGACCTGAATGAGGGTTCCGACCGAGACGCTCCGGAAGGTCCTGTGGAGCGCCTTTCCAAGAAGGTCTGTGCCGCCGCTCGTCGCGCGCACGGAAAGAAGGATCCCGGATGAGAGCCCGAACAAAAGGCCGCCGAAGAGCGAGACCAGGAAGAGATTGTCGATCGGGAAAAGCTGATAATCGGGAAAGATCCAAAGCTCTATCGAGTTTACTACAAAGGCGAGCCCTGTCCGGACGAGGGAGCGCGCCCCGTCCTTTGCCCAGGCGTAAAGAAATATCGGGACATTCAGCGCCACGTTTGTGACCCAGAGCGGGATCTCAAGTGAAAGATACTGTCCGGATAGGCTCTTTACGATAATGGCAAGACCGGAAACTCCTCCTGTCACGAGCCCGGAGGGGTCCAGGATATACTTGACAGCGATCGTGAGAAGGGTCGAGCCAAGGATTATTATCAATGCATCCTTTAAGCGGAGCTTTGTGATAAGGCGTTTTTTTTCGGGAGTCATTTCATTTGTTGTCCCTGAATATCATGGAGCCGTCCTTCGCGCGGTAGGTCTGCTCCTGATTTTTGATGGTAACGCGGGTATCCGGAGGGATCGAATGCGTAATGAAGACATTTGAACCGATGACGGAATTTTCGCCTATCACCGTATCGCCGCCGAGGATGGAAGCGCCGGAGTATATTGTGACATTATCTTTGATAGTGGGATGACGCTTGATCCCGTGGAGTGCGTGGCCTTCAGAAGTCGAAAGTGCGCCGAGCGTCACACCCTGATATATCTTCACGTGGTTTCCGATCTCCGTGGTCGAGCCGACAACTATGCCCGTTCCGTGGTCGATGAAGAAATAAGAGCCGATCGTGGCCGCCGGATGGATGTCAATGCCGGTGCGGGAATGGGCGTACTCGGTCATTATCCTCGGGATGAGCGGGATCTTGAGAAGAAAGAGCTCGTGCGCGAGGCGGTTCACGGTGGTCGCGAGAAGACCCGGGTAGGACAACACGATCTCATCCTTGTTGTAGGCCGCGGGATCGCCGTCGTAGGTGGCTTCAAGGTCGGTATTCAAGACCGCCCGCACATTCGGGATGCGGTTGCAGAAGGTCACTGCCATGCAGTGAGCCTGACTTTGAAGCATCTTTTCGTCGAGATCCTTCCCGTCGCTTATGTATTTCATTACCTTTGCGATCTGCTTTGAGAGATTGTAAATGACATCTTCGATCAGGACCGTCAGATTACCGTAGGCATTGTAACTCTTGAAGGTCTTGTCGCGGTAGAAGCCCGGAAATACAATTCTGATGAGGTTGTCCGTGATATTGTGGACGGCTTCGCGGCCGGGCCGGTCGTAAAAGTCGGTCTTGTCAATGTCGCGCTCGCCCTCGTAATCCTTGAGAATGCGCTTTACGAGAAGGTCGACCTCCATATTTCTGTCATATTCGGACTGGACTACTCTTTTGCTCTCGCAGCCGCAATCCGAAAGCGGATTGTTTGTTTTTGATTCTTCTGACATTTTGAATGGCCTTTCAGTGTGGGTTTTAAGTCCCGGTTTTTTGGTCCCGGTTTTTTTGGTCCCGGGTTTTTTGGTCCCGGGTTTTTGGTCTCGGGTTTTTTGGTCCCGGGTTTTTTGGTCCCAGGTTTTTTGGTCCTAGGTTTTTTGGTCCCGGGTTTTTTGGTCCCGGGTTTTTTGGTCCTAGGTTTTTTGGTCCCAGGGGACGGAGTCAAGGGACCACTTTGCTATTATAAAATAGCCTGCCGTCTTCCGCAAGTCGTCGGGATAGTGTATAATCGGGAAAGGCGGTTTTGTGCCACAGATGAAGGGAGGATAAGAGTTGGCTGCAAACACTTCGCGCAGGGAGCGCTATTCTGACGATTTTTCACTCACAAAATACACACTGCCCGTGGTATGGCAGATGTCGAGCGTTATTCCCGGAGGTTTTTTCATTTACAAAGAGGATGAGAAAAGGGAACTGATATACGCAAACCAGCGAGTATGCGATATCTACGGCTGCAAGGACATCGACGAATTCAAGGAACTCACGGGCTTTACCTTCAATGGAATGGTGCATCCCGACGACTTCCATCTGATCCAGGGCTCCATCGATTCACAGATCGACTCGGACGAAGGCGACAGCTTTGACCACGTTGAGTACCGCATCATAAGGAAGGACGGGGAGATCCGCTGGGTGGATGATTACGGGCATTTCGGATACAGTCCGGAGTACGGCGATCTTTATTATGTTTTCATCTCTGATATCACAAAGCAAAAGACCGAGCTGATCTCGAGAGAAAAATATGAGCATCTCGAAGCAGCTGCTGATAAGCTTGTTTCGTCGCTTGAGGGAGCTTCGCTGAGCGAGGACGCAAAGGCGGCGATAGATGAGATCAAAAATATGAAGTAAAATACTATTAAACACTGATTTTCAAAGGAGGATGAAAAAATGGACATCAAAGCTGAAGTTGCAAAGCTCGTTGCAAAGTTTACCGGAGACCCCGATCTTCTCTCGAAGTTCAAGGGCGATCCTATCGGTACGGTGAAGAGCCTTGTCGGAGAAAATTTTTCGGCGGATGATATCAAGAATATCGCCGACCAGATCAAGGACAAGCTTCCCGCCGGCGGCGTTGCTGATGCAGTAGGAAAGATCACGGGGATGCTGGGCTGAAAAAAATCAAACAAAATGGGGACGGCAGAAGTGATCACGCCGTCCCCATTATTTTTTGTTCCAAAATGATCCCTTAACTCCGTCCCCTGGGGTCATTTTTTTCCAAAATGGTCCCTTGACTCCGTCCCCTGGGGTCATTTTTTTCCAAAATGGTCCCTTGACTCCGTCCCCTGGGGCCATTTCCTGGGGTCATTTTCTGGGGGCATTCATTTTTCAAGCTTCAGCGCCTCTTTGATAAGTTCGACAGTAGATCTATACCTGTCCATAAATTTTGGATGGTCTGAATTTATTTCTTCACTCCTGCCTTCCGAGGCAGCATTCTCAAGCTTTGCTGCCAATGCGCTGAGCTCATCCGCTCCGATCATCCTGGCATTGCTTTTGAGAGCATGAATGAGTATCCCGTAATCATTTATCTCACCCGCCTCAAAGAATCGCTGAAGCTCCTCTGACCTCTCTCTATGCTTACTGCAAAAATCATTGAGTATTTCGATATAGAAATCCGAATCCCCCGCCGCAAAAGCAATGCCTTCATCCACATGAAGACCTTTTTCCCGCAATTCTGAAAGCGAAGCGTCGATTTCTTTTTCAGGCTCATCGCCCAAATCATCCTCGTTGGGGGCAAATTCAAGAAATTCTTCATCTAAAGCGGGATTTTCAGGCGGTCTGACATCTTCCGAAGCAGCCGATCCGTTCAGCATTTCTTTTGGAAGATATTTTAACAGCTTTTCCTCAAGCGCCTTCAGTGCTATCGGTTTTGAAA